>JAZOWW010000022.1:0-154380 GCA_045659425.1 Alistipes sp. | reverse complement strand
ATGCATCGTATTTATCGACGAGATTGATGCGATAGGTCGAGCAAGAGGTAAGAACGCAGATGTTTCGGGCAACGGCGAACGTGAGAACACACTTAACCAACTCCTCACCGAGATGGACGGTTTCCAGACCAATGCCGGCGTAATAATTCTCGCAGCGACAAACCGTGCCGACATTCTCGACAAGGCACTGATGCGTGCAGGTCGATTCGACCGCCAGATTGGGGTTGGTTTGCCGGAGTTGCACGAGCGCAAGGAGATTTTCGAGGTGCATTTGCGCCGTTTGAAACTCGACCCGAATCTCGATCGTGAGTTCCTCGCAAAGCAGACTCCGGGATTCTCCGGTGCCGATATTGCAAACGTCTGCAACGAGGCTGCGTTGATAGCAGCCCGCCACAATAAGGCATTCGTATCAAAGGAGGATTTCTTGGCAGCCGTAGATAGAATAATCGGCGGTTTGGAGCGCAAGAACAAGGTAATTACCCCTGCCGAGAAGCGCACAATCGCTTATCACGAGGCGGGTCATGCCACTGTAAGTTGGATTTTGGAGAATGCACACCCTTTGGTAAAGGTTACTATAATTCCACGAGGCAAGGCTCTCGGTGCTGCCTGGTACCTGCCAGAAGAGCGACAAATTACCACACGTGAGCAAATGATGGACGAGTTGGCAGCAACGCTTGCCGGTCGTGTAGCGGAGCAGAAGTTCTTCGGACATCTCTCGACCGGTGCACTCAACGACTTGGAGCGTGTAACAAAGCAGGCATATGCGATGGTCGTATATTACGGAATGAGCGACAAAGTCGGCACGATAAGTTACTATGACTCAACAGGTCAGAGCGATATGTCCTTCACAAAACCTTACTCGGAGCAGACTTCACAAGCGATAGACAACGAGGTTAAGGAGATTATCAACAAGGCCTACGCTATGGCAGAGCAGGTGCTTGACGAGCATCGTGACGGCATGGTAGCATTGGCTGAGTTGCTCTTGGAGCGTGAGGTTGTCTTTACTGAGGATGTCGAGCGCATCTTCGGCAAGCGAAAGAAGGATATCGAAAGAGAGAAAGCCGAGGCAGAGAAGGCTGCAAAGGAGGCTGAGATTGTTAACATACCGACAGAGAGTGACGACAATACAACGGCCGAGTCAGCAACCAACAAAAACGAATAAAACTAACCTACAATGAGTGATAAAATGAAAAACCTTACTGTCCGTACATTGAGTGGCGCAGTTCTACTGTTGCTCGTTGTCGGCTTGATATTATGTGGCAAAATCGGCTTCGGAGTCTTGTTGGGACTGATAATGGTCGGCTCGGTGATCGAATTTGTCCAATTGTGTCGCAAGAAGGGCTACGCTCCGCTTTCGGGCATTAGCCTCGGCAGTGCATTGGCAATCTTCGGATTGAGCCTTGTCGTATTCCTTAACTACGGCCTTACCGTGGAGGAGGTGACCGGCAAATTGGTCTTGGGAATATTGCTCTTCCTCTTGCTTATCATCCCTACGGCGTTTGTATGCGAGTTGTGGCACAACAGCCCTACTCCGATTGCCAACGTGGCAACAACATTCGCAGGTGTATTCTATATCGCCCTTCCTATGTCGCTCATGCTCTTTATTCCGCTTATGCTCGGCAATGGAGAGTGGAACCCGTGGACGGTGCTTTGCTACTTCGCAATCATCTGGATAAACGATATCTTTGCATATCTGGTCGGCATTGCCGTCGGCCGTCGCCGCATCTGCGAGCGCATCTCTCCAAAGAAGTCTTGGGAGGGATTCTTCGGTGGCGTAGTTGCTGCGATTGGTGCAGGTGTACTGTGTGGCTACCTGTTGGAGCAGAGTCTGCTTCTCTGGGGAGGTTTGGCTGCCGTAGTTGCCGTAACGGGCGTTGCGGGCGACTTCGTTGAGTCACTCTTTAAGCGTTCTGCCGGAGTGAAAGACTCAGGAAGCATTATGCCCGGACACGGAGGTGTATTGGATAGATTCGATGCGCTGATTATCTCGGCACCATACGCCTTTGTTTATCTATTTATTGTTGGAAACCTTTAATACATATCTATATGAAAATTAATAAAGAGGGTTATAGAATTATCGCCGTATCGGGCGTATGTTGCGCAGCCATTTGGGCTTTAATATACTATATGTTGGAGGTTCACGAGCATAGTTGGTTGCTCATCTTGCTGACCATACTGCTCGGACTCTTCTGGTTCCTTATTGTATATTTCTTCCGAGAGCCTCGCCGTATCAAGATTCACGACGCAGACTTAGTATTCTCGCCATGCGACGGCCGTGTCGTTGTAACGGAGGTGGTTTACGACAACGAATACTTCCAAGAGGAGCGTTTGCAGGTATCTATCTTTATGTCGGTAACAAACGTACACATCAATTGGTTGCCTGTGGGCGGTCTTGTAAAGTATTTCAAATACCATCCGGGGCGTTTCCTTGTGGCTTGGCACCCCAAGTCTTCGTTGGAGAACGAGCGCACGACAACCGTCGTAGAGACTCCGCACGGCGTAGAGATTCTCTTCCGTCAGATTGCAGGATTTGTGGCACGACGTATTGTTTCGTACATGAAGGTAGGCGAACATGTTGCACAAAATGATAAGTGCGGATTTATCAAGTTTGGCTCTCGAATTGATATTTTGTTGCCAAAGGATGCGAAGTTGCTCGTTGAGATAGGCGACTCTGTTGTTGGAACACAGACCCCTATCGCTCGAATCGGTGACTTCTCAACCAAAGATGAGGATTAGTATTTCACACTGATTTATACAACAAGTAGAACATGAAAACCTCTGCTATTACTCGCTGGATTGTAGGTCTTGCAATTACCTCTGTAATTGTTGCGCTGCTATGGTATTTTCGCTCCGTAGTTGTCTATATCCTCGCATCCGGAGTATTGGCAGTAATAGGTCGTCCCGTAGTGCGCACACTATCCAATCTGCGCATCGGACGCTTCCATGTTCCCCGTTGGCTGGCAGCGCTACTTACACTGATACTTATGTGGGTGGTAATCATCGCTATATGCGCATTGGTCATCCCGTTGGTAAGCAGCAAAATAATGGGGCTTTCAACCCTCGACCTCGGCTCAACCCTCTCTGCAATACAAAAGCCATTGGAGCGTATGCAGGAGTATTTCAGCACGGTGCTGATGTCGCAACAATCACACGTCTCCATCTCCGAGATTCTTATCTCGTGGTTACGAGAGATTGTCGATACAAATGCTATTAACTCAGCCTTCACTTCGGTTATCGACTTGGGTATCTCGATGGTAGTCGTATTCTTCTCCGTATCATTCATAACCTTCTTCTTTATGAAGGAGGACAATCTGTTTCAGTCGATGATTACGGCTCTATTCCCTGAGAAATACAAGGAAAACGTGGTACGTGCGATGGATAAAATATCCGTACTGTTGGCACGATATTTCACGGGGTTGCTCGTCGAGAGTATGATTCTTATGGTGGTAATATCGGTTACGCTGATAATCTTCGGCATGCACACCGAAGATGCCTGCTTTATCGGTATCATCATGGGAGTTATGAATGTAATACCTTATGCAGGCCCTGTCATCGGTGGTATAACCTCCATGTTTATCGGAATCACTGCGCCTATTGATGGATGCACAATAACCTATACACTCACGGTTATTGTCTGCACAATACTGACAGTCAAAGGTCTTGACGACTTTGTATTACAGCCGACGCTCTACTCCGAGCGAGTTAAAGCCCATCCTCTCGAAGTCTTTATCGTAATTCTATTAGCAGGCTCGGCAGGTGGCATCCTCGGTATGCTACTTGCAATACCTTGCTATACCGTACTGCGTGTTTTTGCCAAAGAGTTTTTCTCCCAATATACATTAGTAAAAAAACTTACTGAAAATGTCTAATCCGAAAGCAATAGCAGAGATAGAAGGCGTGGTCATTGGAGGAAATCGCTTGGGACGTACCCTCGGATTTCCTACTGCAAATATAGATATTGCCGGACGCAACGATTTGGAGAATGGTGTCTATGCTTCGGAGGTGGATATTGACGGAAAGATTTATAAAGCAATGTCAAACGTTGGCGTTCGCCCGTCGGTAGATGGCAAGACACGACTGCTCGAAACTCATATCTTTGGCTTTGCGGGCTATCTCTACGGACAAACCCTGCGAGTACGTCTGCTCTGCAAGATTCGTGACGAGAAACGCTTTTCTTCAATCGAGGAGTTGCAACAACAACTTGAAATCGACAGAGAGAAAATTCTTAAAATATAGATAACAAACAAGCCGGTCAACCTTATCTGAGTTGACCGGCTTTTTATTCATTATTGGCGACTTATATCGAATCCAAGATCGTCGCTTTAAGCGCATCTACCAACGACTTCTTCACATAGGTGCGACGCACGGCCAAAGCAATTTTTCGAGAGGATGCACCCTTAAAAAGAGTCTTGATTTGACGACTGCGCTCGGCTGGAATATATGGCAGAGCCATCTCCGGAATGATTGTCATATTCGATGTCGAATCAACGATACGCATCAGAGTATCAAGCGAGCCCGACTCAAAGTAGTAACGAGAAGGCACCGAACTGCGAGCCTGACACAACTCCAAAACCTGGTCACGCAGACAGTTTCCGACGCTAAGCAACACCAACTCACGCATATCTATATCCTCGATACGGATATTCGACTTATTGTAGAGCGAGTTCGACGGCGAAACATAGGCATAGAAGCGATCATCAAAAAGTTCGTGCTCCATAATACCGTCACCACAAGTGCCTCCTGCAACCAAAGCCACATCAATACGGTCGTGATTCAGAGCATCTATAATATAGGCCGTTTGCATCTCTCGCACCTCCAACTCTACCTTCGGATAACGACGTACAAACTCCGGAATAAAGCGATGAAGCAGATAAGGTGCAATCGTCGGAATAACACCCAGACGAATCTTGCCGGCAATCTCTCCTTTGAGTTGCGAAACAACCTCCTTTATCGAGTTAAACTCTTTGAGTGTCTCACGAGCCTGCTCTATCACAGCCTCGCCCGCACGGGTAGGCATTACAGGCTTCTTAGAGCGGTCGAGAAGCATTACTCCCAACTCCTCTTCAAGTGCCTTAATCTGCATACTCAGAGATGGTTGCGTCACAAAACAATGCTCGGCTGCTACCGAGAAACTGCCAAAGTTCGCTACTGCCAAAAGATATTCAAGTTGGATTACCGTCATAACTACTGCGTATTATCTACGCAAAAATATAAAAAAAACCTATACATTCAATGACAAGCAAGGAAATTTTAACAATTTTCCATATATTTGTATTTTATTAGACATAAAATAGAGTATGAAAAAAATAATCCTTACCGGCGACCGTCCTACCGGCCGACTTCACTTGGGACACTTCGTAGGCTCATTGCGCCGACGTGTAGAGTTGCAGAACTCAGGAGAGTTTGACAAGATTTTTATTATGATTGCTGATGCACAAGCACTTACAGATAATGCCGACAACCCTGAGAAGGTACGTCAGAACATTATCGAAGTAGCGCTCGACTACCTCTCGTGTGGCATCGACCCTACCCGTTCAACCATCTTTGTGCAGTCATACGTAACCGAGTTATGCGAACTTGCATTCTACTACATGAATCTGGTAACCGTAGCACGCTTGCAGCGTAACCCTACCGTAAAGACCGAGATCAAAATGCGTGGATTCTCGGAGGAGGTAGCCGATGGTGACACTACACAGCGTAAGGGTATTCCGGTAGGCTTCTTTACCTATCCTATCTCACAGGCTTCGGATATCACTGCATTCAAGGCTACAACCGTACCTGTTGGCGAGGATCAGGAGCCAATGATTGAACAGACTCGTGAGATTGTGCACAAGTTCAACTCTGTATATGGAGAGACATTGGTTGAGCCACAGATTTTGTTACCGGAGAACCGTGCTTGCCTGCGTCTGCCCGGAACTGACGGCAAGGCGAAGATGAGCAAGTCGCTCGGCAACTGCATCTACCTCTCCGATTCGGAGAAGGAGGTTAAGCAGAAGGTTATGGGAATGTACACCGACCCTAACCACCTGCGCATCGAGGATCCTGGTCAGGTCGAAGGTAACTGCGTATTCACATATCTTGACGCCTTCTGCCGTCCTGAGCATTTCGAGAAATATTTGCCGGAGTATGAGTCTTTGGATGCAATGAAGGATCACTACCGTCGTGGTGGTCTTGGCGATGTTAAGTGCAAGAAGTTGCTTATCGCTATTCTGAACGAAATGTTGGAGCCTATTCGTGAGCGTCGCAAGTATTGGGAGCAAAACATCGAGGAGGTATATCGCATTCTCGAAGAGGGTTCCAAGACGGCACGTGCAGCAGCGGCAGAAACTCTGAACGATGTTCGTAACGCAATGAAGATTAACTACTTCGCCGACCGTGAGTTGATTGCAGCACAGGCCGAGCAGTACAAGCAACAGAGCAAATAACCGCTATCGCAGGGCAGCCCCGCACGAAGAACAATGAAGATTATCGAACGCTCAAACTACATAAATCCACAAAACCGAGAGAAGATCTACAAGTGGTTTTTGCGCATTACGCAGCGACTGAGCGAGCGTCAGATGTTGATGATACTCGCTGTGGTTGTTGGTGCGTTTGCAGGTTTGGGCACATATCTGTTTGAGGTATTGTTGCATCTTATCAAGAGTGCGCTTGTCAATTGGTTTAAGGTTGATACATTCCACTTCTTGTACCTCATATACCCCGCTATCGGTATCATCTTGGCAACACTCTTTGTCAAGTACATTGTTCGTGACAACATCTCGGAGGGTGTAACCCGTGTGCTATATTCGATGTCACGCCGAGGCTCACGCATTGCAGGACACAACTGCTGGACCTCAATTGTCGGCGGTGCTACAACCATCGGATTTGGAGGTTCGGTCGGACCTGAGGCCCCTATCGTATTGACAGGTGCGGCCATCGGCTCGAATATCGGAAAACTTGCCCAACTCAACTACAAAAATATCACGCTTCTTCTTTGCTGTGGAGCAGGTGCAGCCGTTGCATCTATCTTCAAGGCACCGATTACGGGAGTGGTGTTTGTATTGGAAATTCTGATGCTCGACATTACTTCGGCATCAATTATTCCTCTGCTTATTTCTTCCATCACGGCAACAACTCTCGCCATTGTTCTGCGTGGTTTTGATCCGATTATCTCCGTCTCGCTTACCGATGCGGATATGTTCCAGATTAAGCATATCCCGCTATTTATCCTGCTGGGAGGCATTTGCGGTTTGATGTCGTACTATTTCACTACGACAAACTCCTTTATCGGCCGCTACATTCAATCCATCAAGAGCCAATACAAGCGCTGGGCTATTGGCGGCATTGTGTTAGGCGTGCTGATATTCCTCTTCCCTCCGCTCTATGGCGAGGGTTATGAGGCCTTCGTATCGCTGATGCACGGCGACAAGCAGTCGATATTCAACTACTCTCTCTTCTCTCCATTCAAGGATATAGAGTGGGTTGTATTGCTCTATGTTGTGGCAGTGATGTTCTTCAAGGTTATTGCAATGGCTACAACTAATGCTGCGGGAGGTGTAGGCGGAACATTCGCTCCATCGCTCTTTGTCGGAGCATTCACGGGAGCCGCAATGGCAATCTTCTGCAACATCTGCTTCGATTGGAATGTCTCTATCGCCGCCTTCACATTGGTAGGTATGTCGGGAGTGATGTCGGGAGTGATGAAAGCACCTTTGACCTCCATATTCCTTATTGCAGAATTGTCGAACGGCTACGGTCTTTTCATTCCGCTGATGATAGTTGCCTGCATTGCATTTGCCGTAGGCCACTACCTCGACCCCGACTCAATCTATACGAAACATCTGCGCAAAAAGGGTGAACTGCTCACACACGACAAAGACCAATCGGTATTCGTATTCCTCAACCTCGAAGAGTTGATGGAGACCGACTTCGTACGATTGAAAGAGCATCACTCCTTGGGCGATGTTGTACAGGTAATAAGCACGGCTCGTCGCAACATTTTCCCTGTTATTGACAACTTTGGCCATCTGCTCGGCATCGTGCAGTTAGACGATTTGCGTGAGGATATGTTCAAACGTGAGAAATGGGGCGCATTGATTACCGATTATATGATTCAGCCGCCTGATAAGATTTTGGAGAAGGAGCAGATTCAGGAGGTATTGCCTCGTTTCGAGCATAACAACACCTGGATGCTGCCTGTGGTAGATAAGCAGAACCGCTATCTCGGCTTTATCTCTAAATCACGCATACTGAACGCATATAGAGAACAATTAGTTAAGATATCGCAATAACAAATATGGCACGATATACCACACTGCTATTCGATTTCGATGGCACAATCGCAAATACAATTCCGAGCATCATCTACTGCTTCCAGAAACTGCTGAGGTCAAAAGGAATAGAGGTCGATGACGAGATGATTGCCCGCAACACGGGTCTCTCGCTCATCGAGGGATTTCAACTCTTGACCAACATCTCCGACATGGAGAAGATAAAGCAATACGCCGAGGAGTACAAGGAACTCTATTTTCGTGAGGGACTTGCTAAGGTTGTGTTGTTTCCAGAGGTTGCCGAGACTATGCGCCAACTCCACGAGAGGGGTATCCGCATGGCATTATCGACCAACAATTTCGAGCACATCGTAACACCGGTTATCGAGCGTCTCGGAATAATGCCATATATGAACGAAATTGTCTGCTCCGATTCAGAGAACGTAAAGAGTGTAAAACCAGCTCCGGACATCGCTTTTGAGGCTATGCGTCGTACCGACTCCTTGCCGGAGAAGACTCTTGTAGTCGGAGATTCGATATACGATATCCAGATGGGCGTAGCAGCCGGCACGGCTACCTGCGGTGTGACGTTCGGCAGCCATTCGAAAGAGGCTCTGCTCGAAGCGGGTGCAACATGTCTGATTGACTCATTCGACGAATTGTTAAAGATAGTATTGGAGTAGCATATGCCACAAATTACCATATATACGGATGGTTCGGCACTCGGCAATCCGGGTCCGGGAGGCTACGGCGTTGTACTGCTCAGTGGTCCGCACCGCAAGGAGTTGTCGGCAGGTTTTCGTCTCACGACCAACAACCGCATGGAACTTATGGCCGTATGTGTGGCTCTGGAAACTTTGAAGTTCGAAGGATCGGATGTGACAATATATTCCGACTCCAAATATGTGGTCGATGCCGTTAGTCAGGGCTGGGTGTTCGGTTGGGAGCGCAAGCGATTCTCAGGCAAGAAAAATCCCGACCTTTGGATACGTTTCTTGAATATATACCGCCGCCACAAAGTTCGTTTCGTATGGGTCAAGGGGCACGCCGAGACGGTAGAGAACAACCGTTGTGACGAGTTGGCTGTTGCCGCTGCAAACGGACAAAACCTTTATGAAGACACGGGCTACGTACAAGAGTAGCGAATTAAGGAGTGTCAGGCAAACAACAAGCCCCGCACACTCTCATCGTATAAGATAACGAAGCATAATGGATAGTTGCAAAGCACGCATATTGAGCGCAAGCGCAGGCTCGGGCAAAACATACCAACTTGCATATAAGTATGTTTACGACACGCTATGCAATCTACCGGAGGAGAAGGGCGGCGGATTCGATCCTTATGCGTTCCGTCATATTTTGGCCGTAACGTTTACCAATAAGGCCACCGAGGAGATGAAATCCCGCATTCTGCGACAGATTGACGACTTGGCTTCGGGCGAGGAGAGCGATTATCTCAATATGCTGATGCAGGACACAGGCCTTTCGGAACAGGAGTTGCGCTACCGAGCGTTAAAGGTCCGCACAGCAATACTGCACGACTATTCAAGGTTTTCAATCCTTACAAACGACACCTTCTTTCAGCGTATTCTGCGAGCCTTCATCAAGGAACTCGGCATAGAGATGAACTACGCCATAGAGTTGGATACCGCTCCACTGCTGACCAAGAGTGTAGACGCTCTGTTGGAGGACATTGACGAAAACAGAGAGTTACGCAGTTGGATTATGGAGATGGCAAAGGACCGTATATCCGAAGGCAAGCGATGGGATATTCGTGAGGGTATTCTGCGACTTCAACGAGAACTATTCAAGGAGAGTACCAAGGAACCTATCTCGAAAATAGAGAGCAAGGAGGAGTTGAAGCGGGAGGTATTCCGCTACATATCCAAGGCTGATGCCGAAATTGAGCGCCTTCGCTCGGTTGCAGCCGAGGCATCTCGAATGATTAGCGAAGCAGGCTACTCGCACAAAGACTTCTTGCGAGGCTTCACATCATACTTTGACACAATCGCCGCAGGTAATACGAAGGAGCCAAGTGCTACCATCATAAAACACTCCACGGACGATGTGGCGGAGTGGTTTGCAAAGAGCCGCAAGGCAACGCCCGACATGATGGCATTGGCGACACATCTACAACCTATGTTGGAGCAAATATGCGGCATAACCGCTCTGCAAAACAGCCGAGCATTGCTGTTAGAAAACTACCGAAGTTTTGCACTGCTGGGCGACATATACCGAAAATCTTTGGAGATTTGCCGTGAGGAGAATATGATGCTTCTCTCGGAGACAAAGCATACGATTGCCGAGTTTGTAAACGAACTCGACACTCCGTTCATATACGAGAAGGTAGGCAACCGTTTCGAGCGATATATGATTGACGAATTTCAGGACACATCACTCAAAGAGTGGAAGAATTTTCTTCCTCTGCTGCGTAACGCCATATCCGAGAGTGCCGACATTTCGGTACTACTTGTAGGCGACATCAAGCAATCGATATATCGTTGGCGAGGTAGCGACTGGAATATCCTGGGACATATCGCACCTGAGGATCTGAGCCAAAACGACACAAAGATTGAGCGCACGACACTCAAAGATAACTATCGCAGTCTGAGAGAGGTTGTAAATTTCAACAACACCATCTTCGAGAAGATTATCGCCAACGACAATGCGCACCTTAACACCCTGCTTGACAGGGGCAGAGAGGCAGGCGTAATCGGCAAACAGCGATACGCTGAGTTGCACGACACGCTCTCTCGAGCCTATGAGGGTCAGGCGCAAAATGCCCGCAGAGAGAGTCTGCACGAGGGATATGTATCTATAAGCAATGCTTCGGACGGCAACGAAGAGCAGATCGTCAAGCGTATTCAGAAGATTTTACGGAAGGGGTATCGCCCGTGCGACATTACAATTCTCGTTCGTTCAAAGAGCGAGGGAGTGAATATTGCCCAGATACTGCTCCAAGCCAAGGAGGCGGCAAAGTTGCAGCATGATGACAAAGAGGATACCGGCACACCGTTCATCAACTTTGACGTAATGACACAGGAGGCGTTGCAGATAAACAACTCCTTGGGCGTGCAGTTTATTCTTGCGGTGATGCGTCTTGCGATAAAGCGTGACGACAGCATCGCTTTGGCGATATATAACCGTGAATACAAGAGGCATGACTTCACCGCCACGCTTACCGATGAGGAACATCGTCTGTTAGACCACATTAGAGTAAGTTCTCCGGAGGAGGCATTCGAGGAGATATGCATCCGATACGCAGAGGTATTATGCACGCAGGTGGCATTCGTGGAGGCTCTTCACGAACATATCGTCAAGTTCTGCTCTGGCAAGGTTGCCGACATCGCACTCTTCCTTCACTGGTGGGAGGAGAATGGCGACGGCAAGTCGGTAAGCATCGAGCGCAATGAAAATGCCATCGAGATTATGACGATACACAAGGCGAAAGGTCTTGAAAACAAGGTCATCATCATACCGTATTGCGACTGGAACCTCGACCCGATAACCTCATCAGGCCGTATCCCTTCGACGATATGGAGTTCGCCATCCCCTGCAAGCGGAATGGACAATGAGAGGATGTTCCCTATATCGTACAGTTCCAAGGTGCAGAACTCGATTTTTGCCGAAGGATACTACACCGAGACAGTATATTCGCACGTCGATGCCATAAACCTGCTCTACGTAGCCTTCACCCGTGCCGCCGAACAACTACATATATTTATTCCGCAGCAGCATTCGTTAGGCTCGCAACTGACAGTTGCACATCTGCTTTACAATATAGTCTCATTAACGATTGACGAGGAGAGTGGTGAAGAGAGTTTCACTGTCGGCAAATTTGACTCTCCGGAGCCAAAGAGAGAGGGCAGGCAAAGAAAGAGAGGCGGAGCAAAACCGACAATCGTGCGTATGAAGAGATACCTCTCCTCGCCGCTCGACATAAAGATAAACACTCCATCATCCCGATACATTGATAGTTCGAGCGAACGACTATCGCCTCGTGATGAGGGTATTATGCTGCATAAGGTCTTTGAAAATGCCTCCTCACGTCAAGATATAACGACAGCAATCAAGGCTCTGCATATAGATGGTCTGCTGAGCCCACAGGAGTGCGCTGCTCTGATTACACAAGTGGACCAAGCATTAGACAACACCATCGCAGGAGGATGGTTTGACGGTCGTTGGAAAAGTGTTCGCCGTGAGAGTAACATTATATCCGGCAATGACATACGCCGCCCCGACAGAGTTATGATATCCGACAATGAGGCAGTTGTTGTAGATTATAAGTTCGGCCAAGAGGAGAAAACCTATCGACGACAAATGTCCGAATATATCTCGTTGTTGCGACAAATGGGATACAAAAAGGTCAGCGGTTTTATATGGTATGTTCGTGAATCACGAATAGAGGAGGTTATTTAAGAAATTTTTGTATCTTTGTAGAGATTATGAAGCAGTCAATTTTAAGAGTTATACCACTTCCGTTTCGAGCGCAAGGTATTGCGGTCGCTCTCTCTATATTCGTCAGAGCGCTACTCAACTTTGTGGGATTAGCCGCCATGCTTCCAATCCTCTATCTTATTCTCGATACGCAGAGCATACACTCCAACAAATATTTGGCTGCGATATACAACTCGCTCGCCTTCGAGTCCGACACGATATTTGTTGTATGCATATCGGCTGCAATGGTGCTTTTTATCCTTGCAAAGTGCGCTGCAAACCTCTTTCTGTATCGTTTCGAGCGAGACTATACCTATACGCTCTATCGCTATTTGTCACGCAATCTCTACATCGATTACTTCAACCGAGGTCTATCGTTCATAAAGTCGAGTAACTCGGCCGTACTCTCACGCAATGTCAATGTCGTATGCTACACCTTCGTGTCGGGAGTATTGCGTCCGCTGGCCGTTATATGCAGCGAGATTGCCCTCTTTGTAATGATTTTTGCGACAATCTTGATATACAATCCGCTGACGGCTGCGCTGACCATCGCCATCTTCGTTCCATCCGTATGGCTCTACTTCACTCTGGTGCGCCGTCGTGTAAACGAATATGGAAAGATAGAGAACGAAGCACACCGTCAGAAATTCCGTGATGTGGTGGAAACCTATCGTGGATATGCCGACATCGAGATAAACAACGCCTTTCCTCGTATGCTCGCATCATTCGAGAAGAATGTGGATACGATTGTTGATGTGGGTGCAAAGAATGCCACAATATCAAACCTTCCGCACATATTCACAGAAGTAGGACTCGCTATCGGCATGGCGTTGCTTGTGAGTCTGAGCGTCGGCTTGGAGAGTGGCGATATGAAGATTCTATTCGGCATATTTGCCATTGCCGCACTGCGTTTGATGCCTTCCATCCGAGCAATTATGGCGGCGTGGACATCTCTGAGATACAACCGCTACACAATCGACATCATACGTGATGCAAACCTCGACCGCCCTTCGGAGGTAGAGGACACCTCGTCGGAGCGATTTGAGTTCCACGACAAAATCACTATCGACAACCTCTCATTCCGCTTCGAGGATAGCGACCATGATACGTTGCACAACCTATCATTTGAGATTCGCAAAGGCGAGAAGGTGGGTATAAATGGTCGTTCGGGAGCGGGTAAGACCACGCTCTTCAACCTACTTCTTGGTCTATACAAGCCGACCGAAGGAGAGATTTCAATTGACGGAGAGGCTCTGCGTTCGAATAATCGTCGCAAGTGGCAGAATACAATAGGATACGTTTCGCAACATGTCTTTCTGACCGATAGTACACTCCTTGCCAATATTGCACTTGGATGCGAGGAGTCCGAAATCGACATGCAGAGAATTGAACGAGCAATAGAGATGGCCTCATTAGGCGAGTTCGTAAAGGCTCTGCCGAATGGTATAGAGAGTCGTATCGGCGAGTGTGGCGCTCTACTTTCGGGCGGACAACGTCAGCGCATAGGAATTGCACGTGCGCTCTACAAGCAGGCCGACATTCTCTTCTTTGATGAGGCAACATCTGCCCTCGACAACGAAACCGAACAGAGTATCAACGACTCTATCCGCACTCTCTCCGAGGCGGATAAAGAACTTACAATAGTAATTATCGCACACCGAGAGAGTTCGCTCGCCTACTGCGATAAGATAATAACACTAAAATAGAGAGCGGAATGGATTATATAGTTGCACAATACCTCATTCGTACCGAGGGAGAACATTCAGATATAGCGGCGCAGGGAGTCAAGGGTTTTATCCCTTTTGTTGTCGAGTATGATGCTGCACGCACGCCTGATATATTGCTGCGTACCGATGTTGACGTCACCCCCGATAATTTTTCGAATATCAAAGAGTTGCATCTCTTCGATTTTGAGGCGGAGTATGCAACGTGTCACCTCTGTCGCTACGACAAAGGTTACCTCTTCTGGATGCAGAAAGGTGACTATATAAACACCTACGTTAAAGAGGATGATTCTAATCTCGTGATAACAAACTGCGGATGCGACGGCCGTGTAGAGGTTTCTCTATTGCGTTTCGGACTATGGATTATGTTTGGTCTGTGTACCGTTCCTCTTGGTGCCATCGCTATTCACTCGTCGGTACTTATCAAGGATAAGGGTGCTGTTCTCTGTCTTGGAGAGTCAGGAACAGGCAAAAGCACCCACACACGTTTGTGGCGTGAGAATATCGAGGGTACGCAACTGCTCAACGACGACAGTCCGATAATCAGACTTGTAGATGGCGTTCCTACCGCCTTCGGCTCGCCATGGAGCGGTAAGACCCCTTGCTATCGCAACCTGCACTACCCTATTCGAGGTTTTATCCGCTTATCGCAGGCGCCATACAACAAGATCCACCGTCTTGGCGTATTGAACGCTATCGGAGCATTACTTCCTTCGTGTCCTCCGGCATTTGCCTATGACGACAAGTTGCAGGATGCGATTTGCGACACACTCTCCGAGATGATTGCCGCTGTACCGGTATATCACTTGGAGTGTCTGCCTAATCCTGAGGCCGCTCAGTTGTCTTACAATACAATCTACACAAAGTAATGAAGGTTCAAGAGGTAAATAACCGAGCGATGTTCTCTGTCGTACGTGACCTGTTGCTCGAAGGTTCTAATGTAACGGTAAAGGTACAAGGCCAGAGCATGCTGCCATTCTTCCTCAGCGGCTCTACCGTAGTATTGCGACCTATTCGCCACGAAGATTTTCGCAAGTACAATGTCGTATTGGCCGACAGCGGCAACAACTTTGTGATTCACAGAATAATTGCCCTGAATGGGGATAAGGTAACTCTGCTTGGCGACGGCAACATATATGGAACTGAAACAATGAGCCGTGACAAGGTTTATGGAGTCATCGACTGCTCGATGTTGCATCTTACATTAGCAAAAATATGGCTATGGATGCGACCCGTTCGCCGCTTTCCATTAGCCATATTCCGCCGTGTAACGCCTAAATAGCGCACCTATTTCTTTATCGAGATAAGTCTGTTATAAATCTCTACACATACCCAGGCATCCGTAGCCGCATAGATTTGCTGCTGCGGTGTCAGTATCTTTGCCTCCCAATTACTCAGTCGCTGAGCCTTGGAGACCTTTTTCCCGAGGACTATACCCGAAATTTTTCTTAAACTCTTATCCTCAATGCCGTAATTGCCGACCATACTCTGCAAATCGACAAAACCACGAGCCTTGAAGTGACGCAGAACATTCAACCCTGTAATATCATTCTGCACAGCAGCGCCTACCTTGATAATCTTCTCGTCTTCAAGAATATGAAGCAACTCTCGTGACATAGCCACACGATTCAGACGTATCAAGAAACATCGTCCCCCACCGTATAATTGCAGAAGAGCCACCTTGTTACTCACTCCTGCGGTAAATGATGGGCGAGTCTCGGTATCAAAACCGATAATACTCTGCTGTGCAAGGTGGTGGCAAGCCTCATTCAAAGCCTCTGCGGCATCGACAACGACAATTTCGCCATCGTACTGCACGACTTCGAGTAAGGCTACCTCCTCGTTAGATATAGATGGAATAAATGCCATTATTTACGACCTTGCTGCTGACGAGACATCGCCTCCTGCTGTTTCATCAACTCCTCATACTTCTGCTGGAAGCGTGACTTCTTGCCCTTCGTGTTCTTCATCTTCTTGGTCAAACCCTCACGCACCTTGTCATCATTCACAAGCATACGAATTGCAAAGGTCTGCACGATGGTAATCAAGTTCGAAAGCAGGTAGTAATAACACAAACCGCTCGAATAGTCATTAAACCAGAAGAGCATCATCAGCGGCATCATATATACAGTCATAATCTGCATACCTGCCATCTGTGGCTGTGAAGCAGCCGTCTGCTTATAGTTCATATATGAATATACGAACATCACAATGGTCATCAACAAGCAGAACAACGACACGTGATCTCCATAGAACGGAATATTGAACGGCAAATCGAGAATGCTGTCATAAGAAGAGAGATCATCACTCCAAAGGAACGACTTTCCACGCAACTCGATAGATGCAGGGAAGAAACGGAACATCGCAATCAGGATAGGCATCTGGATGAGCATTGGCAAACATCCGCTCATAGGGTTGATACCCGCCTTCTGGTAGAGTTCCATAGTAGCCTGCTGCTTCTTCATTGCATCCTCCTGTCGAGGGTACTTGGCATTGATAGCCTCCATCTCCGGACGCAAAACACGAGTCTTGGCCATCGAGAGGTAACTCTTATATGTAAGTGGGAAGATCAGCAACTTAACAATCAAGGTCAAAATCAGGATGATAAGACCAAACGATGCGATATACTTCTGCAAGAAATCAAAAATAGGAATAACAATCCAACGGCTAATCCAGGTCGAAAAAATCCAACCGAGCGGAATGATACGCTCCATCTCCAATGACTCGCCATTAGCATCAGTAAGTTTCTTCAATACCGAGAACTTGTTAGGACCGAGGTAGAAAGAGAAGTCGTACGAAGTAGTCTGCGGAGTATAAGCCACAGCACCACTCATCGAAAAGTCCTTGATATATCCCGACTTTGCGCCTACGGTATCATACTCAACATCTGCATATGAGAAGTCTGTGTTACGAGCAATGAGTGCAGAGGTAAAATATTGTTGCTTGAAGGCAACCCACTCTACCGAAGACGAGACCTTCTCGCTCTGCGACTTCTCCGACATACCCAACTCCTCGATATCCTTCTCACGAGGCAGACGGTATGCCACGGTGGTGTACATATTCTCATTCTTGAAACTACGCTCATTCTGATATGAGCGGTTGCTCCAATCCACACCGATGCTCGACTGGTTAGACATCAGTGGCGCAAGATTATTCATACGCACCTGAAAATCGACCATATAGTCACGCTCTGCCAACTTATTATCATAGAGCGTATAGACATAGTCGAGTGATGCTCCATCGCCGAAAGGCAGACGCATTGTAACAACCTGCGCACCATCAACAACCTCAACAGGCAACAACTCAAAGTTGCGCTCCGCAGTGTTTACAAGCGTGTTACGATTCTGATGTTTGAGATAGAACGAAAGGTTGAACTTTGCACTCTGTGGATCAAACAACTTAACGAGTTCGTGGCGCTCGTTCTTCGGTGCATACTTCGTATAATCTTTAAGCGTTGCATCAACGATTTGCGCACCCAAAGTAGAGAACTCCACCTTCAAAACATCGTTCTCGATGCTCAATGTCTCAATTTCGGCAACATCGACAAGCGGCTGCTCCGATTTAGTCTCCACGGTCGAAGTTTCACTCTCGGCAACCGGCTCCAAGGCCTCGGATGCGGCCTGTGCGAGTTGCTCGGTCTGCTCTACCACGAGTTGCTCGTTGTATTTCTTCATCTGGTAGTTATTGTACAACACATAGCCCAAGAATATGAGACCAATGAGTACAAAACCGATTATAGATTGTTTATTGCTTCCGCTATTGTTATTATTCATCTCCTATTTATTGTTTTCTTTTCAATATTATTGTTTACAACAACTTTTTGCCTATTTGTTTTGCTCCATATAGTTGAGAGCCGCAGCAACGAATGCTACGAAGAGTGGTGCAGGATGCTCAACAGTACTCTGATACTCAGGGTTATACTGTGTAGCAACAAACCATGGGTGGTTCTCCAACTCGACAACATCCACAAGGTTGGTGTCAGGATTTATACCCACACACTTCATACCTGCCTGCTCGAATGCATCACGGTAATCGGTATTAAACTCATAACGATGGCTATGACGCTCAACCACAGAGGTAATGCCGTAAGCCTTCGCAGCCTTTGATCCGGCATCGAGGGTACATACATAACCGCCCAAGCGAGTTGTGCCACCCTTCTCGGCAACTCCCTTCTGCTCCTCCATCAAATCAACAACAGGATTCTTTGTTGCGCTATCGTTCTCGGTCGAAGCAGCATCGGTAAGACCCAATACATTGCGAGCGAACTCAACAACTGCGCAATGCATACCCAAGTTGATACCGAAGAATGGGATATTGTTCTCACGTGCATAACGTACGGCCTCAATCTTGCCACTGATACCTCTGTTACCCGAACCCGGTGCAACCAAAATACCCGACATACCCTTCAATACCTCTGCTGCACTCTCCGCAGTAACAGACTCGGCCTTAATCAAGTGCAACTTAACCTTTGCATCATTCATTGCACCTGCGTGAACGAACGACTCTATAATAGACTTATATGCATCTGGCAACTCAACATACTTACCAACCAATGCAATATCTACACGCTTTGAAGGATTCTTAACCTTATCAACAAATGCTCTCCAAGCCGTAAGGTCAGACTCGGTATCATCTACCGGCAAGCCCAAACGTTGAAGCACAACCTTATCCATCTGCTGATCATACAGACGCAAAGGCACCTCGTAGATTGTAGGCATATCCACCGACTCAACAACAGCCTCAGGCATTACGTTGCAGAAGAGGGCAATCTTTCTCTTAACCTCCTTATCCAACGAATGCTCGGCACGAAGCACCAAAATATCAGGCTGCAAGCCATTCTCCTGCAAAGCCTTAACAGAGTGCTGTGTAGGCTTGGTCTTCAACTCGCCAGAAGCCGCCAAATAAGGCACCCATGCCAAGTGTACGAGAGCCGTATTCTGATAGCCGAGCGAGTTACGCAACTGACGAACAGACTCGATAAACGGCAAAGACTCAATATCGCCAACAGTACCACCAATCTCGGTGATTACGATATCGAACTGCTTGGTCTGACCGTTAAGTTGAATACGACGCTTAATCTCATCGGTAATATGAGGAATCACCTGCACGGTCTTACCGAGATAATCTCCACGGCGCTCCTTCTCGATAACTGCCTGGTAAATCTTACCAGTCGTAACGGTATTATTCTTCGAAGTAGCGATAGAGGTAAAACGCTCATAGTGTCCCAAATCGAGGTCGGCCTCTGTACCATCCTCTGTAATATAGCACTCGCCATGCTCATAAGGATTTAGCGTTCCAGGGCTAACGTTGATATATGGGTCAAACTTCTGGATTGTGGTTACATATCCACGTGCTTGAAGCAAACGTGCAAGTGAAGATGAGATAATACCCTTTCCAAGAGAAGATGCTACACCTCCGGTAACGAAGATATACTTTGTTCTTGACAATTTCATAGTCGTATATTTTTAATTATTTATATTTTCCTTTCCCAAAAATTGAAGATTGACGATGATTATTCACCGTCAATCATTTTTACTTTTGCTATTGTGTCGGCGATTTCTCGCTTTACTTTTACAATCTGAGCCTCAACCTCAGCGATAATAGCCTCTGCACCCTTTGAGCGAGAGAAGAAACCGATATTGTTCTCCAAGGTAGATACCTCCTGCTCCAACTGACGCACTCTATTGTAGAGTTTCTCACGCTCGCTACGCAAACGCTTCTCGCCACCGGCTTTCAACGAAGAGACACGCTCCTTGAAACGATTCATTGCATTCTCACGATCTGCTCCACGCACGACACTGAAAAGACGATCAACCGCCTCCTTATAACGAGCCTGCAACTCGTTCTTATGCTTAATAGGCACGAAGCCTATCTCGCTCCAACGACGCTGATACTCCTTAATCTTATCGTAGCCACCATCTTTAATATCTGCCGCAGCCATCTCTGCAAGCAGTTCATTCTTGCGACGAAGATTATCTTCATACTGATTCTCTTTTGAAGCGAAGTGCTGTGCCTTGCGCTCAAAGAACTTATCGCACGCTGCTCGAAAACGCTTCCAAATCACATCTGCGTGACGACGAGATACTCCTCCGATCTTCTTCCACTCGGCCTGCAATGCGAGCAACTTCTCGGTAGCCTCTTTCCACTCCTCGCTCTCCTGCAAAATCTCGGCGGCCTCACACAAAGCCTCCTTCAATTTAAGGTTGGCATCCATACCCTCCTTAACCTCGGAATAGAAAGCACGCTTCTGCTCAAAGAACTTATCGCACGCTGCACGGAAACGCTCGTACACCTTCGTATTCTCCTTCTTCGGAGCAAAACCTATGGTCTTCCACTCCTTCTGTAAGTTGAGCAACTGCTCGCTCGCCTTATTCCACGCCTTATGTGAAGTGAGGGTCAAGGTACTCATCGACTCAATCTCCTCGCAGATTGCGCTCTTGCGCTCGAAGTTTGCCATCTGCGCACTCTTCAATCCCTCGAAGTACTCCTGATGACGACGGTTTACGATGCTTGACGCAGCCTTAAATCGTGCCCATACAGACTCCTTATGCTCACCCGAAACAGGGCCAATCTCACGCCACTCGTCGTGCAACTTCTGCAACTTATGGAACGCCTCAACAACCTGCGCCTCCTCGGTCAAGGCCTCAGCCTGCTCACAGAGTGCGGTCTTGGCTTCGAGATTCTTCTTCCAATCCAAATCTCGCAGTTCCTTATTAATATGCACAAAGTCGTAGAAGTTCTCAACATGGAGGTTGTAGGTCTCCCAAACATCATTTACATACTTCTGAGGTACCGGACCTACCGCCTTCCAGCGATTCTGCAACTCACGGAAATGAGCAAATGTATTATTCATAGCCTCATCGCCCGAAACCAAAGATTTCAACTCCTCGATAATTTCGAGTTTAGCCTTATAGTTCTCCTCCTTCTGGCGCTCTACATCTGCAACATACTCATCACGCTTGTCACGATACACCTTATACAACTCCTTAAATCGAGCCTCGTCGGGATCCTGACCCAACTCGACATCAGCACCCTCCTCAATCTGCTTATAGAGCAAATCCATATCGGCACGGTGTAATTTATAGAATGCCACCTTTACAGCCTCAACCTCGTGGCGAATATTCTGCACTTGATTTTCAGAAACCAACTCTACAAGGTAGTCCAACAACTCCGCCTTGTTCTTGCCTGCCAACTTGCTCTTTATGACTGCATCTTCTGCCTCGGCATCATCCGCCTCAACAATCACATCCGCACACTGCAACTCCTCCTCGGCACACACCGACTCTTGGGCGACAGTATCCTGACACTCAACCTGTTCCAAATTCTCCTTCAACGCATCCTCAGCATTGCTGACAACCTCTTGCAAAGAGGCTTCCATAGTTTTAATAGCAGTCATTATCACAAAATTTTATTGCTCGTACTCTTTCCCGAGCATAGTTTCGCACAAAGGTAAAAATTTTATCGGATTTTCATCAATATTTTTAACGAAAAAACACCCATAAAAAATTAACAAAACATCATTTGGAGCATATTTGGCATAATTTTCATATATTTGTACCGTTGATAACGACAATACCGAGGCCGAAACGAGGTTTCTACAATAGTAGAAGAGTGTGTTTCGCACCTTGCCGCAAACTGAAAAGTAAAACTCACATCTTTCGCCCATATGGCTTATCGCATACTGATTGTGGATGACGAGGACGACATCCGAGAATTTATACGATACAACCTCACAAAAGAGGGTTATGAGGTTCACACCGCAGCAAATGGAGCCGAAGGCCTGCTCAAAGCCGAGCAGGTAAGACCTCATCTTATTCTTTTGGATATGATGATGCCCGTGATGGATGGCCGCCAGACCTGCGAGGCGATACGTCAACATCCGCAACTAAAAGATACGATGGTGATATTTCTCTCGGCATTGTGTGGCGAGGAGAGTCTTGTCGGCGGCTACAATGCCGGAGCCGACGACTACATTACCAAGCCTGTAAGCATGCGTGTATTATGCAGTCGAATAAATGCCATAATGAAGCGCATAAGCGATACCGAAACTACGATTGAAACGGAGCCGGATATTTCCCTCAATGAAAAGCGCTACACACTGACAATCAACGGAGTAGAGCATACTCTTCCTCGCAAGGAATTTGAGATTTTGCGCCTATTATGCTCCTCCCCGGGACACGTCGTTTCTCGCCGTGACATCTTCGAAACGGTATGGGGAGATGACATTGTTGTAGGCGACCGTACGCTCGACGTTCACATACGTCGCCTGCGTCGCAAGTTGGGCAACGAGCGCATCGTAACACACAAAGGTGTGGGATTCAAATACGAAGAGAAATAGAAAAGGGGCTGTCCGGCAAGTTTGTCAGACAGCCCCATTAAAGCCCTATTGGGCATAAATCACGCTCAGGCGTGATTTATGTAGGGAGTTTAGGGAATTTAAGGAATTTAGGGAACAGACAGAAAATCACTTTTAAGTGATGATTTACAACGCTCGGCGGAATCCGAGACGATGGGCTGTACTCGGCGTACTGCCCATTGGCAAGGAGGCCGTTAGCGGCAGTAAATCGCTCTTAAAATGATTTTCCAAACTCCATTAGATACGACTTAATAAAGCCATCCAAATCGCCATCCATAACAGCATCGACATTGGAAGTCTGATAACCTGTACGATGATCCTTAACTCGCCTATCGTCAAAGACATACGAACGAATTTGAGAGCCCCACTCTATACGTTTTTTATCAGCCTCGATTGCTTGTCTTGTTGCCATTCGCTTGTCCAACTCATATCGATAGAGTTTCGAGCGCAAAATACGCATCGCATTCTCCTTATTCATAAGTTGCGAGCGGGTCTCCTGATTCTCGATTACATACGAAACCTCCTCGCCCGTATCGGCATCCTTGAAATGGTAGCGCAGACGAGCAGCGGTCTCCACCTTATTTACATTCTGACCTCCTGCACCGCTCGAACGATAGGTTTCCCACTCAACATTGGCAGGATTGACCACCACCTCAATAGTATCATCCACAGCGGGAGTAACTGCTACCGATGCAAAAGTTGTTTGTCGTTTATTATTGGCATTGAACGGCGAAAGACGTACCATACGATGTACACCATTCTCGCTTTTGAGGTAGCCGTAAGCAAATTCACCCTCAACCTCCATAGTACAAGACTTTACACCCACCTCGTCGCCCGCCTGAAAATCGAGCATCTTGACACGATAACCATGTGCCTCACACCAGCGGGTGTACATACGCAGAAGCATCGAAGCCCAATCCAAAGCCTCCGTGCCGCCCGCACCGGCATTTATATCGAGGATAGCCCCGAGTTTATCCTCCTCACCACGTAGCATATTGCGCAACTCCAACGACTCAACAGACTCGGCCACAGCCGAATAAATGGCATCCAGATCCTGTTCCGAAGCCAACCCTTCGGCCATAAACTCGGGCATCATTTCCAACTCCTCAACCTGCTTTGCCACACCGTCGTAGTCGGTTATCCAACTCTTTATCGAGGCAACCTTCTGCAACTGCTTCTGCGCAGCGTCGGGATTCTCCCAAAAGTTTGGCTCCAAAGTCTTCTCCTCCTCATTTTGGAGGTCTATTCTTCGCTGATCGATGTCAAAGACACCTCCTCAACGCATCCAGGCGTCTTACAATCTCTTTAATCTGTTCTGCTTGTATCATAATATACCTTACTTATTTCACGAATTTCTCAAAAAACTTCCACAACACCACTCCGCCCGAAACAGAAACATTGAGCGAGTGCTTTGTTCCTCGTTGCGGAATCTCGATTGCCATATCGCACATATCGGCCGCCTCCTGCGCAACACCCTCGACCTCGTTACCAAAAACAAGGGCATATTTTGCACCCTCGGCAGGCTCAAACTTATCAAGCATAACAGCATCCTCTATCTGCTCAATAGCAACAAGTGTATAACCTTCATTTTTAAGACTTTGCAAACACTCTACGGTAGTTGCAAAATAATTCCATGCAACCGAAAATTCTGCACCGAGCGAACTCTTATGAATCTCTCGAGATGGGGGTGTTGCAGAGATACCGCACAGGCACAATCGCTCAATGGCGAAAGCGTCGCCGGTACGGAAAAATGAGCCAATATTTTGAGCCGAGCGCACATTGTCAAGCACCACTACAACCGGCATTTTCTCCATCTGCAAGAACTCCTCAACGGTAGGCCTTCCAAGTTCGGCATTTGTAATTTTTCTCATTCGAAATCAATTAAAACGTAATCTTTGCACAAAAATAGAAATATTTTATCTATTTTTGACGGATAATTGATTGATTTTTGAAAATAAGAGATTCAAATGGGCAGAAAATTACTCTTAATAGCGATTGCAATTCTCTCGGCTATGGCGGTCGAGGCGCAGGTATTGTATTTCAATGGAGAGCTGTCTACCCATTTCGACAACACGGAGTACACAGGCTGTGATGTTGGCGATAGCAGAACGGTATTTGCCGTGAGTCTTATGCCAAGTCTGGGTTACAAATTAGACAACCACCACTCAATAGAGGCGGGTGTCGAATTACTCAAAGACTTCGGCTCGGTAAAGTTTATCGACCACGCCAAGTTCATCGCATTCTACCAATTCGAGAGCAAGCGTTATGGCGCCAATGCCGGAATCTTCCCTCGTCACAAACTCATCGGCAACTACTCACGGGCATTTTTCAGCGAGGAGTACCTGATTTACAACCCTCTTATCCAGGGTATCGCTCTGCGCCATATGGCCAAGCAGGCCGAGGTAGAGTTGGTGGTTGATTGGAACGGACTCTATTCCCCCGAAACACGTGAGCAGTTCCGTATTCTGCTCTCAACAGAGGGTCGCTTTGCAAAGCACTTCTATGCAGGTGCGGCTGCATCACTGCAACACTACGCAAACAAATCGACCTTCCAGGGCAACGTAGTAGACAACGCCCTCGTAAATCCATATATCGGCTCGAAGTTCTCGGCATTCTTCAACTTTGACATCCGTTTGGGTTATCTACAAGCCTTGCAGCAGGATCGTGCAACCGACAGTGGATGGATTGCTCCGATGGGTGGCGAGTTGTACTTCCGCATGGAGCGCTGGGGTGTGTTTATTGACAACAACCTCTACCTTGGCAATGGTCTCACGCCACTTTTCAACACTATCGGCGTCGATGGCGTGCCTTACGGGGGGGGGAGAAGCGGGCTCTATACCGGAGATCTCCTCTATGGTACCAACCAGAAAATATACAACCGTACCGGCATAGGTTACTCGCAGAAGTTTGCGAAAGATCGAGTGAAGGTGCACGCAGAGATGGTTTTACAGGTAGTAGGCAAGAAATTATATTGTCAGCAACTTGTAGGCGTATCGGCAGTGATATGCCCTACAATTTACGATAAAGCAAATCATAAATAATAGATATTTCATTATGACAACCGAAACAAATGAAGTAAAAGAGAAATCATTGAATTTTCTCGAAGAGATTATTGAAGAGAGTATGGCCAAGGGCGAAAAGCGAGTTCAGACACGTTTCCCGCCAGAGCCAAACGGCTATCTTCACATCGGACACGCAAAGAGCATCTGCATCAACTTCGGCCTTGCGAAGAAGTATGGCGGCAAGTGCAACCTGCGTTTCGACGACACAAACCCTGTAAAGGAGGATGTTGAGTATGTAGATTCTATCAAGCGAGACATCAAGTGGCTCGGCTTTGATTGGGCTGTGGAGCGTTACGCTTCGGACTACTTCGAGCAACTATACGATTGGGCAGTACTCCTTATCAAAAAGGGACTTGCTTATGTTGATGACCAGACTCAGGAGCAGATCCGTGAGAATCGTGGTACTGTATCCGAGCCGGGCAAGCCATCTCCTTGGCGTGACCGTAGCATAGAAGAAAACCTCGACCTATTTGAGCGCATGCGCAAGGGCGAGTTCGAGGATGGAGCGAAGGTTTTGCGTGCCAAGATTGACATGGCACACCCTAACATGCTCTTCCGTGACCCTATCATGTATCGAATCATCCACGCCGAGCATCACCGTACGGGCAACAAGTGGTGCATCTACCCTATGTACGACTACGCACACGGACAGAGCGACTCTATCGAGCAGATTACCCACTCGATTTGTACTTTGGAGTTCGACGTTCACCGTCCGCTCTACGACTGGTTCATTGAGGCTTTGGAGATCTACCCGTCACACCAGTACGAGTTCGCACGTCTCAACCTCACATACACTATGATGTCGAAACGCAACCTTCTCAAACTCGTAAAGGAGGGTGCTGTAATGGGCTGGGACGACCCTCGAATGCCGACTATATGCGCACTGCGCCGTAAGGGTTACACACCTGCTTCGGTACGTGCTTTTGCAGAGATGGTTGGTGTTGCAAAGCGTGACAACGTTATCGATCTCGGCAAGATGGAGTTCTGCGTAAGAGAGGACTTGAATAAGGTTGCCGAGCGCCGTATGGCTGTTCTCAACCCTCTCAAAGTAGTTATTACAAACTGGGAAGATGGCAAGGTTGAGATGCGCAAGGCTGTAAACAACCCAGAGAACGAGGAGGCAGGTATGCGTGATGTACCTATGTCGAAAGTACTCTACATCGAGCGTGACGACTTCATGGAAAATCCTCCAAAGAAGTATTTCCGTCTGCAACCGGGTGGCGAGGTACGCTTGCGCTACTCATACCTCATCAAGTGCGAGGAGGTAATCAAAGACGAGGAGGGTAATATCGTCGAGTTGCGATGCACATACGACCCACTCTCAGGCGAGGGTTCTTCGAGCGACGGCCGCCGTGTAAAGGGCGTTATCCACTGGGTATCGGCCGAGCATGCTGTCGAGGCAGAGGTACGTCTGTTCAACCCACTCTTCAAGACCGAGGATCCGTTCGACACTTCGGAGGGTCAAACCTCATGGGAGGACAACCTCAACCCTGAATCACTCGTTGTGACTAAGGGTTACTTGGAGCCAGCATTGCAGGATGCCGAGGTTGGTGTTCCGTTCCAATTCGAGCGTGTGGGTTACTTCTGCGCCGATACCGACTCGACTGCCGAGCATCCGGTATTCAACCGCACCGTTACTCTCAAAGACTCGTGGGCAAAGATTAACAAATAGAGATTGGTCATATACCTTCGGGAGGGGATCATATATAATATAAGGTAATCCCGAACATAGCATTTTCAAGAGGCTGTCGAATAACAATTGGCAGCCTCTTAAATTTTGATATCCGATAGGGCGTAAAAATGTGGAGAACATCTTTGCTTTTTGTAATTTAAGTTATAACTTTGTCACGTTTTGTGAGGGATGCCCAAAATAGTAACATAGGGGCTGCGACAAAACGTTTACCGATTAAAAATGAAGACATTTTCTACAATCCAGGAGTTGCGCCAAGCGCTTGACCCACATCGTAATGAAGTTATCGGTTTCGTACCCACAATGGGTGCGTTGCACGAGGGACACATATCGCTCGTAGAGCGTGCAAGAAGAGAGTGCGACAAAGTTGTTGTCAGCGTCTTTGTCAATCCTACTCAGTTCAATGATAAAACCGATTTGAGGAACTATCCTCGCACTCCTGAGGCCGATGCCGCAATGCTTGCAGAGGCCGGCGTCGATTTCGTACTCTTCCCTTCGGTTGAGGAGATTTATCCTGAGCCTGATACACGTCAGTTCGACTTCGGCAACATCGACAAGGTTATGGAGGGAGCAACCCGCCCCGGACACTTCAATGGCGTAGCACAGGTGGTAAGCCGTCTGTTCAACATCGTAGAGCCTACCAAAGCCTATTTCGGAGAGAAGGATTTCCAGCAGATTGCAGTTATTCGTGCCATGTGCGCACAGTTAGGATTCACACTCGAAATCGTTGACTGCCCGATTGTTCGTGCAGAGGATGGACTCGCACTCTCATCACGCAACACACTACTCACAGCGGAGCATCGTCAGGCTGCACCTCATATCTACGAGGTACTCTCGGAGGCTGCCAACAGAATCTCAGAGATGACTCCTGCACAACTTACCGAGTGGGTTGTAAAGAGCGTAGAGAAGAATCTGTTGCTTAAAGTTATATACTTCCAGGCAGTAGATGCTCTCTCTTTGCAGGAGGTTGCTACGTGGGAGGAGTCGGAGCGTATTCAGGGTTGTATCGCCGTACAGGCCGGTGCAATCAGACTTATTGACAACATAAAATTGAAATAACCCAAACAGACAATATGATTATCGAGGTTCTTAAATCAAAGATTCATCGTGTAAAGGTTACCCAGGCAAATCTCAACTACGTGGGTAGCATCACTATCGACAGTGCATTGATGGAGGCTGCAAACATCATCTGCGGCGAGAAGGTGCAGGTTGTAAACGTGACCAATGGCGAGCGTTTGGAGACCTACGCTATCCCAGGAGAGAGTGGCAGCGGCGTAATTTGTCTGAATGGAGCAGCTGCCCACAAGGCTTCCGAGGGTGATATTATCATCATAATCTCCTATGCCCATATGGACTTTGAGGAGGCTAAGCAGTTCAAGCCGTGGGTTATCTTCCCTGACACCGAGTCCAACAAACTTGTGCGATAGATGGACATCTTACTATCGATACTTGCCCTACTGTTTATATTCGTGGGCATTCTCGGTTGTATTCTCCCAGTATTGCCGGGAATTATTCTTTCGTACATAGGTCTTGTATGTGCGCATTTCTGTTCGCACTCAAATATATCGCTGACATATCTGCTTGTGATGCTTGGCGTTACGGTTATAGCATCGCTCATCGACTACGTTCTGCCCGTATATCTTACGAAACTTTCAGGAGGCTCAAAGGCGGGACAAATTGGTGCTACTGTCGGAGTCATCGCAGGCCTTCTTTTCGGAGGTATTCCGGGAGCAATACTCGGCCCATTGTTTGGTGCTATGATTGGAGAGTATCTACACGATAGTAGCGACACTGCACGAGTATTGAAGGTAGGTCTTGGCACCTTTGCATCATTCATCGTTGGCACGGGCTTGAAGATTATTATCGCAGGCGTGATGCTTATCAAGGTTTTATCTGACTTATGGCCTGCAATCAAGACAATATTTGAGTAAAAAGGGAGCAAGGGAACTTTGGGGTCCCGGGGCCAATGCCGACACCATACAAAGCCAAAAGGACAACCTTTTTGAGGCTGTCCTTTTGGTTTTCGTGAGCTGAATCCGGGATTTGAACCCGGGAATGCGCTGCATTCCGCTTTTCATATTGACATATCCCCTAAATCCCCTTTTGGAAAAAGGGGACTTGGGGGTCCCGAGTTCAACCTCAATCATCTAATAAACGGTAATGGGATAACCCTTTTGGGTTATCCCATTACCATTGAGCTGAATCCGGGATTTGAACCCGGGACCCCTTCATTACGAGTGAAGTGCTCTACCGCTGAGCTAATTCAGCATACGAACTCGCAGTTCGGTTTGCAAATATCGTAAATTTTTCAAGAAACAAACAATATTTATTCTCTTTTTATCGCTTGCTTCACGACTTTTTTTTGTAAATTCGCAGAAGAAAAAACTTTTTAATAAAAAACTACTATATGGCAACCTTTTTAATCTGCTTGATTTTGCTCGTTGCAGCATATTTTACTTATGGCCGCTATTTAGAGCGAGTATGTAAGATAAACACCTCGGCCGAGGTGCCAAGCAAACGCTTGTACGACGGTGTGGACTATGTTCCTCTGCCACGTTGGAGAGCCTTCCTTATTCAGTTGTTAAACATTGCAGGTACAGGCCCTATTTTCGGAGCAATCTTGGGTGCATGCTATGGTCCCGTAGCATTTCTCTGGATTACATTCGGCGGCATCTTTATGGGTGCTATGCACGACTACCTCTCAGGCGTTATCCTGGTGCGCAACGACGGTTTGAGTATCACGGAGATTGTTGCCCGCTATTTAGGCAAGGGCGCAGGAGCATTTATGCGTGTATTTTCGGTTATCCTGCTCTTGTTGGTAGGTGTGGTATTTGTAGTCAGCCCCGCAGACATTCTTGCATCAAGATTTGAACTCATATCAAAAGGTTGGTGGTTGGCTATCATTATCGGTTACTACTTTATCGCAACGCTACTGCCTATCGACAAACTCATAGGCAAGGTATATCCGCTCTTTGGTGCTGCGCTGATTTTTATGGCTCTCGGTCTGTTGGGTGTACTTATCTTTGGTGACTACACCATCCCTACAATGACGCTCGAAAACCTGCACGTCAATAAGGCTAATCTTCCGCTATTGCCTACGCTCTTCATTACCATTGCTTGTGGTGCCATCTCTGGTTTCCACGCAACACAATCGCCGCTTATGGCTCGTTGCGTAAACAACGAAAAGGAGTGCCGCATGGTATTCTATGGTTCGATGATTTCGGAGTCTGTTATCGCTCTTATTTGGGCTGCGATTGCAATGGCATTCTTCTACAATGACGGTGGTATTTCAGCAGTTATGGCATCGGGTCACACCCCTGCATGGGCAGTAAACGAGATTGCCAACTCGACCCTCGGCATTGTCGGCGGTATTCTTGCTATTTTGGGCGTTGTGGCGGCTCCTATCACTTCGGGAGATACGGCATTCCGCTCGGCACGACTCATCATCGCCGATGTATTCCACATCGAACAGCGCACAAAGTGGAAGCGACTTGCTATCTGCATTCCGATTTTTGCCCTGGGCATTACGCTGACATTTGTTGATTTCGATATTGTATGGCGCTACTTCGCTTGGACCAACCAGGCTCTTGCAACCATCGTATTGTGGTGCATTGTTATCTACCTTAATCAGAATAAGCGAAATATCTGGATTGCGCTATTGCCTGCCGTATTTATGACCTTTATTTGTGCTTCGTTCGTCTTTGTTTCAAATCAGTTTGTCGGACTTGGCACCGTCCCTACATCGTACATCTGTGGCGGAGTGGTTACAATCGCTCTCACCGCAATAATGTGGTGGCGTTTGCGTCGTGATAGTGCGAAATTATAACCCTATGCGTCGAAACCTTTCGTTCATAGTTCTATTGTTTTCTGTAACGCTGGCTCTCTCGGCGTTACAGAAACCTCTTTTTTGGGTATGGTATTCACAACTTTTTAGCGATGCATCTATCTCAGATTTCTTCGATGTCATTTGGCACGGACTCCCTCTGGATGCAACCTTTGCAGGCTACGTGACAGCCATTCCAATACTTGTAGTACTGATTGCCTCGTGGCTGCCGCATCGAATATGGCAAGGCATCATAAAATGGTATCTCGTAGCCATCTCGCTGTTTACAGCGGCCTGCGTCTCTCTCAATTTAGGATTATACGAACATTGGGGCTACCCGCTTGACAGTTCCATATTCCAATTCCTGGCTACGCCAAAGCAAGCAATAGCAAGCGTCACCCTATGGCAGGCGATACTGCACACACTTTTGACTATCGCATGGTTTGGCCTGACTTGCTATTGCTATATGGTCACTCTTCGCACCTTCAAGGCCGACCGACTAATCAAATATCGTTTCGGATTCTCGCTCTTGCTAACACTTGTCTTTGGGTTGAATTTCCTTGCTATTCGTGGAGGTCTTACCACTGCCGTAGCAAATGTCTCTAAGGCCTTTTTCAGCGAACGTATGGTATTGAATCATGCGGCCGTAAATCCGAGTTTTTCGCTTCTATCATCGGCTTCTCGTACAGACGAAATGAATCTGTATAACTTCTTCGACGAAGAGAGGTGTGCCGAAGAGTTTGCATCGCTAACACCAACTGCAACTACCCCATCCGAGCGATTGCTCCGCATCGAGCGACCCGATGTCGTAGTGATTATCGCCGAGAGTTGCGGTCGCTCCACTATTGATGCCGAGGTCGAGAATAAGAGTGTTGCACCGGAACTCAAACGCCTGCGTAACGAGGGTGTATGGTTTGAGAATATCTTCGCCTCCGCATCACGCACTGACCGAGGCGTATTGGCTACGCTGAGTGGTTTTCCTGCACAGCCAACAATGAGCATAATGAAGCATCCGCAGAAGGCTGCACAGTTGCCATCCATAGCACGCACACTGCGCTCTGCCGGATACTCGACACACTACATTCACGGCGGAGACCTCAACTTTACGAATATGGCCTCATATCTCTATGCTACGGGATTTGACAATCTTGTTGCATTGAAAGATATGTCGTTCGACGCTCCCACCTCGAAATGGGGCTATGCCGACGACGTTGTAGCCGACCTCTTCATGCAGAAGTTAGACGAGTACGCTTTGCAGCAGAGTCCGTATCTCGCCGTATGGCAGACACTATCAAGCCATGAGCCGTTCGATGTTCCCGTCAATGAGTTTGAGGACAGAATGCTCAACTCTATGTGGTTTGCCGACAGAGAGATTACACGAGTTGTAGAACACCTTCGCCAATCCCCTAATTGGGATAATACACTGATTGTTATCATCGCCGACCACACCTTCCCGTACCCTTACGGCATAGAGGCAAATTCGGCGTTGCGTCACCGCATACCGATGTTATGGTTAGGCGGTGCGATAGAGCATGCAAAGCAGATTGAGAGATACTGCTCGCAGAGCGACTTTGCTGCGACACTGCTATCTCAACTTGGTCTGCCGCACAACGACTTTACAATGAGCAGGGATATTCTTGCCGAAAAGCCGCACGAGTTCGGTTACTATACATTCAACAATGGTTTCGGCATTGTTAGCGAATGTGGCGGAGAGATTTACGACTGCAATGCCGAGAAAGCCCTCTGCGAGAACGAGCCTTCGCTCATAGATGCCGGAAAGAGTATATTACAGACCACATACAAAATCATTAGAGAGTTATAATGGGAGAAATTTTAAGACTCAAACCTACGGAGCATCAAACATTCCGTCTGCTCGGTTCGGGCAGTCGTGGCGACCTTGTCAAGCGACTTGCTGCCTCACATAAAGCGGAAGCCGAGGGAAAGTTTGAGCAAGCCTGCAATGAGCGATACCTCGCCTTTCAGGATATTGTAGAGGTGTTGCCTGAGGATGAGATTATAGAGTTGGATCGCAACCATCCAAACACATTGGCTGCAATGGAGATTATTCTCGGCTCGGCTGTGGACAACTATTTAGTTGGAGATGCAGAGTTGGCTGCCGCACAATTGGAGTTGTTGCTCGACTGCGACAGCGAGGATCCATTGGAGGCGACACCGACGCTTGCGCTATGTTATATAGTCCTCGGCGAATGGGAGTCGTTGGAGGAGATTATACGTGATGTGGATGACAAAACTCCGTTAAAACCTCTGCTACAACTGTGCTATGCCTTTTCGACAAATGGCAAGATTGCGCAGGAGCATATCGCCGCCTTGCGCAGACACAAAGAGGTCGTAGATGAGTTTCGTGCGGCAGAGCATCCGACGGACAACGTCTATTTAGAGGATATATCTTCTGAGAGGCCTTCACGCAAGGCGGTTGCAAGAGAGTTATATCTGCGCTGTGAGCCTGCCTTTGCAAAGGTTGATGGGTTCTTGACTGCTTTATCCCAAGAGTTATAATTGAGGGAACGAACGCATCTGATGATACTCCCCTTCCGAATACTCGAAGCAGAAGTGCGTCAGACCGTTAGTAAGAATCAGGTATCGTGCGCCGACTACCGAGTTATATCGCACGGCCTGCGCATAGACATCTTTGTCAATCTTCACTTCGCAAGCCTTACACTCCGCAAGGATGAGAGGCTTGCCCTCTTTATCCACCACAACGACATCGGCTCGTTGCGGCATACCGTTTAGAGGCACAGGATACTCCTGCACCAAAGAGAGTGGCTCTACACCGCAACTGTTGCAGAGGTATGCAATAAGATGACGACGCACCCACTCCTCCGGGGTCAGAACCAAGTGGCGACCACGCAGTGCATCCCACACCAAAGTCTGCTCGCCTCGACGTTGAGCCTGCAAACTAATGGCAGGAAAATTGAGTTTTGGGTATTCGTTCATCGCTTTTTGAAAAAAGTTAGTAACTTTGTAGCATACAAAGATAAGAATTTTATGAGAATCTTCACACTATTACTCTCAATATTGTTGTGCGCAACAACTGCTACGGCGCAACCTACTATCTCCGATAAGAGTGAACTGCCACGCAGTATGGTACGTCCATATAACAAAGTCGCAGATGCTGTTGCGGGCGACGTATCCGCATCAAGTTACATATACACTCCCACAGAGTGGGCGCACAATACCGAAAAGTCTGAATTTTCGTCATTCTTCCCGATGGGTACTGCGTGGTTGAATCGTCAGGTACTTATCCGTATCGAGCGAGCATCTTCGGCCTACGAATTGTGGGTCAACAACCGTTTTGCAGGTCGTTCCGCAAGCGGTGCAACAAGCGCAGAGTTCAACGTAACCAAACTCGCTGCGCAAGGTCGAAACGACATTGTTATCAGACTCATCGAGAGCGAGGAGAACAAGATAAACACCGCATACAACGCCTCGAAGCCAAGCGTGAGCGGCGTGGAGGTAATATGCCAGCCGACAATTCGTGTACGTGACATCATATGCCGAACATCGCTCAACGACAGCGGCGAGGGCATTGCCGAGTTCGCCGTGGCGGTAAAGTGTGATGCTTTGGGTCGCAAGAGTTCGAAAATCGAATATACCATATATCTAAACGACTCTACGGAACTCACTCGTGGAGTTCGTGATATTGCGCTCGATATGCGCCGTGAGGATACTGTTCGTTTCTTTACCCGTGTCCCACGCATAGGATTATGGAAGGCATCCTCTCCGCACACAATTCGTCTTGACTTGTGCAATCGTGTGGAGGGTCGTCCTGCGGAGTATATCTCTCGTCAGGTAGGTATTCGCAATGCAAAATTATCGATGCAGAGAGTATATATAAATCGTGTAAACGCATCTTTGCAGGCGGTAGATTACACGGGCGATGAGTCGCTGGACAGCATCATAAGCAGAGGCATTACCTCTATATTCGTTACAGCAGATAAGGCTACTGAGGCTCTGCTTACAGAGTGTGACCGCCGAGGTCTGTACGTCATCGTATGCGCTCCGATTGAGACCTCTCCATTTGGCAGCTCCATCAAACGTGACGGCAACCCTACAAACGACCCCGCTTGGAGCGAGATATTTGCCGAGTTAAACGCTTCGGCATATCACACGACAAAGCACCACCCTTGCGTTGTGGGTTACGCCATAGGTCGTGGCAAAACTAATGGTATAAACATCTATGAGTCGTACCTTCTGATGAAGGCATTAGAGAAAGAGTTACCGATAATATACGAAGGGGCTGACGGCGAATGGTGTAGCGACAAATTATCGTTCAGATAAACGATTCCCTAACGCTCCGAGAGAATCTCTTGCAGGCGGGACTTTATCTTTCCTATCGAAGAGATATTCACACTAAACTCCTGCAAACCGCAATCAAGCAGTAGTTCGGTTGCATTGCTATCGGAAGCAAACTCTCCGCACATACCACACTCGATACCTGCACTACGAGCCGCAGAGAGGGTTTGGCGCACTGCCTCAACTACCGCATCGGCATAAGGATTATATAGCGATGTGACCTTCACATTTCCACGGTCCGCCGCCATGACATATTGTGTCAGGTCATTTGTTCCAATACTGAAAAAGTCGCACTCTTGGGCAAGTGTCGAGGCAATAAATACGGCTGCCGGTGTCTCAATCATAACTCCTACCTTTATATCCTCCAAGAACGGAACACCACCCTCTCGCAGTTCTGCCTTACACTCTTCAAGTATCTTTTTAGCCTCTCGCAACTCCGCAGCAGAGGTTATCATCGGGAACATCACACGCACGTTCCCCGCTACGCCGGCTCTTAGGATTGCCCTAAGTTGGCGACGGAACATATCCTGCAACTCCAACGATACACGTATTGCTCGCCAGCCGAGAAACGGATTATCCTCCTTCGGGAATGGCAACCACGAGATAGCCTTATCGCCACCAACATCAAGCGTGCGGATAGTCAGCGGAGCGCCCTGACAAGCCACTGCCGCCGATGCATAAGCCTCAAACTGCTGCTCCTCCGTCGGCTCTTTATCCCCCTGCATATATAGGAACTCGCTACGGAACAAACCTATGCCGTCTGCGCCCTGCGAGATAGCCTTCTGTACCTCCTCGACATTGCCGGCATTAGCCATTACACAGATATGAATATCTCCGTCGTATATCTTCATTTGCGAAGCGCTATTCTGCTGTGCACGGTGCTGTTCGTACTCCTTACGACGTTCTCGATACTCAGAGAGAGTCCTCTGGTCTGGATTGACAATAACAACACCCTCACCGCCATCTACAACTAACATGTCGCCATGCTGAACACAATCCAAAACATCGTGCAGACCAACAACCGCAGCAATCGAGTGGTTGCGAGCGATTATACATACATGGGCTGTTGCTCCACCCTCCTTGGTCACAAAGCCTGCGACCTTATCCAAATCGACAAGCGCCATATCCGACGGGGTTAGCAGAGCATCTACGATTATATCGCCCTCGCAGAGTTGCTCGAAAGGATTCCGCACTCCGCCCGTAAGATTGGCAACAATACGAGAGCATACATCTCGCACATCATCAACTCGCTCTCGCAGATAGTCGTCATCCACCTCGCCAAGCATCGCCGCAATATCCTGACACGCCTTCTGCACCGCATCCTCGGCAGAGCATCCGTCATCTATATATGCCGCAACGCCATCACGCAGCATTTCATCCTGCACCATCTCCAAATGGGCAGCAAATATCTCATCAACGGCAACAAGCGCATCAATCTGCTCCACGCTGACACGCACAGCCTCCTCAAAGCGACTATGCTCATGCTCTGCGCTTCCCTTCGGCTCGACCGCCATCGCTTCGCCTCGCTCTACGACGAAAGCCCTACCGATAGCAATACCATCCGATGCTTTTACCGGTGCCGTCAATCTTCTCATACTACTCCTTGATGTTCTCTATAAACGAAATGACACTTTGCAGGTTCTCCTGCTCGCTACCACCCTCGGCACGCACCTCGAACTCCGTTCCACATTTAAGGCCAAGCGAGAGAAGTGCCAATATCGAGGATGCCGAAACCTCCTTTGCCGCCGTAGCAAAGAGAATCTTACCATCCAACGACTTTACGAGTTTCACCAAGTCGCCAGCAGGGCGAGCATGCATTCCGTTTGGTGCCGTAAGTACTACTTTTTGTGATAACATATATATTTCCCTTCGTTTTTTACTATGCTAATACATCCAAAATATCCTGAGCCTGAGCAGTACTCTTCAAGTGTCGCAACACAGCCTCATCCTCTAACGCCTCGCTCAGGCGTGCCAGCAGTTCCAGATGCTCGTCGCCGACTCCGGCAATAGCGATAACAAGTTGAGCCTTTTCGTCACCAAACGACACTCCCTCAGGATACTGCACCACAGCGATACCCGTATGATAGACCTCCTTCTTTGCCTCGCCCGTACCATGCGGAATAGCAATACCCATACCGAGATATGTCGTGGTAATCTTCTCTCGTTCAACCATTGCATCCACATAGTTCATACCTACGTAACCACCCTTCACGAGCAGATTTCCTGCCTCTCGGATAGCCTCCCACTTATCGGCAGCCTTCGCACCAACGATAACCGAGTCGGCACGCAGGATAGGGAAGGAACTCTGGCTGCCTCCTGCGAGGACAGATGCACCTGCCGATGCGCTACCTGCACCTCGACGCAACGATGCAAACTCATTGTAGAGATTATCGAGCGCAGGGTCGTCCAAGAAGTTGTGCAACTCAATGATGCGAGCCTGCGGAGCAGATGCTTTGGCACGACCTGCCAATGCCTCCATACATACCACAATATCGGCATTATTCGGCACGGAACTAACCGATGCATATCCAATCTCGACCTGATCTAGGCCTAATGACTGTACTCTCTGACGGAATCGTGTAGCACCCAATGCACTTGATCCCATACCTGCATCGCAGGCAAAGATTACGCAACGCACCGAAGCGATATTGTGAGCCTTCGCCGATACGGCCAACTTCGCAGCGTCGGCATCTCTCTTATACTTTGGTTTGAAACGATTTTCAGGCAACTTATCATCGTCACGAGAGCCTCGTTTGATAATCAGGGCAGAAGTCAGGAAGGTTACAGTCGCAGCAATCAACACCGCAGCAACAAGCAAGAGAGTCTTTCCCTTCGGAGCCATCAATATCACAGAGATAATGCTACCCGGAGAGATCGGTCCAACCAGACCTGCATGTACCAGCGTCAGGAAGAGGATGCTTGACGATGCGCCCAAAATCATCGGCAAAATAAGTATCGGACGTGACAGAACGTAAGGATAGTATATCTCGTGGATGCCTCCGATAAACTGTATAAGCACTGCTCCCGGTGCCGAAGAGCGCATTGCACCCTTACCAAACACCCAATACGCCATAAGCAGACCAAAACCAGGACCCGGATTCGATTCGAGGAAGAAGATTATCGACTCGCCCAACTCCTTCACTTGCACAGTACCCAGCGGTGTGAGAATTCCGTGGTTGATGGCATTATTGAGGAACATAACCTTTGCCGGCTCGATAAGAATCGAGACCATCGGCAACAGATTCATATCTTTGAGTGCAACAATACCCGAAGCGAATAGATTTGTCAGCCACGATATAGCGTGACCCACGGTCAGGTAACCCAAAACTGCGAGCAACATACCGAGGATACCAAGCGAAAAGTTATTGACAAGCATCTCGAAGCCGGCACGAATACGACCCTCGACAAGTTTGTCAAACTTCTTAATCAGCCAGGCCGCCAACGGACCCATGAGCATCGCTCCGATAAACATAGGAACATCACTACCGACAATTACTCCCGCCGTAGCGATTGCGCCGATAACGCCACCTCTGGCACCGGCTACATTATGTCCTGCCGTATAACCAATGAGCAGCGGCAACAAATAGGTAAGCATCGGAGCAACCAACTTGGCCAGATGCTCATTTGGGAACCATCCGCTCGGAATAAACATTGCCGTGAGGAGTCCCCAAGCAATGAAGGCTCCGATATTAGGCATAACCATCGCTGAAAGGCTTCGGCCGAAAGTTTGAATCTTATCTCTCATAATATCTCAATAACAAAGTTCGTCAAAGCGAACGTAACTATCTACAAATTTAGTATTCCTTAATTTTATATTCTGGATAATAGTTCAGCCATGATATAACCGAAGTGGTTACCTATGGCATAGCCTGCAATACCTGCCGCAAGACCGGTAACCAGAGTTCTCTTATTCTTCATTACCGCCGATGCCATAGGCACAAATGGAGGCGAGTTGATAAAGGCTACCGACGAAATGACCATCGAATCGGCATCCACTCGCATTATGCGGCAAAGTATAGCGTGAATAAGCAACGACACGAAGACTGCAAATGTCATAAACGCCATTTGATATACTCCCTCGCTCAAATTCAAATTCGAGAAATCGGCCATAGATGCGATAGCAAGGCTGAAAATGTAGATAAGATACATTCCCATATCGTAACTATATTGTAGGTTGCGGACCTTACGAAAGAACGAAGCCACAACGCCCAGTGTCGTCAGCAACAGGATAAATACAACCATAAACCACCCCTCAGGCATCAATATCGCAACGCCACCCGATATGGCCACAATAAGCAGCGTAACACCCAGCACCGCAGCCACCTGCTTAATACCCGAGCGTGACAACATACCCTTATACGGGTTTGCCTTTGTGCGCTCGATAGACTCCTGCAACTCGATTCTATCGTCTGCGGAGAGTTTTTCGTCATGGTGCTCGCCATAGAGGCGGCGGAACATTCGGATTCCGATGCTGAACAGAAAGACAAAGTAGAGGAACGAAATAATAATATCGTAGGAGTTTATAAGTATATAGATGCTGTTGTCGATACGGAATATTGCCTGCAATGCTGCCGCATTGAGCGTACCGCCGGTGTACATTCCCGAGATAATTCCTCCGACCTGCTCGCCCGATGTTACCTTATGACCAAAGAGCAGATATCCAACCACTACCGCCACGGCGACAGAGAAAAATCCGCTTACGACAATCTTCAACTGCAAGCGAGCCTCACTCTTGGAGAAGGTACAGCAGTAGAGCATCATCGGAATAGCCAACGGAACAGCAACGTTTGGCAGAAACTCCTGCAACGGCTTTATCTCGGCGGGCACAAATGGCAAGTTAGCGATAATCAAGCCTATGCCGTAGAGAATCATTATCGGTCCGATATTATTCAGTACCGGAAAACGACGACACAACCATATCACACCCGCAGGCGTAACACAGAAGATGAGTGTCAGCAGTAGATATTTTAGGATAATCATTACTTTAATATTGAAGTTTCCTAATTAGATACAAATATACAAAAAATATAGAGACTACCAAAAAATAAGGAACCCTCATACCCGAAAAACCTCGTATAGAATTACTGCCGGCACCTTGTAAAAATCGAAATAAAGAGTATATTTGTATTACAAAACACAACATGATATGAGAAAGTTCATCATTGCCGTATTGCTTGCATGCTCGGTTTGCACACTCTCGGCACAGCCGATATACCCAAAGGGTGGCGAAGATTGGAGCAAGGCTGCGCCCTCAAAATATGGCTTTGACAACCAGAAGATCAAGGAGTTACGCAAGTTTATCATCGACTCGATGAACACCACGGGGTTAATGGTTATCGTAGGCGGAGAGTGCATCTACAAATTCGGAAGCATTGACCGCACAAGTTATATCGCTTCGTGTCGCAAGAGTGTCCTCTCAATGCTCTACGGCAAGTATGTTGAGAATGGCACAATCGACCTCAACAAGACCATAGAAGAGGTGGGCATTGACGATATTGGCGGGCTTCTGCCTATTGAGAAGAAGGCTAAGATCCTGCACCTTATTCAGGCTCGTTCCGGAGTCTATCACAAGCCGTCGAACAAGGGAAGTGCGCTCGACAATCCGGATAAAGTTCCGGAGCGAGGTTCGAAGAGGCCTGGAACATACTTTCTCTACAACAACTGGGACTTCAACGCCGCAGGAACGGTCTTCGAGCGCCTAACAGGCAAAAGTATATACAAGGCCATGGAGGAGGATTTGGCCAAACCGCTCGGCTTTCAGGATTGGGATATGGCCAAACAGAGATATGGTGGCAACAAGAAGTTGTCAATGCACCCTGCCTACCACATCTACATATCCACACGAGATATGGCTCGCCTGGGATATTTGATGCTACGCAAGGGCAAGTGGGGCGACAAGCAGGTTATCTCGGAGAATTGGCACAGCAAGATGATTGCGATGTCGACACCATGCAACAAGATGAACCCAAAGCGTAAAAATCGAGAGATGGGCTACGGCTATATGTGGTGGATATACGACACCAAGGAGCCAGGCTTCAAGGGAGCATATACCGCTCGTGGATATATGGGTCAGTTCATCACCATTCTACCTGAGTTGGATATGGTGGTAGCCCACAAGACCGACAATGTATATGGTCGTTCAACCTCATATTCAAGTTACCGAACACTCCTGCGCAAAATCATTGCAACAAAGATTAAATAAGCCTGCACCAAACACCTTAGTCCCATGAAAGAGAGCAAACGCATATCAAAATATATCGCCTTTGGTTCAATGGCGCTTCTTATCCTGCTACTCGCTATGGCCAGCATCGTGGAGAAGATATACGGCTCAGCATACGCCTACGAGCGGATATATGGCTCGGCGGTAACGATTACTCTTTGGGCTATTATGGGGTTATCTGCCATCATATATCTGATTAAAGCAGAAGTGTGGCGACACTGGGCAACATTCTTGTTTCATCTCTCGTTAGGCATCATCCTCACAGGAGCATTGACGACCCACCTCTTGGCAAAGCAGGGACAGTTACACCTGCGCCGAGGCGAAGCACCCATCAAGCAATTTATCTTAGACAGTGGCACTCCGTACCGACTGCCATTCCGCATCGCACTATGCGACTTCCGAATGGAGTACTATCCTGGAACACTTGCACCGATGGACTATGTCAGCACGCTCACAATAACCGACGACGGAGAAACCTTCGTGGGAAAGGTCTCGATGAACAACATTCTCTCCTACCGCTCCTACCGTCTCTATCAGTCGGGATATGACCCCGACGGCGAGGGCGCAACACTATCGGTATCCTACGACCCATATGGCATTGCTGCCACATATATCGGATATGCATTACTACTACTCTCAATGCTTCTCTTCTTACTACAACCGAAGAGCCGTTTCCGTGCATTATGGAGTTCATCAAAGCGACACGTCGCAATAGCATTATTACTCATCTGCACCTCGACCGCTACCCTATCGGCAAAGGAGGCTGAAAGCGCACCGAGGAGCGTTACGGCGGCCATAGCCGAGGAGTTTGGCAATCTACACATATACTACCACGACCGCATCTGCCCGATGCAGACCTTGGCACGAGATTTTACCATAAAACTCTATGGCAAAGACTCATATAAGGGTTTAAGTGCCGAACAAATTCTCTGCGGATGGTTATTCTTCCCAAGCGAATGGGAGAGCGAGCCGATGCTCAAAATCAAGGGTACAGATATTGTGCAACTACTTGGCATAGAGGGGAAATATGCATCAATCGCAGACTTCGTATCGTCCGAAAACGGCTACAAACTTTCTGCTGCGTTGCACAACTCCGATGGCAAATACAACCGAGCAAATATTGCTGCCGCAAACGAGAAATTCAACCTTGTAAATATGCTCTGCACAGGTTCTCTATTGCGTATATATCCATATTGCGACGGAGGAGGGAATGCCTCTATGAACTGGTACTCACCAATAGATACCCTTCCGCAAGGGATAAGCGAAGAGGAAAGTTTATTTATCAGACAGAGTCTGATACTTGTTGCCCAAAACATAATGCAGGGCAAAGAGGATGAGGCTCGTACCCTACTGACTCAGATAGGCCGATACCAACTCAACCGTATGGGAGAGCATGCGCCATCCTCGACCCGTTTCAAGGCCGAAAAGTTATACAACGCAACATCGTGGAGTCGCCCGCTGGCAATGTTATGTATGACGTTGGGCATTCTCGCTTTCATATTGCTTATACGTCGTCGCAGAGCGATAAAGGTAAATATCGGATTAGCTCTTGTGATGCTCCTTGTATGGCTATACCTTACGCTACACATCGCTTTGCGATGGTACATCAGCCGACACGTTCCGCTCTCCAACGGGTTCGAGACCATGCAATTTATGGCGTGGTGTTCGCTATTGGTTGCACAACTTGCGCAGCGTCGTTTCCGCATGGCACAATCCTTTGGTCTGCTGATATGCGGATTTGCGCTCCTCGTAGCGATGATGGGCGAAGCAAACCCTCGCATCACGCAACTAATGCCCGTACTACAATCGCCACTGCTGAGTATTCACGTAATGGTGATAATGATTGCCTACTCACTATTTGCCTTTATGATGCTCAATGGAATGATGGCAATCACACTGCACCTATCACACACCTCAGTAGAGGCAGAGGGCGAAATTGCCGAGTTACATCGCACAAGCCGCCTGATGCTCTACCCTGCTCTATTCCTGCTTACGGCAGGTATATTCATCGGAGCCGTCTGGGCAAACATCTCCTGGGGTCGTTATTGGGGATGGGACCCAAAAGAGGTTTGGGCACTGATTACAATGCTCATATACGCCTTTGCACTACATAGCGACTCGATAAAGGTCTTACGCCGACCGATGGTGTTTCATCTATTCTGCATACTCGCCTTCTTATCGGTGCTTATAACCTATTTCGGTGTAAACTTTTTCCTCGGCGGCATGCATAGTTACGCATAAAAGCACGATTGTTGCGACAAAAATATTATGTTTAACCTTAAACAAATTACAAAATGAAAAAGTATCGTTGTACAGTATGTGATTGGGTTTACGACCCGGAAGTAGGCGATCCCGACAGTGGCATATCGCCAGGCACCGCCTTTGAAGATATACCCGAAGATTGGGTTTGCCCTCTCTGTGGTGTAGGCAAAGACGAATTCGAGGTTGTAGAGTAATTTATTGCCCCTAAAAAGCGATTGCGGAGTCATAAACAACTCCGCAATCTTTATTTTGACTATTCCGAGGAGTTTTATAGCCTCCCCGTTAGCGATATGCTAACAATTGAGCGCCTGTGCAAGCACCTCCAACGGATGAAGTACCGACTTCGATGTTGACATCTCGATTTGCCACTTACAAGTCTCGCAGTCGGTAACAACATAGTCGCAACCCGACTCCTCTATCTGCTTGAACAATCCTGCACCAATAGCCTGTGAAATTTCGTAATTTTCCTTCTTAAAACCGTATGTTCCCGCAATACCGCAACACTGCGAATTGAGCACGACAACCTCTACCGAAGGAATCATCTTCAACAGTTCTATCGAGTAGCACGACCATCCGAGTTTCTCCATGTGGCATGCTGTATGATATGCAACCTTAATCTTAGGAGCATCTGTCTTAAATGGCAGCACAGCACCCTCCTGTACCAATCGGTATATATAGCGCACTGCCAACTCTACCTCGTCACGCACGTCGTGGTTATCCAACCCCAACAAGTGTGGATACTCGTCACGCAACGTAAAGGTACAAGTCGATGATGTAGCCAATACCGGCAACTTCTTCTCGAGTACCGCCTGACGGATCGACTTCACATTAACCTCTGCCTGACGACGAGCCTGCTTGATAAATCCGTTAGAGATAAGTGCCACACCGCAACACTTCTCCTTATCAAGGAGTTGTACACCATAGCCCAAAGCGTTCATAACACGTACAAAAGCCTGACCGAGCGGTGGATTATTATAGTTTACATAACAGCCGTGGAAGTATGCAACCTGCTTCTCGAAGGCGCTTTGCGCCTTACGCTGCTTGCGCATCCATCCCTCGAAGGTACCCTGCGAGTACTTCGGGAAGGTACGGCGATGGTCAACCTTTACCACCTTATCCATTATAGCCTTAACAGGCTTTGACGATACGGTAGCATTTACAATCGGTGCCGCCAACGTCGCAACCGAGCCTACAAGGTCTGTATTAGCGAGAGTAAACTCACGAAGACCCGGCTTGCTCTTGCTATGCTTGATACGTGCCGCCTGGATAATATCTCCAATACGCACATTGGAAGGACATGCAACCTCGCAACGCTTACAGTTAAGGCAATATTTCAGTGCCTCATCATAGAATTCAGGACGCTTCAAACGCAGACGCTCACCATCCGGACCCGACTGCTTTGGACCCGGGTAGAGTGGATTTACCGCTGCAACAGGGCAATATACGGTACAAACCGTACACTTGATACACTGCTCAAAGTTATTCTGGCTATTCTCCTTTACTATCATTGTATTCCCCTTCCTACTTTTTCAGTATATTATCTGATACATATACGGCAGAGAGCATCGAAACTCCTGCACCACAACCCTCCTTTACAGGGTTAAATCCTGCAAGACCGGCACCTATCGCATATAGATTCTCCACAGCCTCGCCATTGCGCAGAACGTGAAGCGAAGCATCGGTCTTTACACCGAACTTTTCAAATGGTTGTGCCGCAAACAAATCACGGTCGTACCACTCGCCACGACTCTCGCTCTGGCACACATCGGCACCAAACAGAGGTTCTACGATACCGTCACGGTCTGCGATAAGACCACGGCTGAAATAACTACCCGTTGCCAGAACAAAGTTATCGGCCTCGATAGCGATATTTCCGTGATTCTGTGTATAGACCTTAGTAATGCGGCCATCCTGTTCCTCATACTTAATCGCTGTGTCGCCCAACATATAGACTCCGCCTGCCTGCTCGAAAGCCTTACGCAATCTCATCTGCGTACGCAAGCCCGGAACAGAAGGCGGCAATGTAGCCACCGTACAGATAGTGCAACCGCAACGCTCACGCAAGCGTGCCAACACATCCGAATGCTCGATACCAAGGAATGCAGGCAGAAGTACCACCTCGCAATCGCCCTTCTCTCGCAAAATAATCTCGGCCAAAGCCTCCACATTCTCATCTCTATCGAATATGCGGGCGATATTTGCCGAACGCATCTCGGTTGGGTTGTTGCGGATAATCTCCAAAGCCGGAAGATTAAAGTTATATACTCGGCAAGAGGTTCCCATCTTACGCAACTCGTCAGAGACGAACTGAGTATAGAAATCGAGGAATCCCTCAGCATTGAGCAACAATGCACTCTTATATGGCAATGCCTCGGCAGAGTCGCTACGCACGTAGCCCGCCATAGTAAGCCAAGTTGGTTTGAGTGTACCCATAGGGGTCAGGCGGTAGTGATTCTTCGCAGTATCGCCCTCAACCGCAACACCTGCGGCATTCAGGGTGGCAACAGCCTCCGCAGCCAAATCAGCGAAACGCTCAACACCCATCTTCACGTACGGATGTTCTGCCTCTTGTGCAACAAGGTCCTTAACGCCCTCCACAGGAGAGGTTACAGCCTCGCCATTAGGAAGCGTCGAAAGAAGATCGAACGAACCTGACGAGAAGTGCAAAGCACTCTGACCGGAAGAGATGATGGCACAGCGCTTGCCCGCCTGCACCAAACGCAGGCCACACAAGAGTCCCGAAAGACCACCACCGATAATTACGCTATCGTATCTCATTATTTCTCCTCCTCCTTTTTAGTAGTTAAACCACATACTCCGTCATAAAGCCACATCGTGAACTCGCTCTCACGCAAGGTATCCCCCCAAGCAACAGGAGCCATACCCTTCCAACGCTCATTGAGGAACGAGGTCAAATCCTGCTTGGCACGATTTGTACAATATTTTCCGAACTCGGCCATAAGACCCGCTGCACGACAAGCACAAAGTTCGCCCTGGCACGTTCCCATACCGACACGGGTACGACGACGCAAATCGACAAGGTTATTTACCTCCAATGCATTGATTGCGTACTCTACCTCGCCAACCGATACCTCCTCGCACTCGCAAACAAGCGAACGCTTTGCCGAGGTCGAGGTCTCAACCTTCTCAGCCATATCGCCGTGGCGATAGAGTGACGATTCTCGCTGCATAGTTGGTACGGCGTGAATCTTACGTGAGGTCTCCTCTCGTTTCTTTGGCGATGAGCCAGGCAATGGTCGCTCGGCAGTTGTACACTTAGCATCCACAGCCAACTTCTTACAGATAAGGTCGGTAGTCCACTCGCCCATCAAACGATAGGTCATCAACTTACCACCTGTGATTGTGATGAAGCCCTCAACACCGTCACGTGTAGCGTGGTCAAGCACCACGATACCACGGCTGACGCTACGTCCGCTCGGATCGTCATCCGATGCAACAAGTGGTCTTACACCTGCATAGGCACGCAAGATTCGGGTATGAAGAAGCGATGGTGCCAACATTGCACCCTCACGCAACAGCAAATCTACCTCATCGGCCGTTACATACATATTGTCAACCTCATCGAAAGGCACCTTGCTTGAAGTAGTACCGATGAGAGAGATTGTATCGCCAGGCACCAAAATGTCGGCATCGGCAGGTTTACGGCAACGATTCAAAACTACATTATTGACACGATGTCCAAAGATCAAGAGCGAACCCTTTGCAGGCAACATATTGATAGTGACACCTGCCTTCTTGGCAATGTTATGTCCCCAGATACCGCCGGCATTAACCACTATACGTGAGCGAATCTCCTTACGCTCGCCACTCTTGCGGTCAAGCACCTTGACACCAAGAACACGACCCTGCTCCATTACAAGTTCCTCAACCTCATGGTAGGTAAGCACTTCTGCTCCATGCAACTTCGCATCAATGATATTTGCCGTAGTCAGGCGGAATGGGTCAACCGATCCGTCAGGCACCTTTACCGCACCGATAAGTGCAGGGTTTGCCGACGGTTCGAGAAGCAGAGCCTCCTTCGGATCAATAGCCTCGGCACTGATACCCGCTGAAAGGCACGACTCGATAAACTTCTTCTGGAAATCCAGGCCATCCTCAGGCAATGAGATAAAGAGACCTCCTGTCTCATCAACACAGTGAGCGGCAATACGGCGCAGAATCATATTCTCACGAATACACTCCTCTGCCGACTCGTGGTCGTTTACGGCATAGCGTGCGCCACTATGCAGCAAACCATGGTTACGGCCGGTAGCACCCGTAGCAATATCAAAACGCTCAATCAAGAGAGCCTTGATGCCACGCAATGAACAGTCACGGGCTACACCCGCTCCCGTCGCACCGCCGCCGATAATAATCACATCGTATTCTTTTGTCATATAGTGGTAAATGTATGTGTCGGATTGTTTATGGTCCTATCACGTCACAAAGATAACATAAAAACAAACACAATCTTAAATAAAAATCACTTTTAAAAATAGAAAATCAAACAAAAAGGAAAGAAAACGAAAGTGTTTGTCTATATAGTGGCAAAAATTCACACAAATAGACCACAAAAGAAAACACCGCAGACAATTTATTATTGCAAGCAAATATTGCAACAAAAAAAATGGAGAGGCGAATTGCCCCTCCATTTTCTTAAAATCCTTCGTTGGATTAAGCCACAGCCGAAGAGATAAGGAAGGTTGCAGCAACGGTCAAGATTGCATACAACTCTGGGAACGCAGCGAGGATGAGGGTCTTACCCATTACATCGTGACCATTACCGATAGCAGCGATACCGTTAGCACAAACCTTACCCTGATAAATAGCAGCGAGGAGGTTAACCATACCTACGAGCAAACCTGCACCAAATACAGCAGCAGCCTGCAACATAGACATCTCGGCAGAGATGAGACCCTGTACCATAAAGAAGCAGACGAAACCATAGAGACCCTGTGAGCCAGGAAGCGCTGAAAGAATCATGTAACTACCGAAAGCGCCACCATTCTTCTTCATTGCACCTACTGCGGTCTGACCGCAAATTGCTGTACCGATAGCCGAAGCGATACCTGCCAAACCTACCATCAGTGCTACACCGACATAGGCCAAAATCAAAGCTGTTGAATTCATAATTGTAATTTGTTTTAATTGTTTGTTATTTAATCATTTATTTCATCTTTAAGAGGCTCGAAAGCACGTGTGCCCATCTCGAAACCTGCATTCTTATAAAACTCTACGAAGGTCAATCGCATAGGGTGAACAAATGACGAAATGGCCGACATAAAGAGGTTGATTCCGTGACCTACGAACAAGATAGCCGTAGCGCCCAAAATCTGGAATACTGTACCAAATGTGAACTGCTCAATACCTGCATCCAAACCTGTCAAACCGAGAGCCAATTGGTTGAACACTTGCGCAAGCACACCACCCGACAAACCGATTGCAAAGAGACGGATATACGAAAGCACATCCGAGAGCAATCCCGTTATATTATTATAGGTATCCCACAAACCTGAAAGAATACTCATAACCGGATTCTTGCCATTAAACAAGAGCATGAGTGCCAGACCTACACCTGCCGTCACGTAGAATGCCACGGAAGATGTGGTAAAGAACGGTATTGTCCAAGCCTCATTCATCATAGGCAAGCCTGCTGCCAATACTCCTGACAACAGCACGAGGAACCATCCTGTCAATGGGAGTGCAGACAATAGTCCGAAGAGGCGAATCTTCATCACGATATTGATTGCCATACCGAACATAATCTGCAACACTCCGATAGCGAGAGCAATCGAGAAGAAGTCGTTCTGGAAGTCGAGGAACGGTGTTGGCTCACCTGCCTTGTATCCCAACAATGTCGGTATGCTCATACCGAAAAGTGAACCGGAATACAAGCCGAACTGCGTAGTAGCCGTACCGCATACGATTGTCAGCAACGATGCCTTCTTCAATTTCTCTCCACCCTTGAAGTAGAGCGCAAGACCTGCTGCAAGCAGCAATGCTCCATATCCCGCATCATTAAGACAGATAGCAAAGAAGAGCATATAGAATGGTCCGAAGAACGGAGTAAGGTCGAGTGTTCCATACTTAGGCAACGCATACATACCGCCGATAAGTTCAAACAAACGTGCGAAACGATTATTCTTCAACTTAACCGGAGTATCATCCTCCTCAACCGGTTTAGATTTAAGATATACAACCTCATGCATCTCATCAAGCAGCGCATCCACCTTCTCGCAGGTAGCCTCCTCTGCCCAACCTTCCAACACCATCAGTACATCATCTGCCGCACGCTCCGCAGTAGAGGCAATGCGCACATTTTGCAGACGAGTCTTCAAGACTGCCAACTCCGACGCAATCTCCGAACGAGAGAGTGCGCAAGCAGCGAGCGAATCCTCCGCAGCCTCAATCTTCGTCTCCGCAGCACCCATAGCCTTGCAAGCGTCTGCCACACTGATTTGCGGAGCCTTCAACTCCTGTGCATCGAGATTTATCTCCTGCTCACCATTACCGAGCACCACAAAGCGAGCCATACCGCCCTCCTTGCTTACCAACGAGATATTGTAGTTCTGCATCCACTCCTCGATACTCTTATCGTAGGTAGCACCCTGAGCCACGAAGTAGCGCAAAACAACACCTGCATCCGCCAACTTCGCCAAGGTCTCAACCGAGAAGTCTCCCCACGGAGTCCACTCTTCGAGCAACTTCTGCAAGCGAGCAATCTCACTCTTGGCTGTTGCAATCTCGCCCTGCGCAGCGAGGTAGGTAGCATACACCTCTCCTGCCGGCACCTTCGCCGAGATATTTGCAACATCGCTCTCTCTCTCCGCAGCAATACGGCCAAGAATATCAAGAGCCTTCTTGCGACCCTCAATATCAAGCAACAACGTGCGATCCGCCTCCGTAGCCTCCCAGCCCGAAGTGGTTATATCGACCAATCCTGTACCACGCAGAGCCTCAATAAGACGCTCATGCTCGGCAGCCATCAGCACGATATTATATTTCATCATCTTGACTATCATTACACGTTGCCCTCCTTTGCAGCAGCCTGTTGGCGTGTTTTTACAATTTTCTGTGCAGACTTGGAGAGATTCTCCTCATCCTCCATAAAGCGTTTAATCTTACGTATGGCATCCTCATAACCGGGTATTTGCACCTTCTCGTAGAGGTTTACCTTCTGAGTAGTCTTTCGGCGTGCATAGTCCAACAACTCCATTTGGCGGTTATAGACCTCGTATTCGATACCCAACTTCGCAAGTCGTTTGAGTAATTCGACACCGTCGCTATACCACACCGGAGATGAGAAGAGGTCAAACGGCTTCTGCTCGAAGATAACCTCCTTCAACTGCGGGATACGCACTCCTGCAATCTTCTGTGTCGAGAGTTCGACATCCGATATGCGGAGTAGTGTACAATCAAACTCGCCCCACAACACCTTCATGTATTCGCAACTGGCAATAAGTGCATCCAACTGCGAACGGTAGGCGGCGGCAGCGTCCTTCGCACGCTTAACCTCGGAGCGCAAAGCCGACTCCTTACTCTTGATGGTAGGGAGTGCCTTTTGGCGCATTTTAAGTTGTTTACCGAGTTCGCCGAGCGAAGTCTTATTATATTGAAATTTGATTGCCATTCGTTATTATGCTTTCCAATATTTAGCAATGAGTTCTGCCTTGATGGCAACCTCCTCCTTGGTAAAGTACTCTGCAAAGAGAGTCCAAGCAGTATCGAGCATCTCTGTGATGTCGATATTTACGTCGATAGCCAACAACTTCTCCGAGTAGTCGTGAGCAAATTTCAATGCACGCTCATCGTAATCCGAGAGGTCGAAACCATTCTCCAACTTGGTCTTTGCGTTAGCAGCATCTGCATACAAACGTACGCAGGCATTCATTACCTGAGGGTGGTCCTCACGTGTCTTCTTACCGATAACCAGCTGCTTCAAACGTGACAACGAACGGAATGGGTCGATGATAACCTTGCCTGTATCCGAGTCGTTACGCAAGAACAACTGACCCTCGGTGATGTAGCCGGTGTTATCCGGAATAGCGTGGGTAATATCACCACCCGAAAGGGTTGTAACGGCGATAATGGTAATTGAACCACCATTAGGCAACTGAACGGCCTTCTCGTAAATCTTCGCCAAATCCGAATAGAGTGAACCAGGCATTGAGTCCTTCGACGGAATCTGGTCCATACGGTTTGATACGATAGCCAAAGCATCGGCGTAGAGGGTCATATCGGTCAAGAGCACCAACACCTTCTCGCCCTTATCCACTGCAAAGTACTCGGCTGCCGTAAGTGCCATATCAGGTACGAGCAGACGCTCAACAGGAGGATTCTCGGTTGTATTTACGAATGATACGATACGGTCCAAAGCACCTGCATTCTCGAAGACCTGCTTAAAGTAGAGGAAGTCGTCATTGGTAAGACCCATACCTCCCAAGATAATCTTGTCAGCCTTTGCTCGCAGTGCCACGTTTGCCATAACGGCGTTGTATGGCTGGTCAGGGTCTGCGAAGAACGGAATCTTCTGACCGGTTACGATGGTATTGTTAAGGTCGATACCTGCAATACCGGTAGCGATAAGTTCCGAAGGCTGCAAACGACGGAAAGGGTTTACGGTAGGGCCACCGATCTCTCGTGCCTCACCCTCCAACTGCTCGCCACCCTCCAACGGCTCACCATAAGCGTTGAAGAAGCGACCTGCGAGGTTGTCCGAAACCTTCAACTTCGGTGGTTCTCCGTGGAATACCACCTCCGAATTGGTCGCAAGACCCTCTGTACCGGCGAATACCTGCAAGGTAACATTATCGCCCATAATCTTTACTACCTGTGCAAGTTTTCCACCCACGGTAGCAAGTTCGTCATTACCTACGCCCGTAGCACGCAACGTAACGGTCGCCTTGGTAATATTGTCGATCTTTGTATATATTTTCTGAAATGCTCGTGTTGTCATATTCCCAAATTATTTAGCCGAGGCAACATAATCCTCAATTTGCTTCTGATAGTCATAGAATTTCTCGCTCTTCCACTCCGAGTAGTTCATCTGACGGAAGAGGTTGATAAGTCCCTTGAAGAACTTGGAGCAAGCCTCGAAATCAGCGAAATCAAAGTCGTAGTCGCAGATATCGAGAACCATCTTATACATCATCTGCTGACGCTCCATAGGACAGTTAGCATCAATATCGTCGAACGCATCCTGTTGAAGCACCACGAAGTCTATCAATTCGCTCTTCCAGAAACGCTCGTGGTAGTCAACAGGTACACCGTCGTCACCCAAGATATTAATCTGGTCGTTAGCCTCCTTACCACGCTGAACAATGGTCTTACCACGACGCACGAGTTCTACCCAGCCCTTCTCAATCTTCTGGCCGAGATACTCCTCAACCTCCGGATACTCCAAGTACTTAGAGTATGAATCGAGTGGGTCGATTGCAGGGTAACGCTTCGAGTCTGCACGACCCTGTGAAAGCGCATAGAAACAACGAGCAGCCTTCTTGGTTGACTCGGTTACAGGCTCCTTCAAGTTACCACCCGCAGGAGATACGGTACCGAGGAATGTTACCGAACCTGTCTCGCCATTGGTCAACTTCACAAGACCGGCACGAGCGTAGAAGTTCGAGATAATTGCCGAGAGGTCCATAGGGAACGCATCCTGACCAGGCAACTCCTCCAAACGGTTAGACATCTCACGCAAAGCCTGAGCCCAACGTGAAGTAGAGTCCGCCATAACCAATACACGAAGACCCATCGAACGATAATACTCTCCGATAGTCATACCGGTATAAACCGATGCCTCACGAGCCGCAACCGGCATGTTCGAGGTGTTACAGATGATAATTGTACGCTCCATCAGTTTGTGACCTGTACGGGGGTCAACCAACTCAGGGAACTCCTTAAAGATCTCCACTACCTCATTTGCACGCTCTCCACAGGCAACGATGATGATTACATCGGCCTCGGCTTGCTTTGAAATTGCGTGCTGAAGTACGGTCTTACCCGCACCGAACGGACCAGGGATAAAACCTGTACCACCCTCAGCAAGCGGATTGAAGGTATCAATAGCACGAACACCGGTCTCCATAACCTTCGACGGACGTGGCTTCTCAGTATAGCAGCGCACAGCCTGCTTTACGGGCCACTTCTGTACCATAGTGATAGGATACTCGTTTCCATCTACATCGGTAACGACTGCGATAGTATCGGTAACCTTATACTCGCCTGCCTCGGCTACGCTCTTAACCGTATAGTTTCCGTTCATGATGAACGGCACCATAATCTTGTGAGCAATCCACTGCTCCTGTACCTCTCCGAGCCAAGAAGCAGCCGACACCTTATCGCCAGCCTTTGCCAATGGCTTGAAAGACCACTTTGCCTCGAAATCGAGCGGCTCAGTGATTGAACCACGGTTGATAAACAGACCGTCCATCTTCTCCAAGTCGTTCTGCAAACCGTCATAGTTACGAGAGAGCAGACCCGGAGCCAAAGTTGCCTCCAACATGTGACCCTCGAAATCTACACGGTCGCCGATTTTCAAACCTCGGGTAGAATCGTAAACCTGTACATAGGCATCATCGCCTATTACCTTGATGACCTCGGCCATCATTCGGGTATCGCCGCAATAAACATAGCATATCTCGTTCTGGGCAACGGCACCGTCAGCCTTCACGATAACGATGTTAGAGATGATACCACTAACTTTTCCTGTTGTTTTCATTATCTTTAATTACAATTATTTATCAATTCCTTGCCGTCCAACTCTGCAAGCAGACGTGCAAACATCTCATCGCCGGTCTTACTATCAAGCAACGCCCAGCGAGCCACGATATTCATCTTGACAAGGTATGCAAGCACTGCATCCAGGTCGAAGTATGAGAAGGTAGAGAGTTCGGAGACAATAGACCAACGAATAAGGTCAATCTTACGCTCCTTTTCCAGGATATTTGTCTCATCCATTGCCGTCAACAACGAGTCAATATATGAGAGTTCGCCTCGCAAACCAAAGTCGGCAGCAGAACTGCGTCCAAGTTGCTCGACAATCTCTCCTCCGCCAACGGTTGCAGCATCGGCACCCTCACCCTGCTCTCTGGCAACAACTGCCGACACCACATTGCGCAGAGTGCGGTCTGCCTCCGACCACTCACGAAGGAACTTCGAGCGAGTAGCAGCACACTCCTCGTAATATGCAGCAAAGAGTGAACGTGAGAACGGAGCCTCGACATCTACCGACTCGGCATCCTCTCCTTCCGGAGCAGCATAAGCACGAAGCACCTTTACCAATCGTGCAGGCAACTGCGAAGGGTGCGCCAACTCCTCAGCCAACTCCTCAGCCGAGATACGACCAAGACGGTTGTAGGCGGTGCTACCGTTATGCAGACCCACAAGATTTTCACAATCGTAGTAGGTATAGAGGAGGCGTACCGTCTGCCAATCCTTAGCAGAGAGTACCTCCGCAACCTCCGCAAGGATAGACTCGATATCGAAACCCTTGGTCTCGGTATCCAGCGCATACTCACGGAAACCCGCTACAAGTGCATAATAATTACTACCAAACATAGGCTATGCAAAAAGCAGTTTGGAAACCTTTTCACGAAGATACTCCTGCATCAATGCATCGAAACTCTCATCGGTAAATGCAATATAGTAACCACCATCTTTTGCACCTACCTTGAAGCCTGTACGAACATCCTTCGAGTATCCAACCTCAACGCCTGCTGCGAGCAACTCCTGAACAGAAGCCTCAAACAAAGTCGAAAACTCCTTTTCCAAAGACTCCGGAAGAAGAGCCTTCAACTCAGTCTTGCTGCCGTCGCTATTCCATGACTTTGCAATTTCGAGGAGCATTGTCTTAACAAATGCAGCATCTACGGTTGCCGCCTTAACAGACTCGCTCACGCTCTTTGCGATTACAAGTTCAGCAATCTCGGTCTTAATCTTTGCCAAAGCCTGCTTGCCTGCAAGAGAAATCTCGGTCAACGAGTTCTTTGCTGTATCGGCAGCCTTCTCCTCCGCATTTTTAACAATTTGAGCAGCCTCGGCATTTGCCTCTGCCAAGATCTTCTCTGCCTGCGCTTTTGCATCAGCAACCAGACGATCGGCCTCCGCACGGCCCTTTTCCAAGCCCTCACCATAAAGGCGCTCGGTCAATTCTTTTAATTTGTTTTCCATAATCAGGTTTTATATTTATGATTTTGTTTCGTTTCAACATCTTGCAAATGTGTCTATTAGACACACCTCAAATGCGCTCATGCGCAAAAACGCCACAAAGTTACAAAATTGCACGCACAAAAGCAATAGGCGTGCGCATTATGCGACAGATAAAATTCATAATCACAAGAAAACACCTTCCACGTACATTCAAAACAAAACAGAGCGACAAAGAATTGCACTCTAATCACAACCCTTTGTCGCCCCAATTACCAGGAGAGAACCTGCGTTTTTCTCAATCTCTATTGATGTTGCGGACGCAACAAATCCTGAACAACCTTCACAGGCGAGAATGTCGAGATTGGCACATCCACGAAGATTGTACTCCAATTAGCCATCGCACCATTCCACAAGCCCGGAAGTTCCTGCGCACGCAACTCACGACCGCCACTCGACTTCGATGAGATAAATCCCGTTGCAGGGTCAGTATATTGCATCAAATCAAACTTCGAGCCATCGGCACGACGCACACCGCAAACCAAATCCACAGGATTGAAGTGCGTAGCATTCTTCATCAGACACATATCTTCGGCCGAAATCTGACTCGACTCGGCAATCTGCAAGGTCTGCGTTCCATCCTCGTTTGCAACCCAGAAAGGACCGCCACCAGGCTCGCCCTCGTTACGCACCATACCGCACACACGAATAGGTCTATCGAGCAACTTCTCCAACAACGCAGCGTCATACTCCGCAGGGAGTTTTACACAAAGACTACTCTGAACAAAATCTGCAACAGCGGCCAAATCTGCCACACCATCACGCAACGCCTTCAAGTGAGCAAACGCCTTCGATTGCACCTCCAAAAGCAAACCTGCAAGCACCTTTTTGAACAGAACAGTATCTCCACGCAAAGCATCGGTTGTCACATTGTCGATATTCTTCACAAAGACAACATCCGCCTCAATATCATTCAAATTGGAGAGCAATGCGCCGTGTCCCGCAGGACGGAAAAGCAACTCCCCAGCATCGGTTCTAAACGGCGTATTATCAGGATTCACAGCCACCGTGTCGGTAGATGAACGCTGCTGCGAGAACGAGATGTCGTATCGCACACCATACTTCGCCTCATACTTCGATACCTTGGCCGCAAGCAACTCTCGGAAGGCCTGCTCATGCTCAGGCGATACGGTAAAATGCAAGTGCACGACACCCTGTGAAGCACCATACAAGGCACCCTCCACCAGATGCTCCTCAACGGCCTTTCTTGCACCGTCATCGTAAGCATGGAAGGTCACAAGGCCCTTTGGTTTTGCACCATATTCCAAACCCTTACCTACGATAGCCGACACTACCGCCTTATCATCTGCACCCTCAGGAAGCACTGCCTTCAACTCTGGATAAAATGCGAATTTTTCAACATTTTGCAACAACACATCAATACCCTTACCTCGTTTATCCTCATTGACAAACTCAAACAACTCCTTGAACATACGGGTAGCAGCACCCGATGCTGGAACAAACTTCACAACAGAGAGTTTCTCGGCATGATTCTCATAATAAGCAGCCAGACGAGATTGCTCCGCTTCATCCAGCACAGTAATTCCATCCGAAGGGGATGCTGCGGCTACCACTCCGAGTGAAGGAAAGCCTCGACGGAAGTTCTCAATTTGCTGCTCTACCTGCTCCGGAGTAAGACCGTGACGGCGAATCTGATCTAAATCATTTTGTGTAAACATAGTGTATGGTTTTAGGTTTTTTAAGTTTCAATCTCTCAAAGTTAATATTTTTTTCGCATAAATCACCATTTTCGACAATTATTTTTATTTCAGGCTACGGATGCTCAATTGTTTTTTGTATCTTTGGCGCATCTAATTATATATAGGATGATACGCATCTTCGAAAATACGGATATAAGCAGTCGCAACAGTTTTCACGTACGACAAAAGGCAACTCTGGTTGCAGAGTTCGACCGTGCGGAGGAACTATCCGAACTATTCGATCGACACATTCACGGCGAGTGGATGGCGTTGGGCGGCGGTAACAACATCTTGTTCACACAGGATGTGGAGCGAGCACTGGTTGTTCCGTGCGACAACCGCATAGAGATTGTCCACGAAAACGAAGAGGAGGTTTTGGTGCGAGCCGGAGCCGGAGTCGAGTGGGATGATTTGGTAGAGTGGAGCGTAAATCATCAACTTTGGGGCATCGTAAACCTCTCGCTCATTCCAGGCAAGGTAGGTGCTGCACCGGTACAAAACATCGGAGCATACGGCGCCGAGGCGAAAGACTGCATCGTAAGCGTCGATATATTCACGCCGCAGAGCAGAGCGCACTCGACCCTTGATGCTGCGCAGTGCAACTTCGGCTATCGTGACAGCATCTTCAAGAATGACCTCAAAGGGCAGGTAATAATAACATCTGTTCTCTTCCGCCTATCGAAGCAGGCCACTCCGAAACTCGGATATGGCGACGTAGCACGAGAGGTCGAGGCACGAGGTGGTGCAACGCTGAGCAACATACGTGAGGCGATATGTTATATTCGCCAACAAAAACTCCCTGACACGGCAGTTACGGGCAACGCCGGCAGTTTCTTCAAAAATCCGGTCGTGGAACACAGTGTCGCAGAGCGTCTGCTTGCCGAGTATCCCGATATGCCGCACTACCCTGCCGCAGAGACCGGCAAGGTAAAACTTGCAGCGGGTTGGCTTATTGACCAATCAGGATTGAAGGGATACAACAAGGGGAGAGTCGGAGTTCATGAGAAGCAGGCTTTGGTATTGATAAACTTGGGCGGAGCGACAGGCGAGGAGGTTGTTGCTTTTGCAAAGTTTGTGCAAAGCACCGTTGCCGAGAAGTTCGGCATCGAGATAGAGCCCGAGGTTAATATTTTATAGAGAACGACAAGGTTTTAGTATGGTTAATGATATTTTATTAAGTCGCTTTGAGCAGTACAACAAGCGTCATTCGCTCTTCTCCCACGAGGATAAAATCCTTTTGACCGTATCGGGAGGAGTCGATTCGATGGTTATGCTCTCGCTCTTCGCACAATCGGGCTACAATGTAGGCGTTGCACACTGCAACTTCTGCCTGCGTGGCGCAGAGAGCGACGAGGACGAGGTAGTAGTGGCACACGAGGCGGAGCGCTATGGCGTAGCCTTCTATAATCGCCGTTTCGACACCACTGCGGAGATGGAGCGCACGGGAGAGTCTATGGAGATGGCTGCTCGCAGGTTACGCTACGAGTGGTTTGACCAATTGTCGCACGAACACGGTTATACCGTGATTGCGATAGCCCACCACGCCGACGACTCGATCGAGACTTTCTTCATCAACCTGTTGCGAGGCACAGGCCTACGTGGACTAACCGGCATACATCGTCAGCGTGGCAAGATTATTCGCCCACTGCTGTTCGCCACACGCAAAGATATTTTGGAGTACGCCGTTACACACAAGATTCCGTTCAGAGAGGACTCATCCAACCGTTCGACAAAGTATCTGCGCAATAAGGTTCGCCTGGGCATATTACCGATGATTCGAGATATAAACCCTTCGTTCACGGCTCTGATGCGAGGAAACCTCTACCGCCTGACCGACGCCCAATCGTTTATCGAGGTTGCGATGTCCAAGATTCGAGAAGAGGTCGTTCAACACGAGGAGTGCAGCGATAGAATCTTCGTGGAGCGTATCGACAAGGAGTTCCCTCGTGACTTTGTCATCTACGAACTACTCAACTCTCAATACGGCTTCAAGGGAGATGTGACAGAAAACCTCTGCAAGGCCCTCCAAAGCGGACAGTCGGGCAAGCATTTCTACTCACGTGACTATGTTGCCTGCATCGATAGAGGAGATATTGTGGTTGCTCCGGTAAGTGACGACGATGATTGCGAAATCACAATCGAGCGTGACGATTTGCGCAGTTATTGCGGCAATTCGGTCCTCTACTACAACCATACCGACATAGACAACGTCTCGGAGTATAATATGCCGTCAAATATCGCACTCATAGATGAGGATAAACTCAAATATCCGCTCACTCTGCGCCGTTGGCGTGAGGGTGATAGTTTTATTCCGTTCGGTATGGCAGGGCGCAAGAAGGTTAGCGACCTTTTGACCGACCTGAAAATATCCAGAGTCGAGAAGAGCCGCCAATTTGTGCTACTCTCCGAGGGAGAGATTGTTTGGGTTGTGGGACACAGAACAGATGACCGCTTCCGCATAGGCGAGCGAACAGAGAATATTCTCAAAATTACAAAGGAAAACATTTAACCTATGGCAAAGGCAACAGCCAAATTTAAAGATAGCGAGGCGGAGTTCCGTCGTCTTTGTGCCGACATTGAGGCTCGGCGCTTCTCTCCCATATATTTGCTGATGGGCGAGGAGCCATACTTCATCGACACTCTATGCGACAAACTCGCCAACGGAATTCTCAATGAAGCCGAGCGCTCATTCAACCAGATTGTACTCTACGGCCGAGACTCTGACGGTGGCACGGTGGCAAGTTATTGCCGTCAGATACCTATGATGGGAGGCTATGAGGTTATCATCGTGAAGGAGGCTCAGCATTTGAGCCATCCCGAACTGCTCGCAACATATACGGCCAACCCGCTACCTTCAACCATATTGGTCATCTGCCACAAAGAGAAGAGTGCAGACAAGCGACAGGCTCTCTACAAGAGTTGCCTTGCCAACGGAACGATATTTGAGTCAGTACGCCCTCGTGACTACGAGATAAAGGATTGGCTGGGAGGCTTCGTTCGTTCCAAAGGTTTGGAGATAGAGCCTTCAAGTGTTGAACTCCTCGTAAACCACTTGGGAACAGACATCTCCCGTATAAGCAATGAGTTGGAGAAATTGACCGTATCATTGCCAGAGGGACAAAAACGAATATCGCCTGCCGACATAGAGACCTACATCGGTATCTCGAAAGAGTTTAACAATTTCGAGTTATGCAAAGCGGTGGCAGTCAAGGATGTTTGTCGTGCATTGACCATTGCCGACCACCTCTCCCGCAACCCGAAAGAGTATCCGCTCCTGCTGACAATTATGGCCCTATTCGGCACCTTCCGAGAGATATTCATAATTAACTACCTGCGTTGGCGAGAGCGTATGCAGCGAGTACCATTTCCGAGCGATCCCGAATTGTTGGGCATCCTCAAATCGGGCAACATCTACGGATTGCGTGACTCGAAGAGTTATTCGACACGTTGGAACAATCGCAAGGTTTTTGAGATACTCGGACTCCTGCGAGAGTACGACGGCAAGAGCAAGGGTATAGACACCGGAGGAAAATCGGACGCAGAACTCCTTCGAGAATTGCTTTTGAAGATATTTACAGAGTAACAAGGCAAATATGAGCAGTACGATATACATAAACGGCAAGGAGGGAGTTTGGAGTCCTGCAATCGAGGCTCCGTATCTCTATCAGCAGGTACGCACAGATGGGCATCAGCCACTGCGACTTGCGGAGCATTGTCGTCTGCTCAACGATGCATCACTGCGACTCTTTGACCGAGAGTTCAATGCCGACATCCAGGAGATAGAGGAGAATATTGCCTTGTGCCTTCTCCGTGACCGATACTCAAAGGAGTTGTCACATATTGTTGAAATACGCCTATATCCAGAGGGTGACTACGCAATATTTGCAGTCGAGACCTCGCTATATGGTGACTTTGAACTGCGTGCCATACGTCCGAGAGCATTGGTCCATAATAGCGCAATCGGATTTGACGGTATGCCTACATCGGCAGCCAAGGCTCATACGGAGTTACTGCGCAAATATGCCGAGAAATATGGATGCTCGTGCGTGATGTGCGTAGATGGCAACGGAGTTGTAAACAACATTGACGGTGTTGCCGTAATGGCGGTTATCGACCGAGAGATAGTGGTATCACAGGCGACAGAGTCCGTCGAAAAGAGTCTGATGATTGAGCGTCTGCGACTGAATCGCCACGAGAGGGTTGTCGTACGAGAGATTTATATCGAGGAGTTACGTCGTGCCGAGGAGATTTTCTACGTCGATGTGCGAGGTGTAACATCAATCTCGGAACTCGAAGGCGAGCCACTGAGCGATTTCGTAGCCAATGCAGTCGGCGGTGGATTGCAAACAAATGATGAGGATATTGAAATTTTAGCATAATGAGATCTTTAAGAGAACTTTACAAGATTGGCAACGGCCCATCAAGTAGCCACACAATGGGGCCGCAGCACGCTGCCGAGATATTCGCCAAGCGTGCAGGCGATGCCGAAGCGTTCCGTGTAACACTATACGGTTCGTTGGCATCTACCGGCAAGGGGCACCTTACCGATGTTGCCCTGCTCAACGTATTGGGAGAGATTGCTCCGACAGAGATTATTTGGAATCCGGATACCGTACTGCCTCGCCACCCTAATGGAATGTTGTTCGAGGCTCTACGTGGCGGAGCCGTATATGAGAGTTGGCAGGCATACAGCGTCGGAGGAGGCGCACTCGAAGATGACAATGGTGAGGTTGGCGACACAGACTTGGGAGATATATACCCTCTCACAACCATTCACGACATCAAGGAGTGGTGCTACCGTGAGGGCAAGACCTTCTGGGAGTATGTCGAGGAGTGCGAAGGCAAGGAGATTTGGGAGTACTTAGACACAGTATGGACCGTAATGTGCGAGACCATTCAGCGTGGACTCAACAACGACGGCGTATTGCCAGGAGGCTTGAAGGTCGCTCGCAAGGCAAGCACATACTACGTCAAGTCGAAGAGTTTCCGAGATTCGCTCGCATCAAGAGCCAAGATTTACGCCTACGCATTGGCCACTGCCGAGGAGAATGCCTCGGGTGGCATCGTGGTCACAGCACCAACATGCGGCTCGTGCGGTGTACTACCTGCGGTAATGTATCACTTGGAGACCTCACGAGAGTTCCTGCGCATACGAGTCTTGCGTGCCCTGGCCACAGCGGGTCTGTTCGGCAATGTTGTAAAGACCAATTCGAGCATTTCGGGTGCTGCCGTAGGATGTCAGGGAGAGATTGGCGTTGCGTGCGCCATGGCGGCAGCAGCAGCGTGTCAACTCTTCGGCGGAACACCTGCACAGATTGAGTATGCGGCAGAGATGGGATTGGAGCACCACTTAGGTCTTACCTGCGATCCTGTATGCGGATTGGTTCAGGTGCCTTGCATCGAGCGAAATGCTATCGCTGCGGCACGAGCCTTTGATGCCAACACTTACGCTACACTCTCGGATGGTACACACATCGTATCATTCGACAAGGTGGTAGAGGTGATGAATGAAACGGGACACAACCTCCCAAGCCTTTACAGAGAGACCTCCGAAGGTGGTTTGGCGAAGGCTGTCGAAAATTAAAGCCAAAGAACGAAGTACAACATTACGGTTTTATTCGTATCTTTGCTAAGGAGAAAATTCTAAACAAAAAAAAAATAGTACAACACATTATGGTTATTTTAGTTCTTAACTGTGGCAGTTCGTCTATCAAGTATCAGGTTATCGATATTTGCGACGGAGGCCACAACCTGCTTGCAAAAGGCTTGGTTGAGCGTATCGGTCTCGCAGAGGGTGACCTGACCCACAAGCCTGTCGGCAAAGATGTTTTCAAGTTACACCAGCCTATTCCTGACCACACAACAGGTATTCGCTTGGTTTTGGAGGCACTTACAGATGCTACTTACGGCGTAATCTCATCGTTGGACGAGGTTAAGGCGGTAGGTCATCGTGTGGCTCACGGCGGAGAGTTCTTCCCGCAGAGTTGCATCGTAGATGAGGATGTAAAGCAGAAGATCCGCTCGTTGTTTGACATTGCTCCTCTGCACAACCCTGCAAACCTTGAAGGTATTCTCTCTATCGAGAAGGTACTTCCACAAGTTAAGCAGGTAGCCGTATTCGACACCTCGTTCCACCAGAGCATCCCTGCCGTAAACTACATCTATGCACTCCCATACGAGTACTATGAGAAGTATCGTGTACGTCGCTACGGTTTCCACGGCACAAGCCACAAGTTCGTAGCGACAAATGGTGCAGCACTCGCAGGTCTCGATTACAACAACTCGAAGATTATCACCTGCCACATCGGCAATGGTGCCTCAATAACAGCCATACTCAACGGCAAGTCTTACTGCACATCAATGGGTTTCTCGCCGGTAGATGGTTTGATTATGGGTACTCGTTGCGGCGATGTAGATCCAAGCGCTCTTCTGTTCATAGCAGAGAAAGAGGGTATGAATTTGGGCGACATCAACACGATGATAAACAAGCGTTCGGGCGTTGAGGGCGTATCGGGCGTATCGAGCGACATGCGTGACATAGACGCCGCTTACGACGCAGGTAACGAGAAGGCTATTTTGGCCCGAGACATGTACTACTCACGCATCAAGCAGTACATCGGCAAGTATGCTGCATTGATGGGCGGCGTTGACCTGATTATATTCACAGGCGGCGTAGGCGAAAACTCATGGGAGTTGCGTGACGGTGCCTGCTCAGGCTTGGAGTTTATGGGCATTGTACTCGACAACGAGGTCAATAAACCTATTCGTGGTCGTGACGCAATAATCTCGGCCGAGAACTCTGCGGTTAAGGTTGCCGTAATCGCAACCAACGAGGAGTTGGTAATTGCAACTGATACTTACAATTTAACAAAATAGAACAAAATGAAACATTTACAAGAAATAGTAGAGGCTGCTCGTCAGCGTGGTCGCAAGCGATTGGCAGTAGCCTATGGCCAGGACTCTCACACTATCGAGGCTGTATATGATGCCTACAACGAAGGACTCGTAGAGCCAATCCTCTATGGCGACCGCATCATTATCGAGAAGGTTTGCAAGGAGTTGAATATCGACAGCAGCATCTTCCGCATTATCGACGAGAAGACCGATGTCAAGGCTGCTAAATTGGCCGCTACCGCAGTATCTAACGGCGAGGCTGACGTACTTATGAAGGGAATGCTCCCTACCGATAAGTATATGCGTGCGATCCTCGATAAGGACCTCGGTCTTTGCCCTCCAAAGGGTGTATTGAGCCACGTATCGGTATTCGAGTGGAGCGGTTATCACAAACTTCTCCTTGCATCAGATATTGCAATCATTCTGCAACCTGATATTAAGCAGAAGCAGAAGCAGATTGAGTACTTGCGCCAGGTTGCCGTATCTTTGGGTGTAGTAACTCCGAAGATTGGTTGCGTAGCACCATCGGAGCAGGTATTGCCTGCATCGGTATCATCTATCGAGGGCGCTATGCTTGCCAAGATGGCTGACCGTGGTCAGTTGGGAGATGTTGTTGTGGATGGTCCGCTCTCGTTGGACGTAGCCCTCTTTAAAGAGGTTGCCGACCACAAGAAGGTTAAGGGCTCATCTATCGCCGGCGATGTAGATGCACTGCTCTTCCCTAACATCGAGTCAGGAAACGTATTCTTCAAGTCGGTATCGCACTTGGCTGGTGGCGAGATTGCCGCTATCGTGATGGGTGCAAAGGTCCCTTGCGTACTCACCTCACGTGGAGACTCTGCCGCATCCAAGAAGTACTCAATCGCATTGGCTTGCTTGCAGGCTCGCTAAAAGAGTTCAACGATATGAAGATTCAGATAATCAACGGTGCTAATCTCAACTTGCAAGGCAAGCGTGACCGCTCTGTATATGGTAGCGAGTCGTTCGACGAGTTTATTCCTCGTCTTCGCTCGGAGTATCCCGAGATAGAGATTGACTACTATCAGTCCAATATCGAGGGAGAGATTGTCAGCGCACTTCACTCTGCCGAGGGGGTATATGATGCAGTATTGCTCAATGCCGGCGGATACACTCACACCTCTGTTGTGATTCGTGATGCTGTGGCAGCAATATCAACACCCGTAATCGAGATACACATCTCGAACATCGCTGCTCGTGAGGAGTTTCGCCACACTACACTCATCGGAAGCGTGGCTGTCGGATCGGTTATCGGATTCGGACTCAACTCCTACATCATCGGCATCGAGGCTGCCCGAAGATTATAGAATCTCAACAAATGAATATAGCCACGGATTCAGTCGAATCCGTGGCTATATCTTTATATAGGTAGTGTTTCTCTACTCCATCGGGCGAACTCTTACCTCACAAACACCATCCAGTGCTGCAACAAGAGCGTCGATGTCGGTCTTCTGCTCCACCTGCCCGTAATGGTAGGGATAGAATACGAGCGGTCGAATCGACTTAACGGCATTGACAGCCTGCTCAACAGTCATTGTATATGGCTGATTTACCGGAAGGAATGCAACGTCAATATCTCGCAACGCCAACACATCCTCGTTATCCTCGGTATCACCAGCCACATAGATAGTAGTGCCGCCCAAAGTCAACACGTAACCACAATCCTCACGTGCCTGTGGATGGAAATCGGTATGGCCCTCACTGATATTATATGCCGGCACAGCCTTGATATGCACCCCTTCAAATGGCTCTGACTCCATTCCGGGAGTCATGGTCACGCAATCGTGCTCGAAGGCCTCGGCCGTAGTCTTATCGCAGACAACAACGCATCCTGCTGCCTGCAAAGTCTCGATAGTCGGCATATCGAAGTGGTCGTAGTGCGAGTGTGTCACAAGCACAAGGTCTGCCTTCGGGAGTTTATCCCACTTCACACCCTCGCCTACGGGATCTATATATATATGGTGGCCGTTCCACTCCATTGCAAACGAGGCGTGAGCAAAGAAGGTCAGCGTTATCTTTGAGCCATCACGAGCCGTGAGGCAATCCTGCGGATATGTCGGCGCAGCCTTACGACCACATCCGAAAAGCGAAAGTAGTGACATAACGATAAGTATTAAGGTTGTTTTCATATTTCAAATATAGTGCATTTTTTCGTAAAACAAAAATGGTTGTCGGATTTCCCCGACAACCATTCCATCTATATCAAGCCAAAAGTTATTAGCCCAGGTAAGATTTGAGCAACTTACTACGTGACGAGTGACGCAAACGACGGATTGCCTTCTCCTTAATTTGGCGCACACGCTCACGTGTAAGGTCGAACTTCTCACCAATCTCTTCGAGGGTCATCTCCGAGCAACCAATACCGAAGAAGTACTTGATAATATCACGCTCACGCTCGGTCAGCGTCTCCAAAGCACGATCTACCTCGGTGGCAAGCGACTCGTTGATAAGGCCACGGTCAGCATTCGGAGAGTCCGGATTTACCAACACGTCGAGCAATGAGTTGTCCTCGCCATCTGCAAATGGAGCGTCCACAGAGATATGACGACCTGCAACACGCAAAGTATCGGTAACCTTCTCCTTCGGCAACTCCAACTCGGAAGCCAACTCCTCAGGCGACGGGGTACGCTCATGCTCCTGCTCGAAACGTGCAAAAGCCTTGTTAATCTTATTGAGCGAACCAACCTGGTTCAAAGGCAGACGTACGATACGTGACTGCTCGGCCAAAGCCTGCAAAATCGACTGACGAATCCACCATACGGCGTATGAGATAAACTTAAAGCCTCGGGTCTCATCGAACTTCTCGGCCGCCTTAATCAAACCGAGGTTACCCTCGTTGATAAGGTCAGGAAGGCTCAATCCCTGATTCTGATACTGCTTTGCCACTGAAACCACGAAACGCAAATTCGCCTTCGTGAGTTTTTCAAGTGCCTCCTGATCTCCTTTACGGATACGTTGGGCGAGTTCTACCTCTTCTTCTACTGTAATGAGGTCCTCCTTACCAATCTCCTGCAAGTACTTATCCAACGAAGCACTCTCTCGGTTAGTAATGGACTTGGTAATCTTTAATTGACGCATATACTTACTATTTCTTCAATTTGTCTTACTCTTAAAGCATACATCGCCGACTACACTACCTCCCCTACTACTCAATCACTACGTAACTTGCCGCACGACCATCAGGATAAACTCCGTCGATGGAACGAATCTTCTCTGTCAAAGAGTTAAGGTCGGCTGTCGAACGAACCTGGCGATCATTGATATGCGTGATAACAAAACCCTCTCTTACACGAGCCTTCGCAAGCAAACCTCCGGCATTGACCGCAGCAACCTGCACACCTCCACGTATATCAAGACGTTTGCAAAGTTTAGAGTCCGCCTCAACAAACTTACCGCCTAAAACCTCAACGACATCCACACTGTCACGAGTCAGCAATTCTGCTTTTCCTGCTTTATTACGTAAAACTACCTCAAAATGTTTCACGTTTGCGCCTCTTTTTACAGATAAATTTACTTTATCGTTCGGACGGTGCTTGCCAATCTGCTCCGAGAGGGTTGTCGGAGAGGTCAAATCTACGCCATCCACAGAGAGAATAACATCACCCTTGCGCAAGCCGGCCTCCGAGGCTGCACCATTCTCCACAACCGAAGCTACATATACTCCGCCAACCTCACTGATACCGGTATCTTTACCCATGCGGTCGATGAAATCCTGGTCGATATACGAGTAGGTAATACCGAGCAATGCACGCTGCACAACGCCATACTCCTTCAAGTCATTAACCACCTTACGCACAATACTTTCCGGCACGGCAAACGAATATCCGATATAACTTCCTGTCGAGGATTTAATCACGGTATTTATACCCACCAACTCACCTCGGGCATTAACCAAAGCACCGCCCGAATTTCCGGGATTTACGGCAGCATCGGTTTGGATAAACGACTCGATACGGAATTCGCTCGGAATAACATCCAAAGCACGAGCCTTGGCACTTACGATACCGGCCGTAATGGTCGATTGCAAATCGAATGGCGAGCCAATTGCAAGCACCCACTCTCCCAAGCGCAAAGCATCCGAACTACCGAAGGCCAGCGTCGGCAAAGCCTCCTGCTCAATCTTTATGAGAGCGATGTCGGTAGCAGGGTCACGACCGATGGTTTTCGCATCAAAACTGCGACCATCGTTGAGTTTCACTCGCAACTTCGTAGCCTTCTCAACCACGTGATTATTAGTAACAATATAACCATCCTCCGAGATGATTACACCCGAACCTCCTGAACGCTGTTCACGCTTCTGCGGTGCGCCGTCTCGTCCGTGGCCTTGCGGCAGTCCGAAGAACTCGAAGAATGGGTTGAACGAGTGCATCGGAATCTCCACCTCCGAGATAACCTCAATATTCACTACTGCACGCACTGCATTCTCGGCAGCATAGGTCAAATCGGGATAGGATTGCGCCTCATAGGCCGTAAAGTGAGCGCCCAAAGCCGGCGTGCGTTCAACCGTACGTTCAACATACTGAACATCACCAGCAGGCAAGATATAGCGGGCTATAACATAAGAAGATAGTGCGGCACCAGCCACCGCTGCTGCAACTCCGAAGAGTGTCAAAGCAAATATACTACTCTTTTTCATATCGTTTATTGTGTTTTGAGTTTTACATTGTATTTTGAATTTCACAAAGATAACGAAAAATAAAAATGTTTATTGCAATCAACCTCAAAATTGATACAAAGTCCACATCCTCACGGCATAAAACAAATATTCTATTTGTGGTCTTTTATAATTCGGATAAAAAATCTCCTTTTTAGGCTTGTTTTTACAATAGTTTTTGTATCTTTGTATAATTTGAAAAAATTTTAACCAAAATAAGGATTCCCAATTATGAAAAAAGCAATTCAATTTGGTGGCGGAAATATTGGCCGAGGTTTTATCGGTGCAGTATTGGAGCAAGCAGGCTATCACGTAGTTTTTGCTGACGTAAATGCTGCCGTTATTGACAAAATCAACGAAGACCACGCTTATACCGTACACGTTATGGATGTAGAGTGCGTGGAACAGAAGATTACTAACATCTCCGGCGTAAATTCGACAACCCCTGCCGTTATCGATGAGATTGTAGAGGCAGAACTTATCACTACTGCCGTAGGCGTGGTTATCCTCCCTCGTATTGCTCCGTCTATTGCGAAGGGTATTGCAGCCCGTCGTGCAGCCGGCATCGAGAAGCCTCTCAACATCATCGCTTGCGAGAATGCTGTTCGTGCATCCTCTCAGTTGCGTGACCACGTACTCTCCAACCTCGAAGGCGAAGACAAGGAGTACTGCCAAAAGTGGGTAGGTTTCCCTGACTGCTCGGTTGACCGTATCGTACCACCTGTACGCAGCGAGAATCCTGTTGACGTAGTAGTAGAGGCTTTCTACGAGTGGAATGTCGAGCAGGCATCGTTTGTTGGCGAGGTACCACAGATTGCAGGTATGAACCTGGCAGACAACCTTCTTGCATACGTTGAGCGTAAACTCTTTACCCTCAACACCGGCCATGCTATCACTGCATACCTTGGTTGTATGAAGGGATTGCGCACCATTGACGAAAGCATTGCCGATGAGCAGATATACACAATCGTGAAGGCAGCAATGCAGGAGAGCGGTCTCGGTTTGGTTGCAAAGCACGGTTTCGACAAGGAGGCTCACTTCAAGTACATCGAGAAGATTATCAGCCGATTCAAGAATCCATATTTGAAAGACGACGTAACTCGTGTTGGTCGTGAGCCACTGCGTAAACTCTCGGCTACTGACCGCCTTATCAACCCTACTCTCACTGCACAGAAGGCAGGCGTTGAGACTCCAAACCTCTTGTTGGGTATCGGAGCAGCGCTTCATTACAGCAACGCAGAGGATGCGCAGAGCGTGCAGATGCAGCAGCGCATTGCAGAGGTTGGTTTGAAGGCCGCAGTTGCAGAGTTCGCTTCATTAGAGGCCGATGCTCCAATCTTGGATGCAATCGTAGAGGCTTACAACAAGGTTGAAACCTTGATGAAATAACACATTGCAAATATTAACCTAAAAAATAACAAAAATGACTGCAGAACAGCAAAAGAAATTTAAGTATTGGCAGTGGCGTACCATTATCGGAACAATGGTAGGTTACATCTTCTTCTACTTGATTCGCAAGAACTTCTCGTTCCTTATGCCGGGTCTTACAGCAGAATTCGGTATCAGCAAAACAAGCCTCGGTATGGTTATTACCGTAGCAGGTTTCCTCTATGGTCTTTCCAAGTTGATTAACGGTATATTGGCAGACCGTATCAACGGCCGTTGGCACATGGTAACCGGATTGGCAGTAAGTACATTGACTGCCCTTTTGATTGGCTATGGCGCAGAGATTATCACAGCGATTACAGGCGTACCTGAGGGTTCTACTCCTGAGTTCGTAGGCAAGTTTACCATCCTGCTCTCGGCTCTCTGGATTGTGAACAACATCTTCCAGGGTTGTGGTTTCCCTCCTTGCTCACGTCTTATCCCACGTTGGGTTCCATCATCGGAACTCTCGACTAAGATGTCGTTGTGGAACACATCTCACTCTATCGGTGCAGGTTTGGCAGGTTTGCTTTGCGGCACCTTCATCATGGCATCTATGGGTACAGATATGTCCGCAAATCCTGAGGTCGTTGCAACTATCGCAGAGAACCTCGGCAAGGATATTACCGACCCGGCAGTTATCTCGGCAGCAGAGCATGTAGGTGCTTGGAAGTGGGCATTCATCATCCCTGGTATTATCGCAGCAGCAGGTGTATTTATCACAGCGACTATTTTGCGTGATACTCCTAAGTCGGTAGGTCTTCCTGAGTTGAACGAGAAGAAAGAGGAGGGCGAGCAGGCACAAGAGAGCCAGGCTGAGATTAGCGCATACATTCGCAAGCATGTTTGGAGAAACCCTGTTATCTGGGCTTTGGCATTGGCGGACTTCTTCGTATATATCATCCGCTTTGCAGTTCTGGACTGGGGTCCAACATTCCTTCGTGAGCATTGCGGCATGACTCCTGAGTGGGCTGCATCAACTGTTATCATCTTCGAGTTATTCGGTGTTGCAGGTATGCTTGCAGCCGGTTGGATTAGCGACAAGGTATTCGGTGGTCGTGCAACACGTACCTGCCTCTTCTGTATGCTTGGTACTTTGGCTGCAATTGTGGGCTTCATTTCACTCCAAACAGCAGGTGCAAACCCAGTTATAATGCTCTTCGTTTTGGCTTTGGCCGGCGCATTTATCTATGGTCCGCAGGCTCTCATCGGAGTTATTGCATCTAACCATGCAACCCGCAAGGCATCTGCTACCGCTAACGGATTGGTAGGTTTCGTAAGTTACATCAGCCCTATCGTATCCGGCGTAGGTTTCGGTGCTATTGCTGACTCGCAGTGGGGATGGCACGGTGTATTCGTAGCAATGGTTGTTATGTCTATCATCGGCGCACTCATCTTCGTTCCAATGTGGAAGATGAAGCGTGACGCTTACGAGGAGTAAAGTCCGTAAAATATCGATAAAGAGTTGCCCGACCTTCGCAGTTGCGGCAACTCTTTTTTTATGCCTACTTATATATTAAAATAGGTATAAAATACCCGTGGCGGTCAAAATATTTACAAGAAAAGGGTTAGGTTTGGGAAAATAATATTATTTTTGCGTTAATAATTGCATACCCCTCACTTCTAAAATAGAAGGGGTTACAAACCATAAAGTTTTTCAAGACAATGAAGCAAAGAGTGAAACTTAACGACCGCACTTTCGAGGTAATGATTACGGCAGAGGAGATTGACAAGGCAGTATCTGCTGTTGCAGAACGACTCAATCAAGATTATGCCGATTGCCAAAGACCGCCTATTTTTATCGGCGTACTCAATGGCTCGTTCGTATTTTTGTCCGACATCGTGCGCAAAATTTCATTCAGCAACGAGATTGCCTTCACTCAATTATCCTCTTACGTAGGCACCGAATCTACCGGCAAGGTTACACAGAAGTTAGGCATCGACTTTGATATTTCAGATCGAGACATCATCGTTGTCGAGGATATTGTCGAGACCGGCCACAGCATTGACCACATGGTTAAATACTTGGAGAGTCTCTCGCCTCGTAGCATCGAAGTTTGCACGCTCTTCTTCAAGCCGGAGAAGTATCTCTACGAGCGCCCAATTAAGTATTGCGCTATGGAGATTGGCAATGCCTTTATTGTTGGTTATGGTTTGGATTACGACCAGATAGGTCGTGGTCTTAAAGATATTTACGTTGTAGTAGATGAATAACAACGAGATTCTTAACGGCGGTTTACGACTGCCTCTTGTCGAGGATTTTTACACCATCCAGGGCGAGGGTTACCACACCGGTAAACCTGCCTACTTCATTCGCCTTGGCGGATGCGATGTCGGCTGCGCCTGGTGCGATGCAAAATATGCGTGGAATCCCCGTCTTTACCCTCCGACAGATATTGATGTCGTGATTCGCCGTGCCGTGGAGTGCGACGCACAATCTATCGTCATCACAGGAGGCGAGCCACTACTCTACCCTTTGGCACCCCTGACCGAGGGTTTGAAGGCCGAGGGTTTGAAGATATTTCTCGAAACATCGGGTTCGCATCCTTTCAGCGGAGAGTTCGATTGGGTATGTTTGTCGCCAAAGCGCAATCTGCCGCCACTTGACGAGGCGTATGAGCGTGCGCACGAGTTAAAGGTAATCATCGGAAGCGTGGACGATTTCGAGTGGGCAGAGCAGAACGCTACAAGGGTAAACAGTGATTGTCTGCTATATTTACAACCGGAGTGGAGCGTATCCGAGAAGATGATGCCTGAGATTGTAGAGTACGCCAAGAAGCACCCTAAATGGAGCATATCCATCCAGAGTCATAAATTCATGCACATTCCATAGCAATGGGTAAAAAGCGTGTAAAGATAAAGAGCAAAAAATTTAAGTTACCGACGACGCTTCGCAAGCGCATCGGAGACTTCTTCGGCAAGGTTCAACTCAACGTTTGGCGTATCGTCACATTGGTCATCTTTGCCGTCACAACCTTTATTATAGGCCGCACACTCTACTCCATTGCAAAGATGAAGATTGAGATTTCGCATCTCAGCAGAGAGAAACAATCGTACCTGCAAAGTATCAAGAATGACTCGCTGTTATTGGAGAGTCTGAAATACGACGAGCACTTGGAGGAGTACGCTCGTGAGAACTTCCACATGCAACGCAAAGGCGAGCAGGTATTTATCTTCGAGGAGGATTAACCATGACCGAGTTCGGTTTCATAGAGTCGCTGCGAGAGCAATTCTCGACACTGCCCGACAACGGCTTCGAGGGCATTGGCGACGACTGTGCAATATATCCGTTAGAGGGCGGAGATGCACTTCTGTTTACCTCCGATACGCTGAATGAGAATATACACTTTTTGCGAGATGCTGCTACTCCTGAGGAGATAGGAGCCAAATCGCTGATGGTAAATCTGAGTGACGTTGCCGCAATGGGGGCACAACCCGTAGCGACACTTTTGGCCATATCGCTACCTGCCAACATCTCCGAGGAGTGGGTAAAGCGATTTATCGAGGGTTACCGCCAAGTATCCGTGCAATACGGAGTACCACTAATTGGAGGAGATACAACATCCTCGACCGAGGGTATCGTAATCAACATAACTGCCATAGGCCGTACACAGCTGTCGCATATCAAACGACGCAGTGCAGCACAGGCGGGCGATAGAATCTTTGTCGGCGGCGTGTTGGGTGGCTCTGCCGCAGGCCTGCGCAATATACTTGAAGGCAGTACCGATACCGAGGCTGTGCATCTGCACCACAACCCACAAGCACAAATAGCCGAGGGTGTTTGGTTGGGAAAACACTCTTGCGTTCATGCAATGATGGACCTCTCGGACGGCTTAGCATCCGACCTGCGACATATACTCAAAGCATCAAAGGTTGGAGCCGTGATAAATATCGAAAAGATACCGACACACAAGGATGCCACTATTGAGGATGCTGTATGCGGGGGTGAGGATTACAAACTACTATTCACGGTCGATGAAAAGAGCACCGAGGAGTTCTGCACGCAATTTCAGGAGCGCTTCGGCTACACGCCGTATGCCGTAGGTCGTATCATCGAGTCGGAGTCGTACGATATAGAGTGGAGAGAGGGAGATAAAGTTTTTTACCCCAACTGGCAAGGTTTCTCCCATTTCTAATTGTATATAATATATAGCCAAACCTAAAATTTTGAACAATGATAACCAAAGTAAGCGAAAAATTCAGAGAACTCTATGGCGAGGGAGCCAAACTTTTCAGATCTCCCGGTCGCATAAATCTCATCGGCGAGCATACCGACTACAACGGAGGTTTCGTATTCCCGGGTGCTATTGACAAGGGTATCGTTGCAGCAATTCGTCTATCGGATGAGCCACGAGTAAGAGCCTACTCTCTCGACATGAACGAGGAGACCGTATTTGGACTAAATGAGGAGGATGCGCCACAGCAGTCGTGGGCTCGCTACATCTTCGGCGTATGTCGTGAGATTCAGAAGCGAGGAGGCATAATCGGCGGTTTTGATACTGTATTCGCAGGAGATGTGCCTCTCGGTGCGGGTCTTTCATCGTCGGCCGCTCTCGAATCGACATTTGCCAACGCTCTCAACACACTATACAACTGCGGATTGGAGAAGTTCGAGTTGGCTCGTGTAGGTCAATCTACAGAGCATAACTACTGTGGCGTAAAGTGCGGCATTATGGACCAGTTCGCCTCTATCTTCGGCAAGGAGGGACACCTTATGCGTCTGGACTGCCGTTCGATGGAGTTCCACTACTTCCCATTCGATCCGCAAAAGCACGGGTATCGTCTTGTACTGCTCAACTCTTGCGTTAAGCACGAACTCGTAGGCTCGCCATATAACGACCGTCGCAATTCGTGCGAGAGAGTTGCTGCGGTATTGGGTCGGGAGTTCTTGCGAGGAGCAACAATGGAGCAGTTGGAGGCTGTCAAGGAGCAAATCTCGGAGGAGGATTATATGCGTGCCCGTTACGTTATCGGCGAGGAGCAGCGTGTATTGGACGTATGCGAGGCCTTGGAAAAGGATGACTACGAGACTGTTGGCGAGCGTATGTATGCGACACATTGGGGACTTTCTCGTGATTACGAGGTATCGTGCGAAGAGTTGGACTTCCTGGTGGAGATTGCTCAGGAGTGCGGCGTAACCGGCTCACGCATTATGGGTGGCGGCTTCGGCGGCTGCACCATCAACTTGGTACGTGAGGCAGAGTACGATGCATTTATCACTCGTGCCGTAGAGGCATTTACCGCAAAGTACGGCCACGCTCCAAAGGTCTATCCTGTGGTAATTTCACAAGGCGCAAGCGAGGCGTAAACAGAAAAAGATAATATCAATAAAAAGGCGGGCTTTTAACACAAATGCCCGCTTTTTGATTTACTGCATTTGTGACGCATTTTTCGTATTGGAGAAAAGATTATTTTTTCGTATATTTGTGATAGTTTAATCTTTGAGGATATGGAGAAGAAAGAACAACTGCGAATGGTAGCACAAGACGAGTGGCTAAAACCGGTCGAGCAGGAGATCGAACTAAGACACTCGCTATACGAGCAGAAGTTATCCGATATGGAGTCGGCATGCGGCTCTATAACCGATTACGCCAATGGCTATCGTTACTTCGGCTGGCAGTACGACGAGTATATGTCGGGCTGGTGGTTCAGAGAGTGGCTACCGGAGGCGTACGATGTCTATATCTTCGGAGATTTCAACGGCTGGCAACGCACTCAACTGCGACTCAACAAAGATACGCAGGGGGTATGGAGCATATTCCTTCCAGATGCGATGTACGGATACCGACTCACACACGGCTCACTCTATAAACTGCACGTTCACGGTCAGAACGGTTGGTTAGACCGCATACCTGCCTATGCGACACGTGTTGTACAGGACGAGCAGAGTAAGAACTACACCGCACAATTTTGGATTCCGCAACCATTTGATTGGCAAGAGGACAACTTCGACACAACAAAACATTGCTCGCCACTTCTTATATACGAGACACACGTAGGTATGGCTCAAGAACGAGAGGGGGTAGGAACATATGCCGAATTTGAGAAGAAGATTCTGCCACGCATAAAGCGTGAGGGTTACAATGCCATACAGGTTATGGCAATAGCCGAGCATCCCTACTACGGCTCGTTCGGTTACCACGTATCGAGTTTCTTCGCACCTTCATCCCGCTTCGGCACTCCCGAGGAGTTGAAGTCTCTTGTACGCAAAGCGCACTCTATGGGCATTGCCGTAATTATGGACTTGGTACACGCCCACTACGTCAAGAACTTAAACGAAGGTATCAACGAACTTGACGGCTCGCAGCACCTCTACTCCAAGGAGGGCAATGCAGGATACCAGCAATATTGGGACTCGAAGACCTTCGACTATGGCAAGCGAGAGGTGGAACACTTCCTGCTCTCGAATGTTAAATATTGGTTAGACGAGTTCCACTTTGACGGTTACCGCTTCGACGGCGTAACGTCGATGATTTACCACCACCACGGCTATACCGATTTTGATTCTCGTGACAAGTTCTTCAACGAGGAGGTAAACCGTGATGCGTTGGTATATCTCACGCTCGCCAACCACCTCATTCACGCCTTCAAGTCTGACGCCATAACCATTGCAGAGGATGTAAGCGGAATGCCCGGAATGTGCAACCCTATCAAAGATGGAGGTATAGGTTTTGATTACCGCTTAGGTATGGCGATACCCGACTTCTGGATTAAGTTGCTGAAAGACATACCTGATGAAGAGTGGGATTTGGAGGAGATGTGGAGCGTGATGACCTCACGTCTGCCGGGTGTAAAGACCATAGCGTATGCCGAGTCACACGACCAAGCATTGGTTGGAGATAAGACCATAGCATTCCGACTGATGGATAAGGAGATGTACTTCGCTATGAATCGTGCATCGGAGAGTCTTGTTGTAGAGCGAGGTATGGCTCTACACAAGATGATTCGACTGATGACCATATCGACAGGTGGCGATGGCTACCTCAACTTTATGGGCAACGAATTCGGACATCCCGAATGGATAGACTTTCCTCGTGAGGGTAACGATTGGAGTTATGCCCACGCTCGCAGACAGTGGTCGTTGGCCGACAATGGATTTCTGCGATACTCTCTCCTCGGCGACTTCGACAAGGCTATGTTGCGTCTTGTTAAGCGATACAAGGTACTACAAAGTGGTTATCCATGGAGATGGCAGACCGACTACGAGAACAAGACCCTTGTATTCTCGCACCGCAATCTGCTATTCGTATTCAACTGGCACCCGACAGCCTCGATACCTGACTATATCACTGAGGTGCCTCGTGCGGGCAAATATACCATAGAACTAACGACCGATGACGCTCGCTTCGGTGGGGCTGCTCGCCAACAGATGGACAATGAACATTTTTCTTACTCGGAGCGTGATGCGGAGGGCAACCTTCACCACTACATTCGCCTATACAACACCTCCCGCACAGCGACAGTTCTGCGTTGGCACAGGTAGAGTATCAACAAAAAAATAGGCTGTTTGACGCAAATCAAACAGCCTATTATCATATAACAGTAGGGACTATTCTGTTCTTAGACGGAAAACAATCTTCTGACAATACAACTCTCCCTCCTGCAACAATACCGTAGGAAACTCAGGATGGTTCACTGCATCAGGATATCCCTGACACTCAATGGCAACACCGGCATAGTCAGCATAGCGACCACCCGACTTTGCCTCAGGGCATCCTCCCGAGAGCCCGTTGCCCGTATATAACACACAACCCGGTTGCGAAGAGAGAATCTCAACACGACGACCCGATTTCGGGTCTGACAAACATCCAACCTCGCCCAAGATGTTCTTACGCCAACCATCAACTACCAGATAGTGGTCATAGCCACGATACTCTCGAATAGAATTAAATTCATCATCGATACCATCGCCCAAACGTCGAGCCGTACGGAAATCCATAACCGTACCTGCCACATCAAGCAGACGTCCCGTAGGGAGTTGTCGCATATTGAATTCTAAGGTCTGCGATGCGTTTAATTGCAGATTGTGGTCAAGAATTGTACCTGACGCCTCACCCGCAAGATTCCAATATATATGGCTCGTAAGATTCACGGGCGTAGTGCCGCTACTCTTTGCCATATAGGTAATCTCGAAGTTATTCTCATCGTCAAAATCATAGACCACCTGCGCTGCCACATCGTGCGGATAACCTCCCTCGCCATCCTCCGAAAGAATCGTAAACACAACTCGATTTCCCTCGACACTCGACTCCCAAAGGCGATTAGCAAGGCTCTTCGAACCACCGTTTAAATGGTTTATGCCGTTGTTCATATCCAGCGAGTACTCCTCTCCATCAATCGTCATTCGTCCGTTGGCAATACGTCCTGCCACACGTCCGACACTCTTGCCGCAATATGCGGGATCGCCCATATAGTGCTTTGCAGAACGATAACCGAGTACTACGTCATCCACTACGCCGTTACGGTCGGCGAACTTCACAGAGATAACTCCTGCACCGAGATTCGAGAGTTGCACTTCGCTACCCAAAGCATTGCACATCGTGTAGATAACGATAACCTCTCCCTCAGGCGTAGCATCCCATATATGTTGCAGAATCTCCATAGAATTACTCTACATCCACAGGCTTAACATTTGCCAACAGGCTGTCAATACGACGAAGTGTCTCCTCCTTACCGAGGAACGAGGTTACATCGTACATACCCGGACCCTTACCTGCACCTACCAAAGCCAGACGGAGCGAGTTCATAATCTGACCCATACCGTAACCCTTCTCCTCGATCCAGCCGTGAACGATATGCTCTGTATTTTCGAGCGAGAAGTCCTCGATGGTAGCCAACAACTCACGCAACTCTGCCAAACGTGCAGGGTTCTCGCCCTTCCAATACTTATTCATCTGCTTAGGCTCATACTCCGCAGGAGCGATGAAGAAATAGGAGGTCAAATCCCACAAATCGCCGATAAATGTCGCACGCTCACGCATAATGTATGCTGCACGTCCTGCCAGCTCATCCGATACCTCAACGCCATGCTCCTTTAACACAGGCTGGAAGAGAGTCGCCAACTCCTCGGCGCTCTTGTTGTGCATATACTGTGCATTGAACCACTTCGCCTTATCCGGCTGGAAACGTGCGCCCGACTTCGATACTCGCTCCAAAGAGAAGGTATCGATAAGTTCCTGCATAGAGAAGATCTCCTGCTCTGTTCCTGGGTTCCAACCCAACAAAGCCAACATATTGATAAACGCCTCAGGGAAGTATCCGTCCTCACGATAGCCGTGCGCAGTCTCTCCGGTAGGCGATACCCAATAGAGAGGGAATACAGGAAATCCCATCTTGTCGCCGTCACGCTTCGAGAGTTTACCGCCACCTGTCGGCTTCAACAGGAGTGGCAAGTGTGCGAACTCAGGCTGTGAATCGCTCCAACCAAATGCACGATAGAGCAAATAGTGAAGCGGAAGCGATGGTAACCACTCCTCGCCACGGATAACGTGCGAAATCTCCATCAAATGGTCATCGACAATATTTGCCAAGTGGTATGTAGGAAGTGCGTCAACCGACTTATAAAGCACCTTATCGTCGAGAGTCGAGGTATTAACCTCCACATCGCCACGAATAAGGTCGTGCATCTTGACAATCTCGTTCTCCGGCATCTTGAAACGAACCACCCATACATCACCACGTGCGATACGCTGCTCTACCTCCTCGGCCGAAAGTGATAACGATGTTGGCAATACGGTACGTACTGCATAGTTGTATGCGAAGGTCTTACCCTGCTCCTCATACTGCTTGCGCAAAGCATCCAACTCCTCGGCAGTATCGAAAGCGTAATATGCCCAACCGGCATCAACCAACTGCTTGGCGTACTTCAAATATATATCTCGGCGCTCGCTCTGGCGATACGGAGCGTGCGGGCCACCATAACCTACACCCTCATCAATCTCGATACCGCACCAACGTAGTGACTCGATGATATACTCCTCGGCTCCCGGCACGAAACGCTGCGAGTCGGTATCCTCGATACGAAGAATCATCTTACCGCCGTGATGACGGGCAAACAAGTAGTTGTACAACGCCGTACGGACACCTCCGATATGAAGAGGGCCTGTTGGCGATGGTGCAAAACGAACTCTAACTTCTCTTGACATAATTTTCTCTATTTTTATCTATTTTACTTTTTCACATTGAACTTCGGACTACTCCCAAAGATTACGAGGATATACGCCAGCCTCAATCAGAGCCTCAATCTTGGCCATCAACTGTGGCTTATCCTCCTTGTATGTTACACCAAACCACTGCGCTGTTGTAGAGAGCACCTTCATTGTAGCAACGCCTCCGCTAATTAGTTGATTTACCATCAACGGAATAAAGAACTCTGCTTTAAGGTTGGTTTGTGTACTCTCGGCAGAGAGGAAATCACGGAACGACTTCTCCGAGTATGTGAAGTAGTCAGGTGTAAAACCGAAGAGGTTCATCGACACCGGAGCGTTCTCCTCCAAAGCAACATCCTCGCCCAAGTCGTGGAATACGATAACACCCTCGCTATTGCGCTCAATCTTCGTACGCTCAACCATTGAGGTCAAATTGCCATTCTCATCAACAGTACATACGCCACGTGATACTGTACCATTCTCCGAGAGGGTCTTGTTTACCTCGTAGCCAACCATACAATAGCTGTTGCTGCTATCGCCTAACTGCGAGAGGTATTCACCAATCACCTTGTAGCCATCCTCGCCATAAAAATCATCGGCATTGATTACTGCAAATGGTGTATCGATAGCCTTGGCCGCCATCATCACGGCGTGGTTTGTACCCCACGGCTTCTCTCGACCCTCTGGCACCGAAAATCCCTCAGGGAGATTCTCCAACTCCTGATATACATACTCAACCTCTATCTTGTGACCGAAGCGCTCGGCATTGAATACCGAAACAAAATCCTCGGCAAACGAGTGGCGGATTACGAATACCACCTTGCCAAAACCTGCACGAATTGCATCATATACCGAGTAGTCAATAATCGCCTCTCCGTTAGGGCCTACGCCGTCCATCTGTTTAAGTGAGCCATAACGAGATCCCATTCCCGCTGCAAGTACCAAAAGTGTTGGTTTAACCATAATCTTATGCTATTTTTCTGTTGTTAATATTATCCTTTCCCTATAACGTACACTTATGTGTACGAAATACCTCGCAAAGGTAGTAAAAATCCTCGGCAAAAGATATATTATGGAGCAAAAAAGTGGCAAAAAAGGTCGAGCAAAAAGATATTGCCCGACCTTCGCTTGAAGATTATGTTTTCTGATTATGTCTCTTCATAGCTGAATGTTTTGTGTTTAAACTTACTTAATAGTTAAGATTACCAATACACTGGATAATCGCTAAATTTTCCACTAAATTTAGCATCTATACCTTCTGCATCTATATAATGATACTCGAACTTACCGTCAAGAATTGTTCTACCCCAATAACCTCCTTTATATCTATCTCCTTTATCCTTATATACTGATTTGGAAAATTCTATCCATCCGTTAGACATATTATTATTATTTTGAATACATATCACGTATTGTCCGCCGTCAGGTTTTGCATGCTCGATATAAGCAGTTATCTTCTCTAATGGGTATTTCTTACTCAATTGCAACTCTTCATCTTCACATTGCACATATAAACCTAATTTTAAAAAACTATATAAAGGTTCCTTATTTTCCATATTTCTATGCATGGATATATTTATCGTATTATCAGAACCTTTTTCGATAATATTATTTGCAGTAGGGTGCAAATCTTTTAAAAACACATCACTATAAAAAACCACTTCTCCGGTATAATCATTAGATAAAGATACCGTCATAGGAGATTTTGGAGTTTCTAACCACGTTTCGCACCCGCACAAACTAAATGCGGCAAGCATAAGTACAGCGATTTTGGACACAATGTTTATTATTTGTCGTTTCATAACAATAAAGTTTAATGATAAATACTATTTCGCAGCAGAGGCGAGATTGTTCAGTTGATTGACATAATCAACATAATGGTCATAGACTGCCTCGCTAATGCCAAAGAAGAGTGCATCCTCACGTTTGATTGCCAAGACAAAGACTCCATCTTTTTGAAGAACTCGACTCATCATAAGGTAATCAACATCAGACTGCAACTTACTCATAACAGCGAGGCTATCTTCCTGCACCGCCTCTGCACGAGTTGATAGCATATTCAAACCTGATTTCTTGGTGGGATCTTCAAGCGGCACATCATCCATTACCGCCAAGTGCTCGACGCAGGATGGAAGCATAAATACAATAACAGATGCTACCATCAAAAATAGAATTTTTGTCTTCATAGCAATGTATTTTAGATTGTACAAATATATCGCAATATGTATTACAAACAGACACCACCTACCCTCAAATGCAAATTTATATAAAAAAGTATTGATTTACAAATTTTAAATCACCAAAAAGATGTATTGATACCTATTTCCCTGCATTATTATTCGCTCTTCGGATTTTATCTACCGCTTTTTTTTACCGAAGCAGCAGAGTTTTGCAGAGGATTTGCTATCTTTGAGAGTCAAAAGAGAGGAACTACTATGGAAGCAATAAGATCTATCGGCATACTCACCTCGGGCGGCGATGCTCCCGGAATGAATGCGGCAATCCGTGCCGTTACACGCACTGCGATATACAACGGTTGGAGCGTCAAGGGAATAATGCGAGGTTACAAGGGGTTGATAAACACCGACATAGTACCACTGCTCTCCGAGAGTGTCAGCAACATCATTCAGCGAGGAGGCACGATTCTCAAAACGGCACGTTGCACCGAGTTTCGCACGGCTGAGGGTCGGGCGACAGCGTGGAAAAATCTGCGCAAGGCCGAGATTGACGCTCTGGTAGTAATTGGCGGCGACGGCACAATAACGGGTGCAAAAGCCCTCGCTGAGGAGTACGGGATACCCGTAGTCGGCATACCAGGCACCATTGACAACGATCTCTCCGGCACGGATACGACCATAGGTTACGACACGGCGCTCAACACAATTGTAGAGGCGGTGGATAGACTTCGTGATACGGCAACCTCGCACGAGCGACTATTCTTTGTCGAGGTTATGGGGCACACAGCCGGCTACCTTGCCCTGAACGGAGCAATTGCGACAGGAGCCGAGGCGGCAATAATACCCGAAGCAGAGACCGAACAGGACCAACTCAAAGCACTAATAGACAACGGTTTTCGCAAGAGCAAGAACTCCGCAATAGTACTCGTGGCCGAGAATCCCGAAACGGGCGGAGCGATGGCCTTGGCCGAGCGTGTCGAGCGAGAGTTTCCGCAATACGATGCCCGAGTAACGATTCTCGGACACCTGCAACGAGGCGGCTCCCCTACTGCCGCAGACCGCATACTCGCCTCTCGTCTGGGGGCCGCTGCGGTAGAGGCATTGAAGGAGGGTCGGCACAACGTAATGGTAGGAATACATAACGGCGAGGTAATTCACATACCATTCTCCGAGGCGCTCAACCACACCAAGACAGTGCGCCACAGCAACATTGATTTAGTCAAGATTTTGTCGATATAAACCTATTTAACCCAAACTTTATGAAACGTCTATTTCTATTTATAATATGCGCAAGCGCAACATTTGCGGCTATCTGCTCGGAGCGTCAACTGCTCACTATGGAGGATGCAATCCTAAATCGTAACCTCACGCCAAAGAACTACAAAACGCTATGGAGTGAGGCGCATACGGGCTACATTCTACATCCGACCGATTCGCTCGCCCTTGCGATAAATATCCGCACGGGCAAAGAGAAGATGGTCAAGCAACCAAAGGCCGACACTACACCTTGTGCGCATGCCGTATTGGAGGGCAACAATATCATATGGGTTGCGGCAGACGGCACACGAGAGCGTATTACCGACTTCACCAACCCGAACATCGTCTGCGGCAGTAGCGTATCTCGCAACGAGTTCGGCATCAGTGGCGGACTATTTCCTGCGCCAGACGGCAAGCAGCTGGCATTCTACTGCAAGGATGAGTCACAGGTAACGACCTTCCCGCTATTAAATATAAACTCACGCACAGGTTCACTCGTTGAGATAAAATACCCGATGAACGGAATGGCATCGGAGCGTCTGTCGGCAGGTGTTTACGACAGCACCAACAAACAGGTTATATATCTAAATATCACCGACTTCGACCCGGAGCGCTACATCACCAACCTAACCTGGTCGCCCGATAGTAGCCGCATATATGTTCAGGTGTTGGACCGTGCGCAGAAGAATATGCATCTAAACTGCTACGACGCTCACAGTGGAGCCTTTATCGCCACACTGCTCACCGAACACAACGACCGCTTCGTCGAGCCACAATATCCACTCTACTTCATCGAGAGCAACCCCGACCAATTTATCTACACGACGGACAATCGCCACGGATATAAAAATCTCTACCTGTACACCCTCTCGACGGGCGAATTACGCCGTCTGACAAACGTGGATGCCGATGTAGAGTATCTCGGTCAGGATGCACGCTCCGTATATTACTACTCGGCCGAGGTTTCGCCGATAGAGCGTCATCTGATGAAGGTTGACCTGCGTAGCGGCAAGAGTATGCGTCTGACAAGGGAGGAGGGCTGGCACACCTGCTCTATATCGCCTGACGGAGCATACTTCTCGGATAACTACTCATCGCTAAATGTGCCTCGCATAGTCGGTGTAGGCTCGACAGACGGCAAACTCTACCGCAAACTATTCACGGCAGAGAATCCCGCTGCGGAGTTCAATTACTCGACCATTGAGTTGGGAAGCGTACGCAGTGCAGATGGTCGTTACGACAACTATTACCGCCTGATAAAGCCGCTCGACTTCGACCCGACAAAGCGATATCCCGTAATCCTCTACGTATATGGAGGCCCCCACTCGCAGATGGTGCGCAACAACTTCCAGGCATCACTTCGTCATTGGGAGATGTATATGGCACAGCGAGGATATGTCGTACTTGTAATGGACAACCGAGGCACAGCCAACCGTGGAGCGGAGTACGAGAAGGCGATACATCGTCGCTGCGGTCAGTGCGAAATGGAGGACCAGATGGAGGGCATGAAGTGGCTGATGTCGCAACCGTGGGTTGATACCGACCGCATAGGTGTTCACGGCTGGTCATATGGAGGTTTTATGACTATCTCGCTAATGGTAAACTATCCGCACATCTTCAAGGTAGGAGTTGCAGGAGGCCCCGTAATCGACTGGAAGTGGTACGAGGTGATGTATGGGGAGCGATACATGGAGACCGAGGCGACAAATCCCGAAGGTTTTGCTGCAACTTCGCTCATTACCAGAGCAAAAGATTTGAAAGGCAAACTCCTAATCTGTCAGGGAGCGATAGACCCTACTGTAGTATGGCAGCACTCGTTGAGTTTTATCAACGAATGTATAAAATCGAATGTGCAAGTAGATTATTTCCCGTATCCGTGCGCAGAGCATAACGTGCGAGGAAAACATCGTGTACACCTTATGCAGAAGGTTACCGACTACTTCGAGCAGTGGCTCTAACTCTGTCCAACACTCTAAAAACGCAGACCTAAACCATACATCAGATTATGGGTGTACTGCGTACTATTGAAGCGATAGCCAAAGTATAGGAATAGTCGTTTGGTCACAAATGCTTTGAGCGAGAATGTTGCATACAGAAGGCTTGAATCATAGCCCGTATCAAGCATATTGACTCCGAGGCCTACACCAATAGTAAATATCGGTGCCTGTATCTCTCCTCGTGCCGATATACCGACTTCAAGTTGCTGCCACAATGGTGGTCGGGAGTAGTTTACGACCCGATTTTCGTCGTCCTTGACTCCGCCATACAGATTAAGAGTAGTATCAGCCTGAACATCCAGCGAGAGTCCCAATGCAAAGTGACGATTCAGATGGTATTGCGGCTGGAAATTAAGTCCAAAGACTGGCAAAGCCTTGTTGATAATATATATCTCGCCGCCCTCCAAAAAGCGATCCGCACGCCAACCTCCATATATTATCACATCATAACTCATACGTTGGGCAAAGTTACGCCCCTCGAACTCTTCGGGCGGCTTAATATAACGCTTCGCATCGGCCTTCGTATGCCCTGCATCAAACAGATATGTAGCACCAAGACGCAGGCCGAATAGATTTGCACCACTATTGCTAAACGATGTGTCGCCATTCGAAAAGTGCGTATAATCGGGTATCAGCGACAACTCCCAATGTGGAGCAACACGCCAAACAAGTGGCAAAGCGACGTTTATCGTCACGTTGCAACGAGAACTCATTGCATCATTGGGATGCCACCCCCATGACAGTCCTAAATTCCACTCATAGCCCAACGATAGTTTATTCCCGAAATCGGCAATCTTAGCACCCTGCATAATATATGCTGCCATTGGCGTACCCGTTGTCTCGTGAGCAAGGAAGGTATAGGCTGCCACGCCAACACCCTGATAGACCGTAGGATAGAGTTGACCCAGGCGACTCTGCGGAGAAAAACTGAAAGCATATCGTGCGTGAAGCGACAAGGCGCTATTCAGCGGTCGGCCATCGACCCTCATAGCATAATGCGAGACTATGTTATACGCCGGACGCAACTCAACCGAGAGTCTATGGCACAACGAGTCTCGTCGCCCCATAGGCATAGCATCTGCCGTCGCTACTCTAAATAGCGAGACGACAAACATTATGTAGAAGACGATACCCCTTCTCACCCTTGCAACGGATAAAGCGGTTGAATAAAAGATTCTGTTTATTTTAGGAGGGTAGCCCACCCCAAAATTACCTCGTTAGACAACTTCTACACGGCATCCTTTTAACCAAACACTCTCAATAAGAGGTGTTGCGTAGGCATAGGTAAAGAACTCCATTGACGGCAGAGGCTTGGTGATAAAGAAGTTGGCCACCTTGCCTATCGTTATAGAGCCATAATCCCGACTCTCGCCCATTGCCGCTGCGCCGTTAAGCGTAGCCGCCCATAGAGCCTCGGTAGGTGTCATATGCATAGCAATCGAGGCAAGCGACATAACCATGCGCATATTACCCGAAGGCGATGAACCCGGATTATAATCCGAAGCGAGAGCAACCGACAAGCCGGCCTGCATCATTGCTCGTGCCGGTGGATAACTCATACCCAGGAAGAAGGCTGCGCCAGGCAACATTGTAGGCATAGTTGAGGAACCTTTCAGCGCCTCAATCTCCACATCGGTAATACGCTCCAAATGGTCAACAGAGAGCGCTCCCTGCTCAACACCAAGTTGCACGCCCCCTGACACATCGAGTTCATTGGCGTGTATCTTTGCCCGCAGACCATATTCAGCACCCTTACGCATTATGCGTCGTGTCTGCTCGATAGTAAAGAATCCCTTGTCGCAGAATACATCCACAAAGTCGGCAAGACCTTCGGCCGCCACGGCAGGAATCATCTGTTCGCAGACCATATCGACATACTCTTCCTGTCGTCCGATGTAGTCACGTGCCACGGCATGCGCTCCCAAGAAGGTTGCTCGCACCTCTATTGGCGATGTTTCACGTATGCGTCGAATAACTCGGAGTATCTTCAACTCGCTCTCTGTCGAGAGGCCATATCCGCTCTTAATCTCAACAAGACCCGTACCCATAGCAATTATCTCTCGCACTCGCTCCATAGCCTGCTCGTAGAGTTCCTCCTCGGAACACTCACGCAAGCGGTCGGCCGAGTTGAGAATACCACCACCACGGCGGGCAATCTCCTCGTACGAGAGTCCGTGAATCTTATCCAAAAACTCCTGCTCACGACTACCGGCATAGACCAAATGGGTATGCGAGTCGCAGAACGACGGGAAGAGCGTACCCTGTCGAGCATCAAAGACGGTATCAAACTCCACCTCATCGGGTATATCCGCCATAGATCCAAAGGCCGCAATGCGCTCATCCTCAACCGAGAGCCACGCCTGCTCCACACTCTGCATCATATCCATATCGTCTCCACTCACACGCTCACGATGCAAGGTGTCGATACCAACGATACGGCCTATATTTTTTACAAGGGTCTTCATCGTGCGTTACGTAAAAACTCAATTGATGCAGCAATATACGGATACATCACGCAATCATTATCAATAAACGGCACAACCTTACGATACTTCTCGTGCAATGTCTCAACGGCCTCCGAAGAACGTGCCGGACGGCGGAAATCGAGCGCTTGCGCCGCATTCATCAACTCAATAGCCAGCACTCGCTCCGTATTGAGTGCCACACGAGCCAACTTGGTTGCTGCATTGCTACCCATACTCACGTGGTCCTCCTGGCCTTGCGAAGACGGGATAGAGTCTGCCGACGAAGGCATACAGAGGGTCTTAGACTGGCTCACGATAGAGGCAGCCGTATATTGCGGAATCATAAATCCGCTATTGAGACCGGGCTTTGCAACCAGGAAGTTCGGCAAATTTCTCGCTCCCGAGATAAGTTTATAGGTACGTCTTTCAGAGATATTTGCCAACTCCGAAAGGGCGATTGTCAGAAAATCCATAGCAAGTGCTATTGGCTCTCCGTGGAAGTTACCCGCAGAGACAACCATATCCTGCTCCGGGAAGATAGTCGGATTATCCGTCACGCTATTAATCTCTGTCTCCAACACACCCGAGACATACTCTATTGTATCCTTCACAGCGCCATGCACCTGCGGAATACAGCGGAAAGAGTATGGATCTTGAACGTGCGCCTTTGGGCGAGTAATCAATTCACTACCCTCCAACAACGAACGCATAGCACGAGCCGTAGCGAGTTGTCCCTTATGACCTCTAACAATATGTACTTCATCACAGAATGGCTCTATGCGGCCATCGAAGGCTTCGAGCGACATGGCGGCAATATAATCTGCCCACGAACTCAAATCATAGGCTTTCAGCAGCGACCAAACACCATAAGCGCTCATAAACTGCGTACCATTGAGTAGAGCCAGACCCTCCTTCGATTGCAACTCTATCGGCTGCCAACCCTTGCGAGCAAGAACCTCCGATGCAGGCAGCACCTCGCCATCGACCTCAACCTCTCCAAGTCCGAGTAGCGGCAACGACAGATGAGCAAGCGGAGCCAAGTCGCCGGATGCACCCAATGAGCCCTGACGATAAACAACAGGCAGAACATTCTCGTTAAACATATCCACCAGGCGCTCTACTGTCGCAAGTTGTACGCCTGAATTACCATATGAGAGCGACTGCACTTTAAGCAACAACATCAATCGTACTACATCGTTAGGCACTCTCTCACCCGTACCGCAGGCGTGGGACATCACAAGATTTTTCTGCAACTTGCCCAAATCCTCGGCTCCGACCGAGATATTACACAACGAGCCAAAGCCCGTAGTGACACCATAGATAGGCTGTGCGTTATTCTCCATCTTACGATTAAGATACTCTCGACAACTAACTATACGGTTGCGGGCATCCTCGCTCAACGACAATTTTATTCCCTCTGATACAATTTGGCCGACACGCTCAATTGTGAGGTGTTCAGCCGATATATAATGAACTTTCATATTACAAAACACTCTTAATCAACTCTTCATCTGCAAAGTTAGGCAACGTAACCTTCAACTGCGGTGTGCGCTCCATTTCTCGACGGATAGCCGCAATAGCGCCCTCATTTCTTGCCCACGAGCGGCGTGCGATACCGTTATTAACATCCCACAGCAACATCTGTCGAATACGTCTGTCGGACTCCTGCGAGCCATCGATAACCATACCGAAGCCACCATTGATAACCTCTCCCCAGCCTACGCCACCACCATTGTGGATTGACACCCAGGTTGCACCTCGGAACGAGTCGCCAATGACATTATGCACGGCCATATCCGCTGTGCGAGAGGAGCCGTCGTAGATATTTGAGGTCTCTCGGTAAGGTGAGTCCGTACCCGAAACGTCGTGGTGGTCACGACCCAGCACCACAGGCGCCGAAATACGGCCCTCGGCAATAGCACGATTGAAGGCCTGCGCAATCTTGATACGACCCTCGCTATCGGCATAGAGAATACGAGCCTGCGAGCCAACAACGAGATTATTGCGTGCAGCCTCAACAATCCAGTGTATATTATCATCCAGCTGACCCTGAATATCTACCGGAGCGCTCTTTCGTATCTCTCGCAGTACCTCTGCTGCCAAACGGTCAGTTTCGGCCAAATCCTCCGCCTTGCCCGATGTACACACCCAACGGAATGGGCCAAAGCCATAGTCAAAGAACATAGGGCCCATTATATCCTGAACATACGACGGATAACGGAAGGAGCCATCTGCGGCACATACGTCAGCACCTGCACGTGAACTCTCCAACAGGAAGGCATTTCCGTAGTCGAAGAAGTACATTCCTCTCTCGGCAAGGGTATTAATAGCCGCCACCTGACGACGTAACGACGCCTGCACACACTCTCTGAAGCGCTCCGGCTCCTCGGCCATCATACGGTTAGACTCCTCGTAAGAGTAACCAACAGGATAGTATCCTCCTGCCCACGGATTGTGCAACGAGGTTTGATCCGAACCTAAATCTACACGTATATTCTCCGCAGCCAGACGCTCCCACAAATCTACGGCATTGCCCACATATGCCATCGATACAACCTCCTTTTCGGCCATAGCACGGCGAATACGAGGCATAAGTTCATCGAGCGAATAGTGCAATTCATCGACCCAGCCTTGTGCGTGGCGCTTCTCGGCAGCCTTCGGGTTAATCTCAGCAACGACGCTCACCACCTGTGAGATATTTCCCGCCTTTGGCTGTGCGCCCGACATACCTCCAAGGCCCGACGATACGAACAGCATACCACGAGCATCACTCTGACCCTTGACAAATCGTTTGCGGGCAGCATTAAGTACCGTGATTGTCGTGCCATGAACAATACCCTGCGGGCCGATATACATATATGAGCCTGCGGTCATCTGCCCATACTGCGACACACCCATAGCGTTGAATCGCTCCCAATCATCGGGTTTCGAGTAGTTAGGAATAACCATACCGTTGGTTACAACCACACGTGGTGCATCCTTATGCGACGGGAAGAGTCCGAGAGGATGTCCCGAATACATAACAAGCGTCTGCTCGTCGGTCATCTCCGAGAGATACTTCATAGCCAGACGATACTGCGCCCAATTCTGGAAGACAGCACCATTACCGCCATAGGTAATAAGTTCGTGCGGATGTTGTGCTACGGCCTTATCCAAATTGTTTTGTATCATCAGCATAATTGCCGCTGCCTGATGACAACGTGCAGGATAATCCCCTATCGGACGGGCATACATCTCATAATCGGGGCGCAGGCGGTATATATAGATACGACCGTAGCGTCGCAACTCCTCGGCAAACTCTGGCGCAAGTTCTGCATGATGCTTCGCATCGAAGTAACGCAAAGCATTTTTCAGTGCCAACACCTTCTCCTCATTCGTAAGAATATCCTTACGCTTTGGAGCATGGTTTATATGCTCATCGTATGGTTTCGGTGCCGGTAAAACCTCAGGAATACCGCCACGAATATCATCTTGAAACTCTTTCAGTGTCATATCGCTATCCAATTTTTTCTTCTACAATCTTCAAAATCTCCTGTTCCAACGCCTGTGCACGGCTTGCAATCTCATCAGCCTCGGCAGTCAAAGCATCTGCCACCGTTCTATCTTTAAGACCTGCGGCATTGATACGCACATTCAAACGTGCGCCAAGCACCGCTGAACGTGCCGCCAAAGCACCCACTCCGGCATCCGACACCGAGTTAGGATTACCCTGCTCAGCCATCGCCTTAACAAGTTCAAAGACACCAAACGCAGCCTTCATCGTGCGCAAAGGCACCTGCGTAGCATAGAGCGTCGCCTGTTGCAGAGCAGCACTGCGGGCAGCCTTCTCCTCATCGGTACTCTTCGGCATTGCGAATACGGCCATAATTCGATTGAAGGCCTCGGTATCCTCGTCAACCAAGTGCAACAACTCGGCAAGCAATGCCTGACCACGCTCTGCCCAATCAGAGAACTCCTTCCAGCGATCATCCCAACCCGCCTTATGCGACGAGAGATTTGCAACCATAGCACCAAGCGCTGCACCAAGCGCACCCATATATGCAGATATAGAGCCACCACCCGGAGCCGGCGACTCGCTTGCAGTCTCCTCGGCAAAACCTTGGCAGGTCATATCTATAAGTCGCTTCTGACCCTGCTCCTCCAACATATATTCGACAACCTTCTCCTTCGGATTAAACGGTTTGAGGTCATCCAAACCCATAGATTTCACGGCCATGCGGATAATCTCCTCCTCGGAGATACCTGTCGAGCGATGCTGCTTGTGCAGAAAATACTTCCCGGCCTCCAAAAGCGCACGCTTCGGCACGAGACCGACAATCTCGGTTCCCGTAACTCGCACGCCACGTGCATCGGCCTTGCGGCACACCTCGTCAAAGGCTACATGCAACGGAGTTACTGCAATATCGGTTAGATTCATCGAAACCTGTGCAATGCCGTACTCCTCGATAAACCAGCCTATTGCCTTCGTGCTTTTGAGCGTTCCTGGAATCATCACAGGCTCACCGTTTGCATCCTTAACAACCTTACCCACAATTGGATTACCCTCTCGCTGCGGACGGCCCTTCTCTCGCACATCGAAAGCAATAGCATTTGCTCGGCGAGTAGAAGTGGTATTAAGATTAAAGTTTACGGCAATCAGGAAATCTCGTGCGCCCACTGCCGTTGCACCCGTACGGGCAGCCGCCTCATCGAATGGTCGAACACCAAAATCGGGAGCCTTATCCGCTGTTGCGAAACGCTCCGGCAGACCCTCATACTCACCCTCACGGCATACAGCCAGATTCTTTCGCTCCGGCGTAAAGGCCGCAGATTCGTAGCAATAGACAGGAACACCGAGTTCGTCGGCAATACGCTTACCCAGCGCACGTGCCAACTCGGCGCACTCTTCGAGCGTGATTCCAGAAACCGGAATCAGCGGCAAAACATCGGTTGCACCCATACGAGGATGCGCTCCCTTATGCTTACGCATATCTATCAACTCCGCAGCACGTTTTACACCCACAAAAGCAGCCTCAACAACAGCCTCAGGCTCGCCGACAAATGTCACCACAGTACGGTTGGTAGCCTCGCCCGGATCGACATCCAACACTCGCACATCAGCCGCCGCTTCAATAGATGCAACAATCTGATTTATAACCTCCTTATCTCGTCCCTCGCTAAAATTAGGAACACATTCGATAATACGCTTTGACATATATTTGGTTGTTTTTAGTTTTTTCCTTGCTTTTCAATCTTCAAATTTAACTCTTTTTCTTTGATTTTGCAACCCTGCTTCGCACTCTCGGACAAATATTTATACGATAAACAAAAAATATTGTTATATTTGTATCTAAGAAATTACTATTCCTATGAAAAGAGTTATACTTTCGATGCTTGCTGCATGCTTCTGCATCACCTCGTTTGCATCCGACACCGATGCAATGCAGGCCCTTATCAAACGTCTTTTGCCGGCACATGCCCAGCAGTTCGCTGTTGAGAAACTGCCGACCAAAGAGAGTGACTATTTCCGTTTGCGCTCACAGGGCAACAAAATTATCATCGGCGGAAACAACGCCAATAGTATGGCTGTGGGGCTTAACCATTACCTGCGCTATTGGTGCAACACCTCGGTATCCTGGTTTGCAGCCGACCCGATAGAGATGCCTGCCGTACTACCGCTCATCGACACTCCGACAACGATAGAGGCTCGATGCAAAGATCGTTTCTTCCTCAACTACTGCACCTTCGGCTACACCATGCCGTGGTGGAAATGGGAGGATTGGGAGCGATTCATCGACTGGATGGCATTGCAGGGCATCAACCTACCGCTTGCAATTACAGGCCAGGAGTCAATATGGTACCGAGTATGGCTCTCAATGGGTCTTACCGATGAGGAGATTCGCAACTACTTCACCGGCCCTGCGCATCTGCCATGGCACCGTATGCTCAACATTGACTATTGGCACGGACCTCTTCCAAAATCATGGTTAGAGAACCAGGAGGCTTTGCAGAAACTCATTGTCGCTCGTGAGCGAGAACTCAACATGCGCCCCGTACTCCCTGCATTTGCGGGACATGTTCCAAAGGAGATTAAGCGAATATATCCCGATGCTCCACTCTCTACGCTTGGCACTTGGGGCGGTTTTCCGGAGGAGAACGTGCCGAGTTTCCTCGACCCGATGAGTCCTCTCTTTGCGCAGATTCAGAAGGCATTTTTGAAGGAGCAGACTCGACTCTTCGGCACCGACCACATCTACGGTATCGATCTCTTCAACGAGATGGATCCGCCGTGCTTGGATGCGGAGTATCTGCACCGTGTGAGCGGCCAGGTATATGAGACTCTGCGACAGGTAGATAAGCGTGCCGTATGGTTGCAGATGGCTTGGCTGTTCTATCACGACAAGCACTGGACAAACGAGCGCATCGAGCCTTATCTGACAGGCGTGAAGGCAGAGAATCAGTTATTGCTCGATTACTATTGCGAGAAGACCGAGATTTGGCGCCGAACAAACAAATTCTACGGCGTGCCTTACATCTGGTGCTACTTAGGCAACTTCGGTGGTAACACCGCCCTCGTAGGTAACCTGCACGACATCGAGCAGAAGATCGAAAAAACATATACAGAGGGAGGAGAAAATTTCGCAGGTCTTGGCTCAACTCTCGAAGGTTTTGATTGCAACCCGTTCATTTATGAGTTTGTATTTGAGAAGGCGTGGAATATGCCACTGCACAAAGATATTGCACAGTGGAGCGCTCGTTTGGCGGACCGACGCACGGGCACACTGAACGAGAGCGCTCGCAGTGGCTGGCAACAACTTATTGATAAGGTATATTGCAGTTACTCACGTTCCTGGCAGTGCAGCATAACAAACATTCGACCTTCGCTCGGCACTCCAAAACGTCACTACTACTCAAAGACTAAGACATTCTACGACAACAAGGATCTTTACCAGATTGTAGGTCTCTTATTACAGAGCAAGGCGACAACTACAACTCACGCCTACGACCTTGTTAATCTTATGCGACAGGTGCTTGGGAACCACTTTGGCACAATGTTCGAGACCTATAAAGCGCAGGTCGATGCAGCAGATTTGGAAGGTACACGAACAACAGCAAAGGCTATGATGGAGATTATCGCCGACATGGACCGTCTTTTGACATCTCGCACCGATTTCTTAGTAGGCAAGTGGATATCCGACGCTCGTGACATCGGAATGAACGAGCAGGAAAAGGTGTACTACGAGCAGAATGCCCGCAATCTCCTCACCACCTGGGGCGATCGAGGAATAAAACTCAACGACTACGCAAACCGTTCGTGGGCAGGCATGATGAAGGAGTTTTACGGAGTGCGTTGGCAGATGTTCTTCGATGCGGTGGATGACACGCTCTCCGCAGGTGAGGTATTTGACGATGTCCAGAAACAGGCCTTGGAGAATCGTATGACAGCATTCGAGAAGAGTTGGTGGTATGACTGCCGTGGCTCATTCAGCAACAAAACCGAGGGCAACGGAGCAGAGATTGCCCGTGAATTGTACGAGAAATATCATGATGCCGTTATGAACACAAAATAGTTCGGCATTTATCTAAAAAAAATGATTGGCATCTGAAAATCAGATGCCAATTTATTTGTATAAACGACTCCAAACATTAAAATTATTATCCAAGACGAAACATCGTAACCATTTTTTACATACCTTTGCCTTCGCTAAGGGGTGCTTAAAAGGAGAAGGCCGCCGTGTCGCTCGACTTTTTTGCTGAGATTATACCCATCGAACCGAAACGGGTAATGCCGGAACGGGAGAAAGTATTATTCTTTATACCCCTTTTCAAACTACTTAATTTACATTTAGTTATGAAAAGGATTTTTTATTTTTTGTGGGCAGTATCTGCCCTAATGGTTGTCGGCACTGCGTCGGCACAACAAGATTCCATCTCGATGTACGAGATTCAGCGTGTAGAGGTAACGGCCACACGTGCTGCAGCACAAACACCAATCGCCTACACAAACATCACCAACGAAGAGATTGCCGAGCGCAACTATGGTCAGGATGTACCCTACCTGTTGCAGTTGCTCCCATCCGTCGTAGCAACATCCGAATCGGGTACCGGCATAGGTTCAACCTCGCTGCGCATACGAGGCACTGATGCCACACGCATCAACGTCACGATGAATGGTGTTCCAATGAATGATGCTGAAACACACTCGGTCTATTGGTACGACACACCGGATGTAGCCTCATCGGTAGGCACAATTCAGTTGCAACGTGGTGTAGGCACCTCGACAAACGGCACCGGTGCTTTTGGAGGCTCGCTCAATATGACCAGCGCCGCTCTTCCGACCGAATTCAAGGGAACTGCATCTCTATCCTACGGCTCTTTCAACACCTCGAAGCAGGCCATCGGTATCTCATCAGGACTGCTCGGCAAGCATTGGGCGATTGATGCACGTCTATCACGCATAACCTCCGATGGATATGTTGACAGAGCATTCTCGGACATGAAGTCATACATGGTACAAGCAGGATGGTATGGCGGTCGCACCGTAATCAAGGCCCTCTCCTTTGGAGGCAAAGCACGTGTCGGACTATCATACACAGGATTAACAAAGGAGCAGATTAAAGAAAATCGCCGCTACAATCCCGAAGGCGAGATAATCGGATACCTGCACGATGCTGCCGGCAACACCCTTTACGACGAGAACAATGAGGCGATGACAGGCGTAGTGGGTTTCTACAACAACCATACGGACAACTACTTGCAAATCAACAATCAACTCATCGTAAGCCATATATTCAACAACAAGTGGTCGCTCAACGCAACAGCACACTACACCTATGGCAACGGCTATTACCAGAACTACAAGAACGACCAGAAGTTAGCCAAGTATGGACTCTCGGCAATACCTGTCGGCGAAACAGCCGTTTCTCGCTCGAATCTCATACGTCGTAAATCCATGCGTAATGACTTCGGTGGCATTGTCGCATCGACTAACTATCGCTCACAACGCATAGAGTTATCGGTCGGTCTTGCAGCAAACATTTATGACGGAGTACACTTCGGAGATATTCTTGCAATGGAGAAGGTGGCAGACTTCTCTCCTATGGAGTATTATCGCAACTACACTACAAAGTACGATGCCAATATCTTTGCCAAGGTAAATTGGAACATCACCGAGGGACTTAACCTCTTTGGCGACCTTCAATATCGCCACATCACACACCTCATACATGGCGTAAACGACAATTTCGATGACACGACGGGGGCTTTGCAGCGTCTTGATGTTGCTCGCCAATACAACTTCTTCAATCCGAAACTGGGTCTTAGTTACACCCACGGAGCGCACAACGCCTACATCTCGGCTGCCGTAGCACAAAAGGAGCCTACACGCAACAACTTTACCGACATCCGTGCAGGCGAATACCCTACTGCCGAGAAACTACTCGACGGTGAACTCGGCTACCGATACAGCGGAGAGGTAATAGCAGCAGGTGTTAACCTATACTATATGTATTATAAAGACCAACTCGTGCTGACGGGCGAGTTATCCGATACGGGCGAGTTGCTCTCTCGCAACGTACCGAAGAGTTACCGCCGAGGTATCGAGTTGACGCTCGCCATTAAGCCTTGCAAATGGTTTACACTGCACGCCAACGCCACATTGAGCCAAAACCGAATCATCGACTACACGGACTACATCGACGGCGTGCCATTTTATCGTGGAGTAACAACCATCGCCTACTCACCAAGTGTTATTGCGGGCACCATCTTCGACTTCCATCATGCAGGATTTGCGGCCACACTATCCACACGCTATGTCAGCAAGCAGTATCTCACAAATGGCGAGTACGAAGAGTTGACGCTTGACCGCTATTGCGTGAGTGACCTAAACCTATCATACACGCTCAAATCGAAGCGCATAGAGTCTATACGTTTCGGCGTGGCACTCAACAATATCTTCAATACGATGTATTGCAACAACGGATATGGCGGCCTTTGGCTCGAAGGCTCGACAATCGAGGAGCGAGGTGCTTGGGCATGTTATTTTCCACAAGCAGGATTCAATGTATTGGCTAATATAACGCTCAATTTTTAAGTGGAAAATAACACGACATATATGACCCACCCCCAAACCCCTGCCTAAGGCGGGGGCTTGGCCGTAAACGGCAATCTTCCACAAGCAGGGTTTAATGTATTGGCTAATATAACGCTTAATTTTTAATAACCAGACCTATTTTATGGATATAAAGTTATTGCTTCAAATTGCAGGTGCAACACTCGGACTACTCTACCTTTGGTTGGAGTATAGAGCAAATATTTGGCTTTGGGTCGTAGGTGCCGTGATGCCGATGGTTCACTCCGTTCTATACTTCCGTCAGGGGTTATATGCAGACTTTTCGATGCAGTTATATTACGTTTTGGCAGCCATATACGGTCTTATCGTCTGGGCATATTACGACAAGCGTAAGAAGGGGGCGAAACAGAGTAATTCGCTCCCGATTGCACACACACCTTTGCGCCACATTGCTCCGCTGATGGCAATATATATACTCCTGCATTTGGGCATATACTTTGTCCTTATCCGATATACCGACTCTACCGTTCCATTCTGGGATGCAATGACTACGGCACTATCGATTGTAGCGACATGGATGCTCTCCCGCAAGTATGTCGAGCAGTGGTTGGTATGGCTCGTGGTAGATATAATAACCGTCGGACTATATATATATAAAGGAATACCTATCACAGCATCGCTATATCTGCTATATTGCGCATTGGCCGTAGTGGGTTACCGTCGTTGGTTGCGCCAAATATAAACGTGGCACAAAGATTGCGTTTATTATTGCCGAATAAACACAAAAACAATAAACGCAATGAAACGATTTTTACTCTCCGTGTCACTTGTGACACTATTCTTGTGCGGTTTTATAGGCTGCTCACAACAAAAGCGATGGAACAGAGAGGAGCGTCAGTCACTACGTGAGATGCTGCGCAACTATCGCAAGATGGTATATCTAAACGATTTGACCGAGGCGGAGTATATGCTCTTTTCGGACAACGTTGCAACGGCTATCGAGGAGAACTTCCCGGTATATACCACCTTCGTGCAGATGCCGGGCATGTCGGACACCGTGCAGGTATATGTGATGACGACGATTGTCGAGGAGTTGAATGCCGACGCACGCAATATGCGCCATATATACCCGTACAACTATCTCGTGAGTCAGAATATCCTGCCGTCGGGACTTGACCGTCCACAACAGAACGCCTTCTATCGCTGTTTGGCACAGAAGGTAAACAGCACCTATGCAACATTGGACGACTTTGTCAATGCAATAGTGACCGACACCACCGCAACATCGACACTTCAACAGTTGCAGTTGCAGTGCGCATCCGAACTCTTCAACTGGGAGATTGACATTATCGAGATTGTAAACTAAGTACTCATCACATTCTAATACCTATAAAACAGAGGGCTGTCCGACAAACTTGTTGAACAGCCCTCTGTTTTACATTATAGTATAATCCCTATGCCTTCTTCGACTTACCCAACATACAGATAAGTGTACTGATGGTACCGCCGATAGGAGCCCACCAAGTCCAAGCGATATACTGACCACCGAAGAGTTGCTTCTGGAACATCAGCGGAATGATAATCAACGCACCAACAACGATGGCGGCAATAACGCTGGCAGCATTACCTCGCTTAGTGAATATCGCAGTGAGGAACACACCAATCATACCTGCATAAGCGAAGCACATAACGCCCGTAGCGAAGTCCACAAGGTTCAAACCGCTCGCCTCTTGCATAACCGCAGTAACGATAGCGAAGCCTGTAAGGAGCATACCCATCAAGAATACCATCTTACGAGAAGATGACAACTGCTCGGCATCACCCTTAACCTCCTTACCACGATCGGCACGGAACGGCAAATAGAGGTCGGTCACGAAACTTGATGCCATTGCGTTGATAGCAGAGTTGAAACTCGACAAAGCGGCAGCCAACAAACCTACAATCATAAGACCACGAATACCGACAGGGATATGGTTCTTGATATACTGCGGGAAGATGTCACGTGCATCTCGGAAGAATTGAGAAATCTCGCCGGTTGCCAAGAACTCACTCTTGTACTTCACAAACAACAACGCTCCAATCATAAGGAACACCAACACGATTGGCAAAGCGATAAGTTGTGACCAAACGAGCGACATTGAAGCCTGCTTAACATCACGGCATGCAAGTTGGCGCTGTACGAACTCGTGGTCGGTAGTATATTGGCAAATCTTGAAGAATGCCACACCAATCATACCACCAAGAACAGTGTATGGTGAAGCCCAATTGATAGAGAAGTCCACCATTTGCAACTTGCTACCCTCCTGCCAGCCGACAATCGAACCGTCAGCAGCAAGTGCACCTGCATCTGCTCCCGGAATCTTAGTCCATCCGCCATCGGTCAACGATGTCCAAATCTCAGCCAAAGGCATATCGAGCGAGAAGTATATCATAACCAAAGCAACTGCACCGGTAAAGACGATAAGTAGGGTCTGGAAGGTGTCAATATAGAGCAAACCCTTGATTCCACCCATCATTGTATAGATAGTAGAAACAAGACCCAACAAGATAATCGAATATACCATGAAGTCAAACTTGATACCACCGAAAACGATTACAGAGATAGCAATAGCCGCAATAAAGAGACGTGATCCGGAGGTAAACAACTGTCCGAGGAGAAACATTGCACTATTTACACGCTTGGATTTCTCACCGAAGCGCTCACCAATATAACCATAGATGGTAATGGTGTTCGCCTTATAGAGTTTCGGCATAATAAGCGCCGCAACCAGCGAGCCTCCAAAAATAGAACCAATGAGATTCATCACATAAGTAAGATCGGTGTTGAATCCAAGTTCCGGAGAGCCGACAAATGTACCAGCCGAGATTGTTGTACCTGTTGCAGCGATAGCAACAATCCAACCCGGCATCGAACGGCCAGCAACGAAATAGTCTTCAACATCTTTGTTCTTGCGGGAAAAGGCGTATCCAATCGCCATCAGCGTTCCCAAAAAGAGGGCTACAATGAGCCAATCAATTATTGTCATAGAATTTTAGGGTTTATAGTTTAGTCATTCTTACCACAACCGCCATATGGAGGCATCTCCATATTATGAAATGAGCAGTAGCCTTTATCCCAATATTTACAAGTGCGACAAGTGCGGATACCTCCACCATCTGTTGATGGATTGCTATACGAAAATGTATCGTTCCACACGTAATCTGCTCCCTTCAAGAACATCGGAAGTACCACAAGCAGAAGGATTGCAACAATAGAGAGGAGCGCACCTCCTACATAGAACATACAGAGTGTACAACCTTTATAAACGAGCGCCCATTTGAGAGCCGCAGGTTCAAGTGTACCTTGCAATCGTTTGTACATTTTGTAGAGATAGAATGCACCCACCAAGAGGGCGATAATATTGAGCGCTTTCATAAACGAATCGCCAGCAATCGCTTCAATCCACTGCAACACACCAACAACCGCACCAATAGCGAAAGTCCGTTTCTCAACCTTACCAATAATACGAGAAGGAACAATCGTCATTCCCGCACGCTTATTAAAGAACTCTGCCAATACTGAGTGTTTTGCGATATAGAGAATCGCAAATATAATTCCGAATATCGTTATAGTCTTTCCGCACAAATACAGAATGATATCTAACGTAGATTCCATACTCTTAAATTTGGGTTACACATAATTTGTACAAAAATAGTAAAAAGAAAGCAGATTCCCAAATTTCAACCGTTTACTATCAAAACAAAGTTTAAACACATCGCAAAAGCCCCTCAACACTCGCCTCCACGACCAATTTATCGTCAGAGTGTTGTAGTTGTGGGGCATCGTGAAAAAATCCCCGGATGGGTAGTACTTTTGTACGTCCCATTCGGGGAGTTGAGGGATATACCGCAAATACAGCGATACTCAACGAAACAGATTATATATCCGTACAACCAATTTATCGTCAGAGTGTTGTAGTTGTGGGACATCGTGAAAAAAATCCCCGGATGGGTAGTACTTTTGTACGTCCCATTCGGGGTTTTGAGGGATGTGCCGCAAATGCAGCACTATCACGATAAATTAACGGTCTTCTGCCTGATGTCCGGTACGATCCACCTGATGGTAGAACTGAGTATAAGGAACATCGGTGCGACCGGTACCCTTGCGCATCAACTCTTTGAGATCCTCAAAATATGTTGTATAAACATCACGAGGGAAGGCATCACGGCGAGCACATACGGCAGCAGCCATACCTACAACCTCACCTATAAGTCCACAAGTACGCATAACACGTGTAGAGCCAAGTGCGATATGAGTTACCGAGATATTACGGCCTGCCATAAACATATTCTTGATATCTTTTGAATAGAAGCAACGATATGGCAGTGCGTAGAAGTCGATAGGGGTCAAGACACCATACGAAAGCCACTCCTGTCCAGGGTAGTCCTTTGTATTCTTCTCCATTGGATAGTGCTGATCGATACGCCAAGTAGTTGTACAGGTCTCATCCTCATGGCGAATTGGACGAGTGAGGTCCTGCTCACGGAGGATATAATCTCCCATAATACGACGTGACTCACGCTTACCCGACACATGAGAAACCCATGTAAGGTGTGTACACTCCCAATCCTCTTTCTTTGAGTAGCGATTCTTGCAATATGAGAATGTAGAGTATGCCACATACATACCATAGTCACGAATCTTCTCTGCATCGGCAACCTGATCATCCATCATACCTACCTCCCAATACCAGTTAGCACGGTGTACAGGCTCAACGGTATATTCATCAAGACGCAAGCCCCAATCGAGAGAATCAGGGAAAGAGCAAGGGGTATTCCAATCCTCGCAGTACCACTCGATAGATACGCCCATAGTCATACCGTCGGCCTTCTCAGGCGCAAGCGGCTCATTAAACTCCGAACGAGCCTCACGTCCCATACGGCACTCTGCTCCGGCCATATATCCCAAGTGAGCATCGCCGGTACAGTCTGAGAAGTACTTACCGCTCACTTTGATACGTGTCTGCTGTGTAGCCTCCTGAGCAACTACCGAAGTAATGCAGTCGCCAGACTTCTCAACTTCGAGTACGGTGTAACCCATAAAAAGTGTAATATTCTGCTCGGCAGCAACAACCTTCATCTTCTTATCGTCCTGGTAGTGGTGTGCACCACGTGCATTACCGATACGATCCGGGCCAATCTCGTTGAGCAGATAGCCGAGCGATGGATATGGATCGATGTTAATCTGACCTCCAAGGCCTACTCGCACCTCCGAAGAGTTGTTTCCGCCCAATACATATCTATCCTGAATAAGTGCCACCTTCAAACCAAGGCGAGATGCAGCCAACGCTGCGCATATACCCGAGATACCGCCACCGACTACAACGAAGTCGAACGAGCCTTTATCCTCCGGAACGTTATCACCCAACAACGCCTTACGCACCTCGAAATACTCTTCGAGCGAGTCTCCCGGCACCTCGTCGGTCTGCGTCAAGATGATAGCATCACAACGACCGTCAAAACCCGCAAGGTCGTGCAATGCGAGGGTGTGCTTACCCTTTTTTAGGTTATATTTACCACCCTTCTGCCAATACCAATTTACCTTATCGGTACCGAATGTAGCCTCGTCAGCCACACCGTCCACCAATACAGAGAAGATACCCGGAGTCGGACCATCCGACCAATGCTTTGTCCAGTTCTTGGTACGCACCAAAAGTGTGTACTCGCCATCTGCCGGCACCTCAATCTCTGTTACGGCATCTTTTGCCAATGGAGTACCGAGTCCGTGAGCAAAGAGATACGAAGATCCCATCTGCAACACAAACTGCTGTTCAAGAGTCCAATCGCCCTTATCGGCGAAGGTAGTGGCCAAAACCATTACCGAATTTGAAGAATTCAGTTTCATTGTTTTATATTTATTTGTAAGTTTAGTTTTTGATTTAATAAAACATACTCACAAAGTTATACTTTTTTCCGAGATTGTATTCATTAGACCTCAAAAAAAAACATCTATATTGTGACCATTAGTTTTTTTTGTAGTGCATTAGTCAATTTACATCACCACATTTATAAAAAACTGGGTATCGAAAACGATACCCAGCCATAGAGTGGCAGACAGAGCATGCTATTAGCAGACCGTCGTACTGCTGCTCTTCACCTCCTCGTAGAACTTTGCCCACACAGTCTGGTAGTAAGGATAGAGCCACAAGAGTGGAATACCAAGAGCCAGGAGTGAGAGGAGTGCCAAACCCACAAAACCCAATTCCATAAGGAAGAGCTGCATCTTGTGTCCACGCATCAGTTGCATACTACGATTGATAGCCTCATCGGCAGAGAGCTCAGGATTGTCAATTAAAACATAAGGAGTGAGGCTATAAGCGAGACTCTTGATGACACCAGGCACAATAAGGAGCAGTGTCCATAAAAAAGTGTAGATACTAATCAGCAAGTATGAAACCACGGCCTTACTGAAGTAAGGCGACGAAAAGCCTTTGAAGATAGAGTTTACACCCAGCGGCTGCTCCTGTCGCACGAAATGTAGAAAAAGTTTTGCCACAGCAAACACCATTGGATAGTAAACAAACACCGTGACGATAAGCGAAAATATATCCCCCAGGACATTCTCGCTATATGCAGGACTTAACGCCGAGCCAAGGATTATAGCCACGATGCTACAAGCGAAGATGAACATATGGAATAAAAGAGTGATTACCAGGGCCGAGCCCCAATTTCCCTTCAGCAACGCAAGAGAATCTTGTCTAATTTCAGAATTTTCCTTCATGATATTAACTGTTTTTATCTTTCCCTACAGCCTCGAATAGGATGATTATACATATAAAAAGCGTGAGGCTGATTTTCACTTATCAAATAATTCGAATTTCTCTTTTCTTAAAATCACCAAATTCTATTACTTAGGATAGCGAAAAGCACTTTCACTAATTATGTCCACAATCCAAGGACTGCACTACAAAGTTAATTACTAATTTTGATTAGCGCAATATTGAGGCAGGTTTTATAGGAGCATATAAATAAAATTTAACATTATGCAGGCTCTATTATCTTATAAGAACATAAGACTAAAATTGTTTTTATAGTTTTTTTTATTATCTTTGCTTTACTAATACCGAACCGAACGTATGACAAATATTCTATTGACACTACTTCCATTCTGCATATCTTTCATTGCAGTAACCTTGATACATCCCTACTTGGTACGATTTGCCAAGGCAAAAAATATTGTCGATAATCCCAATACCCGTAAATTGCAAATACGCCCCGTACCGGTTTTGGGCGGCATTGCTATCCTCTTCGGTATTATGCTTGGCACAGTATGTTCGTGCATCATCACCGACTGCTCCTCTCTATTTGTAATCTTTGGCTGTATGCTGACAATGGCATACGTGGGAGCGCTGGATGATGTATTGGATATATCTCCGAAGTTGAGACTCGTGATGCAGATTTTCACGGCACTGATACTCATATACATCAGCGGATTGTCACTCAACAACTTCCACGGATTGTGGGGCATATATGAGTTACCGGAGGCGATCTCCACACCGCTAACAGTTATTGCCGTAGTGGGTATTATCAATGCACTCAATCTGATTGACGGAGTAGATGGTCTGTTCTCGATATTCAGCATCAGCGTATGCTCGATTTTCGCCTCAATATTTTTGAAGGCAGGCGACTATCCGCTCTTCATTCTTGCAGTATCGGCTATCGGAGCGTTGATTCCGTTCCTTCTGCACAACGCTTTCGGCATCGAGTCGAAGATGTTTGTCGGCGATGGCGGCTCGCTACTTATGGGCGTTGTTTTGTCGGTATTCGTAATGGAGATTATCTCCAATCCTTCGTACAGCGTCATCGCACAGGAGGAGCATCTTGGTTTGGTTGCCTTCGCATTGGCAATGTTGTCAATACCCGTCGTTGACACTCTGCGAGTAATGACCGCACGCATCATAAAGGGAGGGTCGCCGCTTGTGGGCGACAAGACCCACCTGCACCACCTATTCATCGGTTTAGGAGTTTCGCATATCGGTACTGCCATATTCGTTTCATTGCTCAACCTGCTGGTAGTATATGGATGGTGGCTGTGCGTAAAGGCCGATCTTTCGATTGATGTGCAATTCTACGTCGTAATTGCATTGGCACTGCTACTCGACTGCGGAATATACTACTTTGTAGCCCTGCTCGACCGCCTTATACCGGAGCGCATGGAGAGATTCCGCTATTGGAAGAGCCACCACCGTCCAAGCCGTGCCCTGTTTGATTTTATGCGAAGATTGGTGGATGCCTTCTAAAATTCGACAGCGTTTTCAAGATGTTGGACGACCATAATCAACTCATAGCAAATCTAAGCGCTGGTGCCGAAACTCTCGCTTGCGGAAGATTTCTGCAAAAGATGAGTTCCTTGGAGCGTTGCCGTATCTATACCGATGCTGGCTACGACAGAATGATGCGCAAGCACCGAAAGATTATGGAGATCTACGAGGAGGGATACAAGTCGTGGGATCAGACCTTCTACAAAGTTATGCTCCGCTCGATAGACATCGGCGCAAATCGCAAGGCATATGAGACGCTCGCCGACACCCTTCCGTACCGAATATTACTACGTGAGCGAGAATCTACGCTAAGACTCGAAACTCTGCTGTTAGGTGTATCGGGATTGCTGAACATCTGCAAGGAGGATGACTACACGAAGCGCCTAAGGCAGGAGTTTCAATTCTTAAAGAGCAAGCACGCCCTGAAAGTGATGTCTCTCAGCGTATGGCACACCAATAGTTCGATGCCGTACAACCATCCCGTTTTGCGATTGGTTCAGATTGCTACGCTTATCAACAAGATGCCATTCATAACCAACTCCATACTCGATTGCCGTAGCAACAGCGATGTTGAGCAACTATTCTGCGTAAGTGCATCCCCATATTGGACATCGCAACTGTTCCCATCCACGACCGACACCGAGCGAGTGTTGCGCATAGGCAAACAAAAGAGTTTTCTGCTGGGTATCAACCTCGTTGCGCAACTTCAATATGCCTATGGAACGCACATAGGCAACCAAAATCTTATCTACAATTCGCTATCTCTGTTGGAAGGTCTGCCACCTGAGGAGAATACATATACTCGCCGCTGGGCAAAGTACGGCATTAAGGCAAAGAATGCATTCGAGAGTCAGGCTCTACTACAAATAGCAACGGAGTATTGCGCCCACCGCCGGTGCGAAGAGTGCCACGTGGCAAAATATATGATTAACAGAATTATCGAGGATAAATATAGTTGGGAGGAGATTTCCGAAGGATACGACGACTAATCCTCATCCACAACCATCTGCTCAACGCACTCGCATACCTCCGAGATAGCGAAACCTCGACCCACTCCATAGCGCACAAGTTTGGCACGAGCCTCGGCCGCAGATTTGGCCTTTATGGTGCGCAGTTTTCTTGCAAGCAACTCCTTCAACTGCTTTGTACTCGTCTGACTATCCAACTGTTGCAGCGCCCTATTTACAATCTCTCGGCTCACCCCCTTACGATACAGTGCAGCAGCAATCTTATATGCGCCCCACCCTGCAATACGGCTCTTATCTCGAACAAATGCTCCGGCATAGCGTTCATCATCAATAAACCTGCTCGCAATCAGTTTATCGAGGACTCGTTGCGCTTCGGCATCCGAGAGCCCCCAATTACGCATCAAGCGCAGAGCGTCGCCCGACGAGCGTTCGGCTCGAGCACATAGTTGCATCAGCGACGAGGCCGCCTGCTCCGCACTCTTTGTTCGTTTTACTTTCGGCTCCATACCATTCTCGGTTTATCGAATCTATCTCGCAACAACGTAACATCACGGTAGCCCATATCTCGCAACATTGCGCAGGTCTGCTCGCCATAATGCTCGTATATCTCAAAGAAAAGCAATCCTCTATCAGAGAGCATCTTCTGCCCGTTCTCGGCTATCGAGCGATAGAAGCAGAGTGCATCATTGTCAGGCACAAACAATGCTGTATGCGGCTCATAATCACGCACATTAAGTGGCATTGTATCCAAATCCGACTGAGGTACATACGGTGGATTTGACACAATAACATCGAACTGTCCTAACGCAGAGAAGTCAGCCAAAGCGTCAGCCTTATGAAGGCGAATATCTACACTATTTTTAAGACTATTTCGGCGGGCAACATCAAGCGCCACATCGGAAATATCGAGCGCCTCGACCTTCGCATCTTTAATGCGTGCGGCCAACGATACGGCAATCGCTCCGCTACCCGTACCGACATCCAGAATACGCACCCCGCTCGGTACATTATTTTCTATAAGAAAGACCAAATCCTCGGTCTCGGGACGAGGGATAAGCACACCATCCCGAACCTCGAAATCCATATCGCAGAACTCGGCAACTCCCGTAACATATTGCACCGGTGTTCCGGCAGCAAGACGGCTAACAACAGAATGAAACTCCGGTACATCACACTCTTCATCGTAGCCGACAACAAGTTGAGAAAAATTCACATTCGTGAGTCGGCAAACCGCCTCACGTGCTATCGCCTCAGCCTCATGCGGCTCATAAAGTGCCGCCACAACTCGACGTATCTCGGAGACCATTTCTCTGCGTGTCGCCATCACTAACCCCTCTTTTGCAGTTTCAGTTCGGCAAGCGCAATAGCCACCACCGCCTCGACAACAACTCCGGCTCGAAGCGTGATGCAGGCATCGTGTCGGCCTTTTATAATAAGAGGAGCAACCTCTTCCTGCTCAAAATCGTAGGTCATCTGCTCTCGTGATATGCTTGGCGTAGGCTTTATGGCTGCACGAACAACTATCGGATTACCATTCGCAATACCTCCATTTATACCACCTTCATTATTTGTTGCAGTTCGCCCCTCGGCATCTATGATAACATCATTTCGTTGCGAGCCACGCAGACGCACACCCTCAAATCCGCTTCCAAACTCCACGCCCTTGACCGCAGGTACCGAGAAGAGCAGGTGGGCAATAACGCTCTCCACCGAATCAAAATATGGCTCTCCCACACCTCGTTCCACGCCCTCGGCAACGCACTCCACAACTCCACCGACAGAGTCACCGTCGGCCTGTGCCGCAGCGACAACCTCGGCAAAGCGCTCCTCATCTCGCTCGCCACCGATTTCGACAATGCGAGTCGATAACTTAACCTCGGGAATCATTTTCTTAGCAACGACACCTGCCGCAACCAGCACAGCCGTCAATCTGCCCGAAAATATTCCGCCGCCACGCAAATCGAACTCCTCGCCATATTTATGGCGTGCCGTTAAGTCCACGTGCGAAGGTCTTGGATGATGCTTAAACTGCGAATAGTCGTGCGAGCGGGTATCGCTGTTAGCAAAGGTTATCTCAACCACCTCGCCCGTAGTCACTCCATTCGCAACACCCGAAATAATATTGGGAATATCGCTCTCTCTGCGTGCTGTGGTTCCCTTTGCTCCGGCACGACGACGTGCCAAATCCTCCTCGAAGTCCTCCACCGAGAGTGGCAATCCCTGCGGAACACCCTCAATGCGGACACCTATCTGCGGAGCATGAGAAGCGCCGTAGAGCGAAATTCGTATTTTATCTCCAAAACTATTATGCATAGACTCTATTTTACACGTATTGAATCCAGCGCCTCGAAGAAGTCAGGATAACTCTTCGATACACACTCTGCGCCCTTGACAAGCACCTCTCCATCCGTAAGCAGTGCCGCCGTAGCCGTAGCCATTGCCATACGGTGGTCAGCGTGGCTGTCAACCTCCACACCGCTGCGTATCTCTCCGCCACGAATCTTCATAATATTGTCGTGCGATAGATCGACATCTATACCAAGACGACCAAACTCGCTACGAATAGCCTCCGCACGATTGCTCTCCTTATGCTCCAAACGTGACGTTCCGACAATAACGCTTTCACCTTCGGCAGCAGCAGCCAAAACTGCCAATGCAGGGAATAGGTCAGGACATTGCGTAGCATCAAACTCGAAGGCCTGCAACGGACGATGTGCGACCGTGATAGCAGACTCTTCGCTTATAAGATTGGCTCCCGCTCGCACCAAAGCGTCGCAGATAGCGACATCCGCCTGCTTGGAGAGCATCGAAACATTGCGCAGAGTAACCTCGCCCGCTACTGCACCTGCTACAAGCAACATCGCAGCAGCACTCCAATCGCCCTCGATAGCGACATCGGAAGGTTTGTAGGTCTGTCCACCCTCAACAAAGAATTCTGAATAATCATTGTGCTCGATACGAACACCAAAGTTTGCTGCCATATCTATCGTCATATCAAGATAAGGCTTCGACACAGCCTGATGTACCCTAACAACCGTATCCTCGGCAGCCAACGGTAACGAAAGGAGCAGTCCCGTAACAAATTGTGACGAAATAGAGCCATCGACCTCAACCTCGCCGCCACGCATAGGGCCGCATACCTCGATAGGCAGATAGCCTCCACCATCACGCACCGAGACTCCCAGCGTACGCAAAGGCTCAATCATCATATCCATAGGGCGATGCAGAATCGTACCCTCGCCACGTATAACAAGTGGTGTAGAGCAGAGCGATGCTATCGGTGTGAAAAGGCGTGTTGCCAATCCCGACTCTCCGACAAACAACGTATCCGACTTTGGTTTCAGACCGCCACGCACGAGCAACGTCGTGGCATCATAACGCACAACCTCGGCTCCCAGGCTCTCAATACAGCCTATTGTCGAAAGGGTATCTTTACAGAAATCTATATTGCGGAGGCGACTCTCTCCATTGGCGAGCAACGATACCGCAAGGGCTCGCTGCGCATAACTCTTTGAACAAGGCGGCGTGACAACTCCTGCAACACGCCCACCGGCGACGGATTTATCCATTATAATTCGAATCGGTGATTTTTCTTCAACTCAAAGTTCTTACCCAGATAGACTCGACGTACCATCTCATCGTTAGCCAACTCCTCGGCTGTACCCGTTTTAAGAATCTTACCCTCGTAGAGCAAGTAAGTTCTATCGGTGATAGCCAACGTCTCATCGACATTATGGTCCGTGATTATAACACCTATATTTTTACTTTTAAGAGTGGCAACGATACTCTGGATATCCTCCACTGCAATAGGGTCAACTCCCGCAAACGGCTCATCGAGCAACACGAACGAAGGATTGATGGCAATAGCACGAGCAATCTCCGTACGACGACGCTCACCTCCCGAGAGTTGGTTACCATAACTCTTGCGCACCTTTTGCAGGCGGAACTCCTCAATCAGCGACTCCAAACGATCTCTCTGATACTCTTTCGTATATGAGGTCATCTCCAACACTGCACGGATATTATCCTCTACGCTCAAACGACGAAATACCGATGCCTCCTGAGCCAAATAACTCACACCCAACTGCGCACGCTTATATACGGGCAGCGAGGTCAATTCATCAACCTTTCCGTCGTCATGCTCCAAAAAGATACGTCCCTCGTTAGGCTTAATCAATCCTACAATCATATAAAAAGAGGTTGTCTTACCCGCTCCGTTAGGACCGAGCAAACCTACAATCTCGCCCTGACGCACATCTATCGACACGTGGTCAACCACGGTTCTTGATTTATACTTTTTGACAAGTTCGCTTGTATAAAGTCGCATATATCGAAAATATTTTTTCTCTTATTTTTTTACAAAGTTATCGCTTTTTCGCAAATTTTCACTATCTTTGAGTAAGTTTTTGCTGTTTTAGGCATAACTAATCACAATTTGAGCAATGGCACAAAACCTGACAGACAAAGAGTTAATATATCAGAAACTCAAAGAACACTTCGGTTTCTCCTCATTCAAGGGGAATCAGGAGGCTGTTATTCTCAACCTGTTGGCCGGACGAGATACATTCGTTCTGATGCCTACGGGTGGAGGAAAATCACTCTGCTATCAGCTCCCGGCCTTGATGATGGATGGTGTTGCCATAATTATTTCTCCACTGATTGCACTGATGAAGAATCAGGTCGATGCAATGCGAACATTTTCCGACAATCCGGGCATTGCGCACTTCCTGAACTCGTCACTCAATAAAAATGCCGTTCAACAGGTTCGTGAAGATGTATTGGCAGGAAAAACCAAGTTGCTCTACTTTGCTCCGGAGTCGCTCACAAAGGAGGACAACGTAGCCTTCCTGCGCAAAATCAAGAATGCGTTCTACGCCATTGACGAGGCACACTGTATCTCGGAGTGGGGACACGACTTCCGTCCGGAGTATCGTCGAATCCGCCCTATCATTAACGACATAGGTCAGGCTCCGTTGATTACACTCACGGCAACCGCAACACCGAAGGTGCAGATGGACATCCAGAAGAACCTCGGAATGGCAGATGCTACGGTATTCAAATCGTCGTTCAACCGTCCGAATCTCTATTACGAGTTGCGTCCAAAGAACGATCCCGATAGAGATATTATCCGCTTCATAAAGCAAAATCCGAACAAGAGCGGTATTATATATTGTTTGAGCAGAAAGAAGGTTGAGGAGTTGGCTGAGTTGCTCGTTGCCAACGGTATAAAGGCTCTGCCATACCACGCAGGTATGGATGCGCAGACTCGTGCCGACAATCAGGATGCCTTCTTGATGGAGGGTGTCGATGTGATTGTAGCGACAATCGCCTTCGGTATGGGTATCGACAAGCCGGATGTACGTTTTGTGATTCACTACGACATTCCGAAGTCGTTGGAAGGATATTATCAGGAGACAGGCCGTGCCGGACGTGATGGCGGCGAGGGTTTTTGTCTAACTTTTTATAGTTACAAGGATATTCAGAAGTTGGAGAAGTTCATGCAAGGCAAGCCGGTGGCCGAACAGGAGATTGGCAAGTTGCTTTTGCTTGAAACTCAATCATATGCCGAGAGTTCGATGTGTCGCCGACACTCTCTCCTGCACTATTTCGGAGAGGAGTACACGCAGGACAACTGCGGCTCATGCGACAACTGTTGCCAGCCACGTCCTCGCATAGATGTAACGCAGCAACTCGTCTTAGCATTGAAGGCCCTGAAAGAGATTGGCGACAAGTTCAAGATTGATCACCTGATTACCCTGCTCTTGGGCAAGACTACTGCCAACATAAAGAGTTATGGCCACAACAAGAATCGTTACTTCGGTGCTGGAAACGAGAAGTCCGAGGCACTATGGAGTGCGATTGTGCGCCAGGGTCTTATCATGGGCTTGATAGACAAGAATATCGAGAACTACGGTCTTATCTCTATTACCGCTGCCGGCGAGGAGTTTATCGCCAAGCCAAAGACGGTAAAGGTTGCCGAGGACCGCAACTATGAGGATGACGAGCGAGCGCAAGATGTTGCTCCGTCACACGGCGGAGGTGCAGCAGATGAAGAGTTGTTTGCGATGCTCAAAGATTTGCGCAAGAAGGTTGCCAAGCAACACGACCTGCCACCTTTCGTAATATTCCAGGATCCGTCGCTCGAAGATATGTCTATCCAATACCCTATCACTATCGAGGAGATGCAGAATATCTCAGGCGTAGGTGCAGGTAAGGCGAAGAAGTTTGGCGAGGAGTTCATCAAACTCATCAAGGCATACGTCGAAGAGAAGGACATCATCCGTCCGCAGGATATGGTCGTAAAGTCGGTAGCAAACAAGGCCGGCAACAAGATATTTATCATCCAATCCATCGACCGCAAGATGGACTTTGAGGATATTGCCAGAGCGAAGAGTCTGTCGTTCGATGAGTTGCTCACCGAGATAGAGGCAATCGTTAATTCGGGTACACGCCTCAATATCCAATACTACTTGAATAACTACATGGATGAGGACAAGGTGGAGGATATATACCTTTACTTCAAGGAGGATGCCGAAAGCGACTCTTTGGATGAGGCGATTGCCGAGTTGGGTAGCGACTACACTGAGGAGGAGATCCGCCTGGTACGCATCAAGTTCTTGTGCGAGGCGGGAAACTAAATACCTTTTTATAAAATTATGCCCGAAGTAAGAGCAAAAAAAGCACTCGGCCAACACTTCCTGACCGACCTCAATATAGCACAAAAGATATGTAACGCCCTCAGCGGAGGCAGCCAAGAGGCGCCATACCCCACATTGGAGGTAGGTTGCGGTATGGGTGTGCTGACGCAGTACTTACTTCGTCGCAACGACATTGTGACCTATGGTGCAGAGATAGACTCGGAGAGCGTTGTATATCTGCACGAACACTATCCAGAATTTGCACCAAGACTTATCGAGGGAGACTTCTTGAAGATGGATCTGCACGAGCGTTTTGCCAACGGCGTGCGCATCATAGGCAACTTCCCTTACAATATCTCTTCACAAATCTTCTTTAAGGTTATCGAAAATCGTGACCTCGTGCCAGAGTGCGTGGGTATGATTCAGAAGGAGGTGGCAGTTCGCATTGCCGAGCCGCCGGGCTCACGTGAGTATGGTATTTTAAGCGTACTTTTACAGGCTTGGTACGACATAGAGTATCTCTTCACCGTATCGGAGAAGGTTTTCAATCCGCCGCCAAAGGTCAAAAGTGCCGTAATCCGTCTGCGCAGAAACCAGACCAAGACTCTCGGCTGTGACGAAGCCCTCTTTATCAAGGTAGTAAAGGCCTCGTTCGGCCAGCGTCGCAAGATGTTGCGCAATTCGCTGCGCTCTGTCTTTGGAGACTTCGGAGGTGCCGAGCATCCACTCTTTACCACCCGAGCCGAGCAGTTATCGGTGGCCCAATTCGTTGACCTGACAAATTGGGTAGCAGAACACAAATAATATGGAAGAGTTAGAATTGCGCAGCAAGAAGGTCTTTGAGTTTCTTGACTCGCACGACATTAAATACGAGGTCTATTTTCATCCTGAGTCACCGACTATTGAGATTGCCAAGCAGTATTGGCGAAATGATGGTTCAGTACATTGCAAAAACCTCTTCTTCCGCAATCACAAGGGTAACCGCCACTACTTGGTCTGCTTCAACTGCGACCAAGATATGGCCATTCATGACCTCGAACACCACCTACATCAGGGCAAGTTGAGTTTCGCCTCGCCACAGCGTATGGAGCGTTATCTCGGTTTGGAGCCAGGTTCGGTATCTCCATTCGGGCTTATCAACGACGAGGAGAATCACACTCACCTCTTCCTGGACAAAAACTTGGAGAATGCCCCAAGCCTCAGTTTCCACCCTAACGACAGCCGAGGCACAGTAGTGATATCACGAGATGAATTCTTGCGCTACCTCGAAATAGTAGGCAACACGTGGGAGTTTATTGAACTATAAATCCTTACAATACAAAGTATCGTGCGTGGGCCGAGGCGATATAAAGGCCGCAGAGTGACGATTGAGGATACATTGCGCCATTCTCGGTCAGCGTAATGCCGATACTCTCCACATCGAGCAATTTTGCTAACGGGAAGATTGTGCGCTGGTCAGGCAACGAGGGATAGCCGACAGCAGGACGAATGCCCTGATACGCAGCGGCAAACATCTCCTTTGGCGTAATTTGTTCATCGGCAGCATAGCCCCACAAATGCGTGCGCACCTCGGAATGAAGCCACTCGCTGGCTGCCTCCACCAATCTATCTCCGAGACTCTGCACGAGCAATGACTCGTACTGCTCGCCCGCCTGCTTCAACTGCTCCAACTCCTCAACAAATGAGTGAGAAAGCGTGATAGCAAACACTCCAACGTGGTCGTTAAAACCCTGCGGAGCAACAAAGTCACAAAGCGAGAGTGCCTCACCTTCGCTATTTAGACGAGTCTGGCGTGGCGTAGCAATAGTTGTCTGCTGGTGGCCTCCGCCACAGCAAGCGCAGCCTGCCGAATGTTCGACAACGATTGCAGAGTCGGTACCATAGGCCTTGAAAAGGCCTACTCGTGCCACCAAATGGTGGTCGGCAGCGATACGTGCAAGACGGTCCTCTGCCTCACGGCGTATCTGCTTACCCTGTTCCGAGTCATGACGAACGCCCCAAAGGTTACAGAACTGAATCCAATTTATATAAGGGACAACCGTTGTTATATCAATATCTTCGATAGTCTTCACACCATCAAAAGTCGGTGCAACAATACTCTCTGCCGCCCAATCAATCGCTTTACGGTGCAAGGTCATTGACTGCTCGGCAATTACCCCTTTCGCTCGCTCGGCATACTCTCTACGCAAGCGCTCCTGCTCGAATCGATTACAACTTAGCACTCTATCTCGCTCCGACGAGGAGAGTTGCATAGCCAACACCGGATTTTGCGACGCATCCTTAACGTAGAAGACACCTCCATCGTACAATGGTGCAATTTTGAGTGCCGTATGGAGTGCCGAGGTCGTCGCTCCGCTGATAAACAGAGGCACACGAACACCCGCCTCCTGCAACGCCTTAGCGGTATTGCACATCTCATCCAAAGACGGGGTAATGAGTCCGCTCAAACCGATAAAATCGACCTTATTCTCCAATGCCGCCTTCACAATATCCTGAGAAGGAACCATAACACCGAGGTCTATAACCTGAAAACCATTGCACGACAACACTACACCTGCGATATTTTTTCCAATGTCGTGAACATCGCCCTTGACCGTCGCCAACAGATAGCGACCATTCGAAGCCACACTTGCCACCTGCGACTGCTCGATATATGGTTGCAAAATATTGACTGCGCACTTCATTGTGCGTGCCGTCTTAACTACCTGCGGCAAGAACATCTTACCCTGTCCGAACAACTCGCCCACCATCGTCATTCCACGCATCAGTGGCCCCTCGATAATGGCCGACGGGGTGTCATACTTTTGCAACGCCTCCTTAATATCATCCTCCAAGAACTCGGTATCGCCTCGCTGCAAAGCCTGCACGAGTCGCTCCTCCAACTCTATCTCCTGCCTATTCTGCACCTGTACACCCTCCGTCGCAACCGCCTCTCCACGACAAGATTCCGCCATGGCGAGCAATCGCTCGGTAGCATCCGCACGACGGCACAGCACCACATCCTCCAACGCCTCACGCAGAGGTTGTGCAATATCCTCGTACATAACCGCCGCCGACGGATTGACGATAGCCATATCCAGACCCGCCTCGATAGCGTGATAGAGGAAGACGGCGTGCATCGCCTCTCGCAGATAGTTATTACCTCGCAACGAGAATGAGAGGTTACTGACTCCGCCACTGACACGTGCCGATGGCAGATTTTCATGAATCCAGCGTGTAGCACGTATAAAATCGAGCGCATAACTATCGTGTTCCACTATACCGGTAGCAATAGTCAGTATATTAGGGTCAAAAATTATATCCGAAGCAGGAAAACCGAGACGCTCGGTCAAGAGTCGGTAAGCACGTGCGCAGACCTCAATCTTACGCTCATAGGTGGTCGCCTGTCCCTGCTCATCAAAGGCCATAACAACCAATGCTGCGCCAAGTTCTCGTACTCGGCCGGCTCGCTCCAAGAACAACTCCTCGCCCTCTTTGAGAGAGAGTGAGTTTACAATTGCCTTACCCTGAATATTTTTTAGAGCCCTCTCTATAACCTCAAAACGTGACGAATCAACCATCCAAGGCAGTCGTGCAATCTCCGGGTCAGAGGCCATAAGGCGCAGAAAATGCGACATCTGCTGCTCGGCATCGAGCATCGCATCATCCATATTTATATCCAATACCATGGCTCCATCACGCACTTGTGCTCGGGCTATTGAGAGTGCCTCATCGTAACTACCCTCTTTAATCAGGCGCAAAAACTTGCGGCTACCCGCAACATTGCATCGCTCGCCGACATTCACAAATGCGCCATTGGTAACAAAGCCCTCCAAGCCCGACAGCCACGGTAATCGTCCCTCTCGCAAAGCACGTGGAGTAACGTCTGCAAGGCTCTGAGCCATTGCTCGGATATGGTCGGGGGTTGATCCGCAACAGCCACCAACGATATTTACCAACCCGGCATCGGCAAAGCGACGCACATTGTCGGCCATCATCTGCGGAGTCTGGTCGTAGTGGCCCATCTCGTCAGGGAGTCCCGCATTCGGGTATGCACTGATATAGCAAGGAGCAATATCGGAGAGTGTTCTCAGGTGAGGCATCATCTGCTCCGCACCAAACGAACAATTAAGACCAACGCTTAACAAATCGACATGGGCAACCGAGGCGAGCAGTGCCTCCAACGTCTGACCCGACAACGTGCGACCCGAACGGTCGGCAACGGTTACCGAGAGCATTATAGGCAGAGTTACACCACTATTTCGGAAGGCTGTTCGAGCAGCATCCAACGCTGCCTTGGCATTCAACGTGTCGAAAACCGTCTCCACCAACAACAAATCGACTCCGCCCTCAATCAAGGCCTCCATCTGCTCGACATAGGCCTCTTTGAGCGTATCAAAATCGATGGCCCTATAACCAGGATTATCGACATCTGGCGACATCGACAAAGTTCGACCCGTAGGGCCGACAGAGCCGGCTACAAAGCGTGGTTTTTCGGGTGTAAGCGCACTCATACGATCGGCCTCCGTTCGTGCCAGGCGTGCCGCTTCAAGGTTTATTCGGCGAACACAATCTGCCGTCTGATACTCCTGCTGAGATATGCGCTGCGCATTAAAGGTGCAGGTTTCTATAATATCGGCACCCGCTTCAAGATACTCTCGATGTATCCCCGCAATAATATCGGGGCGAGTCAGCACCAACAAATCATTATTGCCGGCAACCTTCACACCATGCACCGAGAACTCTTCGCCACGAAAATCCTCCTCTGTAAGGTTGTGGCGCTGAATCATCGTACCCATTGCGCCATCAAGCAACATGATGCGTCGGGAAAGTATCTCGGAGAGAGTCTTCATACTAATACACTGCTTTTGCAATCTGTTCTATACTTGCTGAGGCGTTCATCGAGTAGAAGTGGATGCTCGGCACACGTGCAGCCTTCAACTCACGAGCCTGTGCAATACCCCACTCTACACCCAACGCCTTGACATCGTCATTGCTCTTGCACCTACGCAACTCAGCCGCCAACTCCTGCGGCAAGTCGATATGGAAGGTCTTTGGCAACAATGCCTGCTGAGTAAGCGATGTAAGCGGTTTAATTCCAGGAATAATCGGCACTGTAATACCGGCACAACGGCAGCGCTCCACAAAATCGAAGAAGCGACTATTGTCGAAGGACATCTGCGTAACGACATACTCTGCTCCGGCATCAATCTTTGCCTTCAAATGCTCGATATCCATATCTATATTCATCGCCTCCTCGTGTTTCTCGGGATAACCCGCAACGCCATACGAGAACCGGGAGAAATTAGCCTCGTGTGCAGAGCCGTCAAGCAGACGACCGCTATTAAACTCCTCAACCTGACGGCATAAATCCACCGCATGGAGATGTCCGTCAGCCTCCGGGCGGAACGTACTTTCGCCCTTGGCACGGTCGCCACGAAGCACCAGCAAGTCGGTAATATCGAGATATGAGAGGTCTATGAGTTCGTTCTCCAACTCCGAGCGAGAGAATCCGCTACAAATAATGTGAGGGACTGTCGGCACACCATAACGTCCCTTCAATGCGGCAGCAATGGCAACAGTACCCGGACGCACACGCTCCGTAGTACGCTGAAAGACACCCTCCGACACCTCTCGGTACACGACCTCAGAACGATGGGTTGTGATATTGATATATGCCGGAGAAAATGGCAGCAATCTCTCTATCGTATTGTACACGCTCTCGATACTCTTTCCTCGCACCGGAGGAAGCACCTCGAACGAGAATGCCGTATCGTGAGCCGACGACAAATATGAAGCAACACTCATAGTCAAAATATTATTTAGATTGCAAAAATAATATCAACGCTCTTTTTATCCAAGATTTTTCCTATTTTTGTAAACAATAAGATTTACAAAATTATGGCAGACGACTATTTAGGAAAGAAGATGGAGGAGTACCACTCCCGCCCTCAGACAATACACAAGCCTATCGCTACGCTCGCAAGGCTGTTGCTCAAAAACCGCAGTCACCGCAGTTACGACAACTCGTTCACAGTGCGTGAGGACCAACTGAAAAAGATTATCGAGGTAAATAGACGCACCCCATCGGCACTCAACAGACAGGCATTGCGTTTCCGCCCTGTGCTTACCGACGAGGCTGACAAAATGTTACCATTCATCCGCTTAGGCGGCGCTCTGCCCGACCTGCATCTGCCACCGAAGGGGCAGGAGCCTCGTGCCTACATCATCATCTGCTCAAACGTTGCAGAGGATCGCTGGATAGACATCGACCTCGGCATATCGGCGCAGAGTATGCTTTTACAGGCCGCCGAGATGGGTCTGAACGGAATCTGCATAGGCGCATTTGATCGCAAGGGGGTACAAGAGGCTTTCGACCTTAAATATGAGCCGTTGATGCTGCTTGCCATAGGTCGTGGTGCAGAAGATATTCGTCTGGTCGATATAGCCGAGGGCGACGACCATACCTACTATCGCCAAAATGGCATTCACTACGTACCAAAGGTACGATTGGAAGATCTGATACTATAAAGTCAACACTAAACTGAATAAACCTAAAACTCCAAAATATGAAACGTCTTATCCTTCCGCTGATATTGCTTACACTGCCTATGGCAGTCTATGCAGAAAACTTGACACCTCGTGCAGAGTGGGTCATGGCAAAGCCTTCCGACAAGAACAAAGTGGGCGCCGAGTTCCTTAAAACGGGAATCTATCCTGCAACATACGGAGAGGCCTCACTAAGTTTTATCCACAAACGACGTGTGGCAAAGGCGACGCTCAACGACAAAGGTGGAGCAAAAGCCGAATCTGTAAAGGGCGATTATTGGCTCTTCGAGATGCCGGCAGAGAATATTCCGGCCGGCACGGTGGTCGATTTCTGGACACAACTCAACACCTCGCCGACAGAGGAGAATCATCGCTTTGCTCTCGAATATCTTGATGGCAAAAAGTGGCTGCCCGCAATGCCATTGGATAAGGACGGAGGCAACTACACAACCACAACATCCGACAAGCACCCTCGTCGCTTGTGGTGCGCCGTACGTCTATCGAAAGCAATCAAAAAGGGAAGTATCGCCTTTCGTCTGCGGCAGGTAGAGAACAAGCCCCTCACGGTGACCGTTCACAACCCTTCGTCACGTGGCCAACTTAACCAGATTGTGTGCTATAAAAACGTAGAAGTGAGAGATACGCTGAAATATCTCTTCATCGGCAACAGTTACACCTACTACTACACCTACCCTATGATTTTCAAGGAGATAGCATGGCACGAGGGTCACTATGCCGATTGTGACATCTTCATCTCGGGTGGCTATACAATGAAGGCACACCTGAGCAACAAGTACTCTCGTGCCGTAGTTGCAGAGGGAGGTTACGACTACGCCTTCCTGCAAGACCAAAGCATACAGCCTCTACTAAACGGAACACCCGACGATATGGGCATAACCGAGAATATGGGCAAGATGATTGAGCAGGTGCGCAAATACAGCCCGCAGGCAAAGCCTGTAATCGAGATTACATGGGGACGCAAACACGGAAACAATGCATTAGGCAAGTACGAACATCTTTTAGAGAAATACCCTCAATTCTTTACTGACTATCAGGCTATGCAATCCCGTCTTATCGAGGTATTGACTGCCGAGGCTGAGCAGTTTGGCACAGAACTATCGCCGGTAGGCATCGCATGGAGAATTGTTCGCCGAGAGCGCCCCGACATCGAACTCTATTGGAAGGATGCTCATCATCAATCGTATAACGGCTCATACTTGGCCGCAGCCGTAGCGTATCAGGTGATATATCGCACGCCTTTTGGCGAAAATGCTGCCAATGCCAAACTCGACGCCGAGACCGCCGCATATCTGCGCTCCGTAGCCGAACGAGTGGTACTGCAAGGTGAGAAATAGAATTCCAAAACGAACTACCATAACAAAAAAACAATAGTGTCTGTTGCGACAAGTTGCAACAGACACTATTATTTAACTCTTCTTCCTACTCTTTACATCTCCACAGTGTTAGCATTGCACGAATGCGACCTCTTCGATAGCGTCTCACTGCCTTTCTTCTATCTCTACTTGACATATCAACACCCCACTCAAGCAGTGTATCATAAAAAATCTTTGCGGCTTTAATATTTCGATATGCCAACGCTGTTACAAACCTCAAATAAAGTTTATCCTCCTCCAACTGCCGGCATCTCTCCGGTGTATAACGTTGAGCAAAAAATAGTCGCAAATCATAACTGCTCTCACAGAATGCATCTCGTTTAAGATAATCTACAAAATGGCTGGCAGAACTCTCTAACACTCGATAAACGGCCATCACCTCTGCCATAAAATGAATTCTGCTATGCTGCGAGAAGTATAGCCACATAGGGAAATCCCCCATCTTCCACCCTTGCTTCTCGGGGTCAATATCGGCGATATATCGCTCAAGTAGTTCTCGGCGGAAGAGAACTGTTGGTGTTGGGATACAGTTATCACTCAAAAGGCAGTCGAACGTTGTCTCCGCTGCTCCACCCCACGTAATACCAAAACTTTTATTTGTTTGATTATAGTGATGCACCTGGGCATAAACCATTCCACACTCAGGGTGACTCTCCAAATAATCCACCTGCTTTTGGAGTTTATCTGCATCACACCAATAATCATCGCCCTCGCACAGAGCAATATACTTTCCTCGGGCCTCTCCTAACACTCGAAAGAAATTACGAATCACTCCAAGATTTGTACTATTGGGAAGAAGACGAATATGGTCAGGATACTCAGTTGCCCACCTCTGACAGATTATTCCGGTAGAGTCTGTGGAACAATCATCTCCAATTATAACCTCAAAAGGCACATTAAGACGCTGCTCCAAAATACTTCGAATAGTCTGTTCTATGTAGTCCTCTTGATTGTATGTTATTGTACACACAGAGACCAATAAAGTCTGTTCCATAGTCATCATCTACCAATATAGTTGATGGCACCTCGCTTGCGTTCACGCAGAATACGAACAGGGATTCCGGCCGCAACCACCCACTCCGGCAACGATGTGCGAACCAAAGACATCGCCCCCACAACAGTACCTTCTCCAATGGTTATCCCCGGAAAGAGTGTAGAGCCACTACCTATCTGGGATAGTTGCTTCAAAAGAATCTTACCTCCGGTAACATTTATCGTATTTTCCGGATGAATAGGTCCTATCAAATAATCCCCTCCAAAGTCATCTATTGCACTAAACAGCGTTGTGCGAGGAGATATTCCGGTATAATCCTCCAACTCAATCCCCATACCACCATACAACGCAACGTATGCCCCAATATGAATATGCGATCCAAGGGTAATATCTCCCGAAAGAATGCAGAAATCATCGATACGCACATTATCTCCGATACTGATGCGCTCTATACCGTATATAGAAGCCTTGCGGCTAATTTTTACATCTTTTCCGACCCTCTTAAAGCCCATTTGGGCCAACTCTTCGGGCGTATAAAAACTACCCATAAAACTATATTCGTTTAATAATCCTAATAATTCGTGTTACATCCTCATCCGATAATTCGTGATGCAAAGGAAGGCATATTACCTCGTTGGCCATACATGTAGCAACCGGGAGGTTGTCAGGCGATGCAGACGGCAGGCTGCAATAGGTCGAGAACTCCGAAATAAGCGGATAGAAGTAGCGGCGACCAAATATTCGATGCTCTTGCATACGAAAATAGAGAGCATCACGACTCTCTCCATACTTCTGCTCATTTACAAAGATTGGGAAATAAGAGTAATTATAGGTAACACCCTCTCTCTCCTCAAACATGCGAATACCCTCAACATCATGCAGAGCCTCACGATAACGCTCCGTAATCCTACGACGGGCCTCAATCGCTGCATCTACATGTTTCAAAGCGACCAAACCATACGCCGAACGCACCTCATCCATCTTGGAATTGATACCGGGAGCAATAACATCTATCTCGCCTGCAAAACCAAAGTTTTTGAGATAATCTATTCGTTGCTTCATCTCGGCAGAGTGACAAATCAGCGCTCCACCCTCAACCGTATTATATGTCTTTGTAGCATGAAAACTCAATGTTGAGATATCGCCGGCTTTGAGAATTGATTCACCATTCACCTTAACACCAAAGGCGTGAGCGGCATCATATATAACCTTCAAACCATATTTTTTGGCAATAGCCTCTATACGCTCAACATCACAAGGGTTACCATATACATGGACAGGCATAATCGCCGTAGTACGAGGCGTAATGGCTGCCTCAATCCTATCCGGAGAGATGTTTCCCGTCATAGGATCAACATCTACAAAAACAGGGCGAATCCCATTCCACCATATTGAATGGGTCGTAGCAACAAAACTATATGGTGTAGTAATAACTTCCCCCTGAATACGTAAGGCTTGCAAGGCTGTGATAAGCGGCAAAGTTCCATTCGTAAAGAGAGAGATATACTCAACTCCAAGATAGTCACACAAGGCTTTCTCTAACTCTTGATGGAATTGTCCATTATTGGTTATCCACTTACTCTTCCAGATTTGCTCCAAATATGGAGTGAATTCCTCCAATGGCGGGAGTAAGGGCGAGGTCACTGTCACTTGTTCTTTTGCCATATCTCTAAAACATTGTGGATGATGTTCAATCTATTAAACTTTTGATTATCAAAACCAATCCTAAAATGATACATTTCATCACCTCTTTGAATTACAAAATTAGGAATTTATTTTATTTTCACAAACACTCCGACCTAAAAGAAGTGCCTCAAACTCTCCTCAAAACAAAATTCACACACAATAGTTTTCGCTCTACAACGCAAACTTTCACAACAAGAACAAACTTATTTACAATAATTTACATCCACGACAAGGTTTTAACCGTTGATATTTTACATTTTTATCTCCCTGCAAGATAACAATGTAACAAAAAAATGCTATCTTTGTAGTGCCTATATTGGGCGAGAAGTAATTTTAAAAATCGTATAATTAAAAAAAATAAGCAATAGTATGAAAAAGATTTTTGCAATCGTTGCCGTGGCAACACTCTTCGCAAGTTGCTCTGTAACCACTCCGACAGCGCCTTCAATGGCTAAATTGACCAACACCTCAACCCACTCAAAGGTTCAGATTATCCAGCCCGTAGTGGCAATATTGGCAGACCTCGAAGTATCTCCTACCAAGATTTCTTACTTCTTCCTGCCAAGCCAGACAGTTGTAAATGGCGGCTTTGACAACATCGTAAATACCGCTGTACGTGAGGCACTCATCGCTAACGGCAATGCCGACGTATTGGTAGCGCTCGAACAGCAAGTTAAGTATAACGGAGAGGGAAAGGTTGAGTCTATCACCGTCAGCGGATACCCTGCAAAGTACACCAACTTCCGCTCCCCTGGCGACGACTATCTGCGTAGTTTGTCAACAAAGACTCCAAAGAGTGGTAACGAAGGCAAAGCAGCAGGCGGATCATCTCTTTTGGGCGCCCTGAAACTTGGCAAATAAGAGATACCACAGTTATCACAGATGAAGAAATATCTCTTTTTAGCATTGTGCTGCATCATTCCTCTGAGTGTTGTAGCACAAGCTACTCGTCCGGTACGAGGCGTCGTATTCGGAGAGAAAAATATACCTATGCAAGGGGCAACGCTCACTGCCGTAGGCTCAACAATCAGTGCAACATCCTCCGCAGACGGAACATTCGAGATGATGGTTTCGCCGTACACGCAATTTATTGAGGCATCGAGTGAGGGTTATCTCCCTGCTCAGGCCGAGATAGATGGCTCGTATCTGGTTTTCAGGTTAGTTATCGACAAGAAATATTACGACAATAAAGCCAAAGCCGAAGAGGAGGCACGACTCGCAGCAGAAGCGCAAGCAAAAGCCGAAGAGAGTGCCCGTTTAGCCGAGGAGCGTCGTATAGCAGCCGAAAAGGCTGCGGCAGAGAAGGCTGAACGTGATCGCATTGCGGCCGAGGAGCGTCGTATAGCGGCCGAAAAGGCTGCTGCCGAGAGAGCCGAGCAGGCACGTCTTGCCGCCGAGCAAAAACAACGTCTCGCCGAGGAGAAGCGCATTGCCGCAGAGAAGGCTGCCGCTGAAAAGGCCGAGCAGGCACGTCTTGCCGCTGAGCAGAAGAAGCGCCTCGAAGAGGAGAGACAACGTCTGGCTGAGGAGCGTCGCATTGCTGCCGAAAAGGCTATTGCCGAGAGATTGGAGCATGAGCGCATTGCAGCCGAGAAGGCTGCGGCAGAAAAGGCCGAGCAGGCTCGTTTAGCCGAGGAACAAAAGCAACAACTCGCAGACAACAAGCAGCGCCTGGCGGAGGAAAAACGTCACGCCGAGAAGTTGGTGGCACAAAAGAGAGAGCAAGCAATATCGGAGGCTCAGCGTGAGGCGATGATACAGAAGCAGATAAAGATTGATACCCGAAATGCCAACGCCCAAAAGTGGAGAGATGCAAAACTGAAAGGATTCCGCTCCACTGTCGAGGCATATTGGAATATCGACCTATCAGCACTCTCGACAATGTATGGCGTAAACTACATCGGTGGTTATCAGTTCAATAATCTCATCTATGCAGGTCTTGGCACAGGATTGACACTTACGAGCGTACATGATACTCCAACCTCGGACGGCTACCTGCCACTCAACCTTCTTAACATCCCTGTATTCGCCTACGGTCGTGTAAACTTTATCAACAACCGCTGCTCGCCATTCTTTGCATGCACTGTCGGATATCGCTTCTCGACAAAACGTCGCTTTGCAATGCCATTTGAAGGCGGCGAGGTCTCATATTCAACAAGCGGACTAATCTTAGTTCCTCAGATCGGTATAGACTTCCGCACCACAACCAAAACTTCTCTATATTTGGCAGTCGGTGCAAACATTATGACACGCCCAGCGTACGAGCGGGAAATTTCGAGCGCAACAAGGCTCGTTTTGGATCGCTTTTATACTTATGGCATCGATCTTCATTTCGGTTTCACATTCTAACACTTGGAGGCAATGAACAGACTTTATAACTACATACTTACAATAGTTGCCGCACTTGCAAGTGTAGCGTGTAGTAGTAGCGAATCTCACGACTTTGGCGACCCTATGGTCCTATCACGTGAGCAAATCATCGCAAATATATTCGGAGGTGAATTTCCTATTGATATTGTGCACCCATCATCGTATCAGCTCAACTATAATGAAGACGCCGACTGGATTACGGTTACCCAAACATCAAGCACTACATCGGGTGGCACATATCTGACAATCTCTATCAGCCAGAACTTGACAACTGAGCCACGAGACGCTATCATCAGTGTTACCATCACAGACCCCGACTATTTCGACCAAAAGATAGGAACATACACCAAGGAAATAAGAGTTTACCAAGACCAAGGTGAGCCGTGGGCTTATTTCCTATGCGAAGGCGAGGAGAGTTTAACAGTACCAGCCGATGGCAAAACCACGTATCTCTCTATCAAGACAAATCTCTCCGATTACAAAGTGAAACTTCCCGATTGGATTACAATAGGCGAAAAAACAGAAGACTCAGAGTGGGATACTTATCCGATTACCATAGAGCCAAATCCGGAACGTTGGGCAAGACACGACTACATTCAGATTTACAACGAATCCTACTACTGCAGTAGCAGCATGCGGGTGGACCAAGAAGGAATGGAATACATTTTTGATGTAGGTTATGGAGTAGAGAAATATACTATCTCGGGCAATAAAGAATCTTACAAGTTTGAAATCAATACTAACCTCTCGTGGACTGCATTTGTAATGAATTCCGACGAGTATGATACATCTTGGCTCAGTATTGATACTCCAAGTTGCGAGGTTAAAAAAGTAAGCACCCCTACCAAAAGCAAATTGCAATACTCTGTTACAGAGAACAATACAGGCACTATGCGTTATGCCAATATTGTGGTTTACAGTACAGAGCACGGAACTCCTGAAATGTCGGGAGCGGGTTTCAGAGAGGTAATTACCATTTATCAGCATCCCAAGACTGACGAATAGGCTATCTACAATTGAAGATAAGGGATTTAGAGCCGCTCTAAATCCCTTATTTTCGTATAAAAAGTAAGTCGCACACTCTCCGTGCAGAGAAACTCGAAGAAAATCCTAATAAATCTTCCGAAAGAAGAACATCGTAACCAAAAAAATATTATCTTTGCGAGAGTGTATAACACTAAAAAGTGTTAAAGCAAGAAAAACAGAACGAAAATTTAACCACAATAAAAACAGTTTATTATGACTATTAAAGAGAGAATGGACAAAGCGCTCGAAATGGCCGGTCAGACCAAAGGCGCTGAGATTTCACAGGGTGCTCTCAAAAGCACTCCGGCATTGTTCCGCAAGTTCTTCCCAGGACAGAAAGCGGTAGTTATTACCGACCAGTTCGTATGGACTGCTGCTGGTGAGGCTGTGTACAACATCATGAATGCCGAGGGTATTTCTTGCGAGAAGTTCGTGATTCCTGACAAGAGTTTCCATGCTGAGTGGAAGTATGTTGAGATGATCGAGGAGGTTTTGAAGCAGACCGGTGCTATTGCTATCGCAGTAGGTTCGGGTGTTATCAACGACGTTTGTAAACTCGCTTCTCACCGTTTGGGCTTGCGTTACATCTGTATCGCTTCGGCTGCTTCTGCTGACGGTTACTCGGCTTCGGGTTCTGCTATCGTTAAGGATGGTGCAAAGCAGACTTTCGTATGTCCTGCTCCGCTGGTAATCATCGGTGACTCTGACGTTCTCTGCAACGCTCCTGCACGTCTTACTACCGCAGGTTATGCTGACCTCGCTGCTAAGATTCCTGCAGGTGGAGAGTGGATGATCGCTGACCTCTTCGGCACTGAGCCTATTCAGCCTGCTGCTTGGCACGTAATCCAGGACATGCTTCCTGAGGTATTGGCAGATGCTCAGGGTATCGCAGACCGCACTCCAAAGGCCGTTGAGAACATCTTCGCAGGTCTTACCATGTCGGGTGTAGCAATGCAGATTGCTAACGACACTCGCCCACTCTCTTGCGCAGAGCACTTGTTCAGCCACTATCTCGATATGACTCACCACACTTTTGAGGATCGTATGGTATTGCACGGTTTCCAGGTATCTGTTGGTACTGTTACCATGTGTGCATTCTTCGACGAGTTGCTCAAACTCGACCTCACAAAGTTGGATGTTGACGCTTGCGTTAAGGCTTGGCCTACAAAGGAGCAGGAGGTTGCTCGTGCTACCGAACTCTTCAAGAACTTCCCTGTACCTGAACTCGGCCCTACCGAGATCAACAGAAAGTGGCAGTCTCCTGAGGAGGTACGTGAGCAGTTGCTCCGTGTAAAGAACAACTGGCCAGAGTTCAAGGAGAAACTTCGCAACCAGGTTTACACCTTCGAGAAGATGAAGAGCCTCTTCGAGACCGCAGGTGCTCCTGTTGCTCCTGAGCAGATCGGCGTATCTCGTGAGCAGTGGCGTAACATGACCAACTTCGTACAACTTATGCGTTGGAGAATCAATCTCTTCGACCTTGCAAAGCGTGCGCAGGTATTCGATACCCTCGTAGGCAACGTATTCGGCAAGGGCGGCGCACTCGAAATTGGTGCATAACACTCGCTAATATAAAATGCAAAACGCTTGGCAGTTGTCTGCCAAGCGTTTTTTTGTTCATGAAGGTATTTTTCTTGCAGATAAGAGAATCTTTTCGTATATTTGAAATGTAATATTTGAACTAAACATGCTATGATTATATTATTTGCTCCATATAGTATGTTATCAATCAACGCTTAACGATGGCCGAACTCTAGAAGTAAAATTCTTCCATTTGAATAACATTAATGTACAAATAGGAGAGTGGATAAATGCGGGAGAGATAGTTGCTCTATCTGGGACTACTGGTAATGCTAGCTCCCCAGATGCAGGTCCTGCGCATTTACATATAGAGATTAGGATAGATGGGGAAAAAGTCAATCCGGAGGAATTCATATATACGATTTTTGACGAAGAAGGTAATAAACAACAATAAATTATTCATATGAAAAAGTTTATCACAATTAAAAGACTTGCAGTAACCATATTGCTTACGACTGCACTCGCTCAGATATCTATGGCACAAGAAAATATTGGCGTATGCTCTGGCTCGCAAATGATAACACTTGGAGGACTATATCCAAATAAGACTGTAATCAGTTCATTCTTAGATGCACCTATAACCGACATTCGATACCCTGAATTTGGAGATCCAATACCCGAAACCTATACATTATATTTCGAAGAGGATCGCATTGTCTGGGCAGAAAAACAAGTATTCTCCATAACTCTAAAAACCCGAAAATTCAAGGCTCCAAACTTTACAGGAGTAAGGGTTGGTGATAATATTTCCACATTATCAAGATTGAGAGGGACTTTAACAGATGAGAGTTTAGATATGGGGGAATATGCCGGCTTCAAATCTTGGCGACCAGAGAATGACACAAGCGACGGTTATATCGTCTGGTTCTACTACGATAATGACAACATAATAAAAGAGATACATTTATCCTTGCTTTTCTAAAAGTGCGATATCCCTACACCGCTATTATCTATCAATGAAATTACAGGTATTCGATACCCTCGTAGGCAACGTATTTGGCAAGGGTGGCGCACTCGAAATTGGTGCATAACACTCGCTAATATAGACGTGAGACGCTTGGCAGTTGCTGCCAAGCGTTTTTTGTTCAAGAAGGTATTTTTCTTGCAGATAAGAGAATCTTTTCGTATATTTGAAAGGTAATATTTGAACTAAACATGCTATGATTATATTATTTGTTCCATATAGTATGTTATCAATCAACACTTTGCATATTGCCGCAATTCCTATCATCGGCGAAATATTATCCGTATGTGCATAGTGCAGACGACAACCTGTAAGTTATAATAAATATGAAATAAATATGAAAACCATTCAACTTTCTATATTACTTTTTGGAGCATTGTGTTTACAAAATGCAACAGCACAGGTAAACAATATTAATGTTAATGGCCTTATTTTGGGGAATATATATAGTAAACAAGACGTGTACCACATCCTTAACAAAACTCCTTTGGCTACAAGAGAGCCGCAAGAGAACGATATTGAACCAAATACATACATAATGTATTTCGACGAGGATGTTATAGAGCTGTCCGACTTCATATTCTTTGCTGCTTCTCTAAAATCTAACCATTTCTGGATAGGAGGCCCAGGGCGACAAATTCGAGTTGGTGACAACATATCAAGACTGCAACCTTGCTTGGGCGGAACATTCTCCGACGTACAAGTAAATTACAGCGAAGATGCCATTGCTTTCAAGGATTGGAAGATAGCCGACTATCCGTACGAGGGGTATGAGGTTAGATTCTACTATAACGCAGAAAATATCATTACAAAGATATATGTTGCAATCAATCCATTATAAGGATCAAATAAGCATATTCTCGACAATAAGTACAATGACGCCAATATATGGCGCACTCGAAATTGGCGCATAACACTCGCTAATATAGACGTGAAACGCTTGGCAGATAACTGCCAAGCGTTTTTTTGTTTGATGATAGTTAGGGGGGGGGTAACACACCGTCTCTCCCCGAGAGACTTACTTCGCTCCGTGAGCCTCTACCTCCTGAAACAGCCCAACACTGCATGAAAATATAAGTCCCCCTCACAGGAGGGGGATTTAGGGGGTGGGTAACACACGGTCTCTCCCCGCTACAAAAAAATAGGAGTGATAAAAATCACTCCTAATCATTTTTTTTGTAGCGGGAGAGAGACTTGAACTCTCGACCTCATGATTATGAATCATGCGCTCTAACCAGCTGAGCTATCCCGCCATTGCTTAAATGCGAGTGCAAAGATAGGTATTTTTTCGTAGTCTGCAAATATTTTGGAAGAAAAAACCAACAAAATTTACATCGGCACCAATTTTGACTCCTCGTCCATCTTGTTTTCTCTAAACTCGAAACAAATGGCAACACAACACAAGATTCTCGACTCCGTAGCCAACGCCCTCAACACCATCTCTCTTGCCGCAAGCATAATGCTCATTATGGCGATGTCGGCAGAGGTAATGCAGAACGAGCGTACAAACTTCTCGGAGTGGTATCGCAACATGCAACTTGTCATCTGCATCATCTTCCTGCTCACTGCCCTATTCCGACTCTCGGTGCCAGACCTACGTCGAAGACATTGGCTGCGTGACTGCATATTCGTCTTAATATCAATTCCCTACATAAATATCTTCCACTGGATGCACATCTCCTTACCGATCAAGGCGGTGCGAATCATCGCTTTTGCGCCAATAATTGTCAGCATAATGGCCACGGCAGTAATCATCGAGTGGCTGATTGAGGGACATAAGAAAAGGCTCATGGCGGCATACATCCTCACCGTCACGCTCTTTACCTATATTTCGGCACTGATTTTCTACGACTATGAGGCGAGCATCAATCCTGCCCTGCACGGCTTCGGGGATGCGCTATGGTGGTCGTGGATGAACGTAACGACCGTAGGCGCACCATTCTCGCCCGTGACAGCCATCGGCAAGGTCGTATGTGTAGCGCTGCCGATAGTCGGGATGTTATTCTTCCCGATACTGACAATCTACATCTCTGACCTCTATGACAGAAAATGAGATAAAGCGACAAATTAGGGCGAAATTATATCCTCCAACCATTAGAACTGTATGGCACACGTCACACCCACAGCCTTTGTATCAGAATAATAGGCGGGCGTGGCAATCATTGCCTGACCCTTGCGTGGGATGCGGAAGATATGGCGATTCAGAGGAAGCAACCAATATCCGATTCTTGCAGAGAGGATACCGACTCCTGCACCTGCCAAAATATCGTTAAACCAGTGGCGATTGTTATACATTCGCATAAAACCAACTGTCGCAGCCAAAGCATACGCACCCATACCTACTCCCCAACCATACTCCGAACGCACCAATTCAGCGCCGGCAAAGGCTGTTGTAGTATGTCCCGACGGGAAGGAGTTACGAGCACCCGTATCAGGGCGTGGCTCTCGCACCAGATGTTTGACACTCTGCGAGATACCCGTCACCGCAATATAGGTTACGGCAGCCACGGCAACACGTTCTCCGAAGGAGTGTTCAGCCTTCAACCCTGCAAAATCGAGAGTCAGATAGAGTGCTACCGGCACATACTGCACATAGTCGTCGAAGTGGAGTTTTACACCCTTGCTCGCCCTATTAAGGCCATCTTTGATGGCAAGATTTATACCCCGCATCGGTGCATTCTCTCCGATACCCATTGCTCCAAGCCCGATGAGTGAGACCGGTACAACCAACTGCTCGGCACGAAAACGTGTGGCATAAGTTTGGTTCTCTGCCCACCAATTTCGTTTGCCATTCTTTCTAAATTTAGCAACGCTATCTACTTGATAACAAGCCGCTTGACCATAGGCCGTATTTCTAAAACCTCTATTTGCAACAAAGTTGGTCTTACCCATCGCCTCCGCACACACACAGATGACAAGCACGCTCAGCAGAACGACCAATCGCAACATATTTTGGACCTTTTGAAACATCATAACGGCACAAAAGTATAAAAAAGATTTGAGAGAAAAGAGCATCCTTCGACTCTTTCTTCAAACTTTCTTTTCGATTATCACCAAAATTTCTTACCTTTGTAAGAAATATACCCGTATGATACTATTTGAAAAAATTGCTACTTGGTGGCATAACATATTCCGCAAACACCGCATCAGCATCTCCTCGCCGGAGAATGACCATGTATCGTGGTACGCCCACCTCTCTGTAATGGGGATGATTACCGTGGGTACAGCGCTGATTTTCATAATCTTCGGCATCCTGCTTCTACTCGTTGCATACACTCCGATTCTCGATACCATGCCGGGCTATCGTACCGATGCCACCCGCTCACGAGAAACATTGGTACGTACGCTGATTCGCATCGACTCGTTGGAGAGAAAGATGAACGACATGCTCATCTATAACGAAAACAGAATTCTGGTAGTGGAGGGCAAGACTCCTGTTTCTCGTTCGTTGCCAAGCGACACGCTGCAACGCAGCAAGAGCATAATCGCACCATCTCGTGCCGACTCACTGTTGCGTCACCAGATGGAGAACGACCCTGCATACACACTCCGAGAGGGAAATGCCTCACGCCGAAACATCAACGCTGTAAAGCCGATGGAAGGCATCATCTCCGAACGTTTCAACGCAAAGATTGGTTTGCACGGTATTCGCATGGCAGGTACACCTGAAACTCAAATCGTGGCAACGGCTGATGGCACTGTCGTTACTGCCGATTGGTCGCCGGAACAGGGTAACTGCATCATAATTCAGCACGACAACGGCATGATGTCGGTATATCGTGCCTTGTCAAGCACCATCGTCAGCAAGGCTGAGCGTGTGAAGGCCGGCGAGGTTATCGGCTACTCCTCGACCGAAGATGATGCCAACGCACTTTTTGAATTTGAATTATGGAGCAACGGAAAGCCGCTTGATCCTGAATCTCATATAATCTTCTAACCGAACAAACAATGAAACAAAGAGTTGCCATACTCGGCTCAACTGGCTCGATAGGCGTACAGACACTCGACATAATTCGTGAAAATCCAGACCGCTTTGAGGTGATAACCCTCACGGCAAACCACCGATGGGAGGAGTTGGCACATCAGGCCATAGAGTTCGATGTAGATAGCGTTGTCATCGCAGACGAACGCCACTACACGGCATTAAGCGAGGCGCTGGCCGATTACCCTATCAAGGTATATGCGGGCGAGGATGCTGTGGCGCAATGTGCCGCAGCGTCGAACGTGGATGTTGTGGTTAATGCCTTGGTTGGCTATGCCGGTCTGATTCCTACGGTACGTGCCATCGAGCAGGGCAAGAAGATTGCTTTGGCAAACAAGGAGACTCTTGTCGTTGGTGGAGAACTTGTTATGGAGTTGGCATTGCGCCATCGTGCGCCGATACTACCGATTGACTCCGAGCATTCGGCAATATTTCAGTGTCTTATAGGCGAGCGCTCGCCATTGGAGCGCCTTATAATCACATGCAGCGGAGGCTCGTTCCGTGACCTCCCTCGTGAAGCCCTCGCATCGGTAACACCCGAGCAGGCACTGCGACATCCGCAATGGGATATGGGTGCAAAGATTACCATAGACTCCTCGACACTTGACAACAAGGGCTTTGAGGTCATTGAGGCACATTGGCTCTTTGGCGTGGAGGCCGACCGTATATCTGTGATTCAGCACCCGCAGTCGATAGTTCACTCAATGGTCGAGTTTAAGGACGGAGCCATCAAGGCACAACTTGGTTCACCTGATATGCGAGTACCTATTTCGTTTGCACTGATGTATCCGGAGCGTGCAGAGCGCAAATGTGAACATTTTAGTTTTGTAGATAACCCTACGCTTACATTCACGGAGGTTGACCGAGTAAAATATCCGGCATTGGATATTGCATATGATTGTCTGCGCCGTGGAGGCACGGCTGCCTGCACAATGAATGGAGCAAACGAGGTTGCTGTGGCGGGATTTCTTGCCAAACAGTGCGGTTACCTTGATATCGTACGCTCGATAGAGTACGCCTTGCAAAAGGCTACATTTATCACTCATCCAACCCTTGCTGATTATGCTGAGGTTGACCGTGAGTCAAGAGAATTAGTCAGAAATCTTTTGAAATTAAAATAGCAACTATGGAAATATTAGTAAAAGTCGTACAATTCTTTTTGAGTCTTACACTTCTTGTCACCGTACATGAGTTCGGTCACTTTATCGTGGCTCGTCTATTCAGAATCCGTGTCGATAAGTTCTATATCTTCTTCGATTGGGGATTTTCTCTCTTCAAGTTTCGTCGTGGCGAGACCGAATACGGTTTGGGTTGGTTACCACTGGGTGGATACTGCAAGATAGCAGGTATGGTTGACGAGAGTATGGATACTGAGCAACTCAAATCGGAACCACAGCCTTGGGAGTTCCGCTCCAAACCGGCTTGGCAACGCTTCTTTGTTCTGATTGCCGGAGTCTCAATGAATGTTATTCTGGCCTTCTTCATCTACTGTGGTATAGCATATACTTGGGGTACGTCGTATATCGCCAATGATGATATTGTCTATGGATACAACTTCAACGAGGCTGCCGAAACTTTCGGCTTTTGTGACGGCGACCGAATCGTAAGCATGAACGGAGAGAAGATTGACAACATTCAGAGCATATCCAACCGCATAATTCTCGCCGATGGCGACATCGAGGTAGAGGTATTGCGCAATGCTAATCCAGTACGTTTTACCATCTCTTACGATGGCATAAATGCTGTGCGCAAGGATAGCGAGCGTTTAGCAGGAATGATCTCCTTGCGTATGCCTTTTATCATCGACTCCTTGGCATCACAGAGCGCCATTGATGCAGGTTTGCAGTGCGGTGACCGCATCGTAGGCATTGACGGTATCGCAGAAGAGGATTTCTCGGCATATGCTCCACTGCTTACCGAGCGGGCGGGCAAGAGCGCAGAGTTGAGCATTATCCGCAATGCTGACACTGTAAAGGTTGTCGCTCCAATCTCGGCAGATGGCAAGTTGGGAGTAATGGTGCGAGCGCTTAACATCACACCTCGCACCGAGCGTTACTCACTCTTGCAGGCAATTCCTGCCGGAGCAAGACTTACCGGCAAGAGCATAAAGAACTACTGGGAACAACTCAAACTTATCGTTAAGCCGGACACCGGACTATACAAACAGGTGGGAGGTTTCATTGCTATCGGCAATATCTTCCCTTCTACTTGGGATTGGGAGCAATTTTGGTCGATGACAGCCTTTTTATCGATTATTCTTGCGATTATGAATATCATCCCTATTCCGGGATTAGATGGAGGTCACACACTCTTTACTCTCTGGGAGATGATTACCCGTCGCAAAGTTAGCGACAAGGTTTTGGAGGTGGCTCAATACATTGGCCTGGCACTTATCCTCGCCCTTGTACTCTTTGCTAACGGAAACGATATTTACCGTCTATTCAAATAGTTATGGCAAAAGTTAAACGTGCATATTTCTGTCGAGAGTGCGGATACGAAGCCCCAAAATGGTTGGGCAAGTGTCCTTCGTGCGGCTCATGGGATAGTTTTACGGAGGAGATTCTCGCCAAAGAGTCATCCTCGATACCGGCCTTGGTTACCGGTACGGCACTCCCTGCGGCACATCCTCAACGAGTATGCAACATCCGCACCGGCACAACCGAACGTATCAATACCGGCAACAGCGAGGTAAACAGAGTCTTGGGTGGCGGTCTTGTGCGTGGCTCGCTCATACTATTGGGTGGAGAGCCCGGAATCGGCAAATCTACTCTCTCTCTACAACTTGCTCTATCAGCGAACGGACTCAAAACTTTATATGTTTCGGGTGAGGAGTCGGCTGAGCAGATTAAACTGCGTGCCGAGCGCATAGGCATCCACAACGAAGAGTGTATAATCTACACCGAGACGCTATTGGAGAATATCATCGCTCAGATTGAGGATTTACATCCCGATATTGTTGTCATCGACTCGATACAGACGATGTACACCAACCTCGTGGAGTCCTCGGCCGGCAGCGTATCACAAATCAGAGAGTGCGCAGCCACCCTGCTGAAATACGCCAAGGGCAGTGGCACAGCGATATTCATCATAGGCCACATTACCAAGGAGGGAACAATCGCAGGCCCGAAGATTTTGGAGCATATTGTCGATGTTGTTCTTCAATTTGAGGGCGACAATAACAATATATATCGTATTCTGCGAGGTATCAAGAATCGTTTTGGTGCAACGTTTGAGATTGGCGTTTTCGAGATGCTCGGCAATGGTCTGCGCAGCGTAGAGAATCCGTCCGAAATTCTGCTCACGCACTACGACGAACCTCTCAGCGGCATTGCCGTAGGTGCTGCCGTGGATGGCATACGACCATACCTTATTGAGGTGCAGGCGTTGGTTAGTCAGGCCGCTTACGGAACACCTCAACGCAATACGACAGGTTACGACACCCGCCGAATGAATATGTTATTGGCGATTTTGGAGAAGCGTGTCGGCTTGAAGATGTATCAGAAGGATGTCTTTCTCAACTTCGCAGGAGGTTTCCGCATATCGGATACGGGTGTAGATTTGGCAATCGTTGCCGCAATAATCTCCTCATACTTCGACCGCCCGCTACGTGATGGAGTATGTCTTGCAGGCGAGATAGGTCTTTCGGGGGAGGTACGCCCTGCCCCTCGTACAGAACAGCGCATAGCCGAGGCTGCACGCCTGGGATTCAAGCGCATAATCGTATCGCAATACGCCTCACTATCCAACAAGAAGGTAGGAAATATCGAGGTTATAAGCATAAACAATGTGAGCGAGTTGGCTCGCCACATATTCGACAGAGATAGAAGAGAAGAGGAGTTTTAGAGTTAATACTCCAATCGCCACGCAACCTCCTCACGGATAAGTTGCGCAGTAGGATTATCGCTCAGTGATGAAAGCAGAGTCTGAATCATTGGGCGATGATTTTTTATCAAAGAGGCAGCAAGAGCGATTGCCCCCTGTGCTACAAGTCGGTTATCAGGGAAGCGCTCGACGGCCTGGTTAATCGCCGACAGAGCATACTCTGAATCGACGTTCTCGGCACGTGATGATGCAAGCAGTGCGGCATAAGTAAGCAGTGCGTTATCTGCACTACCCCACAATCGTAGCAACATATTCACATCACTCATCTTACATAATAGGGCTTGTGCAGCCTGCTCGGCAACCTCCGAATTGATTATTCCCTCTCCCCAATACTCGACATCGGCCTCCGTGCAAACCTTTGCCGGCTCGGCACACCACAAGGCGATAATTCTCAACTCTCGGATTTGTTGTTGGTAGAGGTAGCGGGCAAATTCATCATCCACCCCCTGCTCGGCAGCCATATCTCGCAGAGTATGGATTGCCACACCATAGTTCACTCCATAGTCGGCACCATAGCAACGGAAGGTATCCAGCACCGCTCCGTTCATATGCTTGCGCAATGCCCCCATAAGGGCCACCAATCGGGATGTATTATCAGCCATTGACTCGATTATTTGGCAGGAGCAGCAACCACTACTCTCTCTCCATACTGATAGAATGGCAACGAAGTCTCAACCAAAGGCTGTGTACCGCAGAGCATACGACAAAGACATGAAGCCGGCAAGAGGTATTCTTGACGAACTTTATCTTTCTCCGTAGCAGGTACTATATCGCTTGTATCGACGGGCGAAGGGGTAATATTAAGTACCAAGGCCTCGCCCGAAAGGTCATCTACCGGAACAATTCCGACACCCTCACGATAGCGAGAGAACATATAGTTATGCTGATCGGCCTGCGGAACAATATTAAAGTGGTAGTCGGTATGACGCACCGTCTCGTAGCCATAGAACATTTCAAGACACTCCTTCTCCATGCGTGCAATCTCCTTCAACGCTGCATCCAAACCTGCACCAAAGACATTCTCGCCGGCCTCGCCCGTGATAAGGTCCAAACGGTGTTTTCTGAGCGAGAAAATCAACTCTGCTGCGGCTGCGGCCTGCTGCTCGGTAGTCATCGAGCGGCTATCCATACGGAACGAAGGCAACGTCTCCGATGTAACAGCAGGGAGGAGCATAGGCTCCACATTCGATACCGAAAGCGGCTCCGCAATCTTTGCCTCGACAATCGAAGTCTCAACACGAGAGGCAAGCGATGCTCGAACACCGAGATATTTCTGCGCATAGCGGGCATACTCTCCCGGAGTAAAACGACGCTCCTCAACACGCAACGAGAAATCTACGCTACTCTGCGGCCGAGAGAGCGAAACCTTGCCATTCTCTGCCACAAAACCTACACGGGTCATCTCCTGCGCCGAGGTTGTCAGGGCGTAAGAGAGTATTACTAAACTTAAAAATAATCTTTTCATAGTCATATATTTTTGCGAATATATCAATTTTCGGTCGATATTCAAAATTTAAGGTAAAAATCCTTCGTCAGAAGTCTATACTCGTCGGTATAGTCGCCTCGCATGCCATTCTCAATCGTGAGTCTTTGCACCTGGCACTCATCACCATTTTGCGGATGAACAAACTCTGCCATAACTCGCTTGACAGCCCCGTGCGGCACAGAATAGACATCACAACGACGTACCATCTGTAACTTTGAGTATTGAGCATATTCCTCCATACGTTCCGTAGGCAGAATCAATGCAAAACGCCCCTGCGGAGCAAGCAGTCGGCATACCGTCTCATCGAGTTCGGCGAAGGTAATAGCCGTAGTATGTCGTGCCATAGTGCGGCGCACATCTGGTGGCAGAAGCGAATCCGAGAAGTATGGCGGGTTGGAGATTATAAGGTCGTACGCACCATTATCCATCTCTTGCGCAGGTTTGCACACCGCCGACAATCGCTCCGCCCAAGGCGAAGAGGCAAAGTTTTGTGCGGCGCAGCGTGCGGCATTTTCATCAATATCCACACCGACTATTCGCTGTGCCATCGAGCGTTGAGCAACCATCAAGGCGATAACGCCCGTACCCGTACCAATATCCAGCACCGAATCAGCGCCCTCGACATCTGCCCACGCACCAAGCAATACGCCATCCGTGCCGACCTTCATCGCCACATCGGACTGCTCGACCGAGAAGTGTTTGAATCGAAATGCTGACATACGGGTCTATTTTCTCAGAAATCCATCTATCCCTGCACCAAAGAGTGCAAAGTCGTATCGTACGGGATCCTCGGCATCGAACTCTCGAAGACGTGCCGTGAACTCCTCTACTGCCTTCCAATCATTTTGGCGACGAGTGAGCAGTCCCAACTCTCTACCCATATTACCGGAGTGTACATCGAGCGGCATCATAAGTGCCGACATCGGTATCTGCTCCCATGCACCGAAATCTACACCTCGGTTATCCTTGCGCACAAACCAGCGCATATACATATTGAGTCGCTTGCACGACGCACCCTTATCAATCGATGAAAGATGTTTCTCGCAGTGCGGATTATGCTCAACGGAGAAGAACTCACGACGCAGGTCGGAAAAACAGCCTGCAACAGAGCCTCTCACCCGAAAACTGCTTTGCAGAAACTCACCCATCGAGCCATACTTATGGCAGATATGACGTATAGAGTTCAGAAAATCTGTAAAGTCCTCACCATTGAACGTACGATGCACGTAACTGCGCAAACGAGCCACCTCCTGCGGCGAGGCATTGCATACAAAATCGTATGGTGCGTGATCCATATACTCCATCATACGGCGTGCGCTACGCACTATCGCCTTACGATTGCCCCACGCTATCGTAGCGGCCAAGAATCCCGCAATCTCCTGATCACGAAGTTCGGAGAATGAGTGAGGAATGCTTATCGGATCAGCCTCGATAAACTCCTCTCTATTATATTTATCGTGCAGATATTCGAGCGTATCTCGCAACTGCTCATCTGTAAAATCAGAGTATTTGCCCATCGCTCATCACTATTTTCCTATCGACAGCCGAGGCAAGATTTTCATCGTGCGTAACCATCAATATCGTTTGGTGCAACGTTTCTCGCACCTGCATAAACATCTTGATTATCTCGTCACGAGTCGCCGTGTCGAGATTTCCCGTAGGCTCGTCGGCCAACATCACCGAAGGGCGGTTAATCAGCGCTCTGGCAATAGCCACACGCTGTTGCTCGCCTCCCGACAACTCCGCCGGTTTATGCGTCAGGCGGTGTTGCATACCGACCATTTCCAATAACTCCCTTGCTCTGCTCTCCGACTCCTTACGTGAAGTGCCGCCTATCAAGGCAGGCATCATCACATTTTCCAGAGCCGAGAACTCCGGCAACAGATGATGAAATTGAAATACGAAGCCTATATGGCGATTACGAAACGCTGCCAGAGCCTTCTCGCCAAGGTCTGCTACCGACGTGCCTGCAATCTCCACCCTACCGCTATCGGCAGGCATCAGCGTTCCGAGAATTTGCAGCAGGGTACTCTTACCTGCGCCACTCGCTCCTACAATAGCCACAATCTCACCCTCCGAGACCTCCATATTGACACCTCGCAGAGCCTCGACCGTAGCGAAGCGTTTATGTATATCAAAAGCCTTAATCATCTTCCACTTCGGTTAATTGACTCTTAAACATCTCAAACATTCGCAACGTATGCGCAGCGGCCTCCACATCGTGTACACGCAACAGCATTGCCCCTTGACGCAGTGCCTCCCACTGCACCACCTGCGTGCCACATAGAGCCTGCTCAGGCTCAACGCCCAGCAAGCGATATATCATAGACTTACGTGACAGACCAACTAATACCGGATAATCCAATGCACAGAGATAACTCAACTCTCCGAGCAGTTTATAACACTGCTCAATTCTCTTGGCAAAGCCAAAGCCGGGGTCAAGAATAATATTTTGAGGGCGCACACCCGCACGCTCCAACATCTGCGCCTTATCTCGCAGGTAGGCACAGACCTCGCCCGTCACATCGTCATAATCCGTACGCGCCTGCATTGTCTGCGGCGTACCTCTCATATGCATAGCAATATAGGGAACATCAAGCGCTGCAACCGTAGCAACCATATCGGCATCCCCCTCTCCCGCCGTAATATCATTAACGATAACAGGACCATATTTCGCAACCGCACGTCGAACAACTTCGGCACGGAACGTATCTATCGACACCAAGACATCAGCATCCACTGCTCGAACAGCCGACAGAGCCATATCGACCCTTGTCCACTCCTGCTCCAACGGCACATCTACGGCATCGGGGCGTGAAGAGTAGCCGCCAACATCTATGATGGTTGCACCCTCAGCCAATGCCTTGCGCACCCGCTCCTGCACCGTCTCTGCACTCATCGCACGGCTATCGGCATAGAACGAATCGTCGGTGGCGTTGACGATAGCCATTATCTGCGGCTTGCTGAAATCTATACTTATATTACTCATCGCTTTTTGCTTGCTGTTTAGAGAGTGTATTCAATCGGAAATGGAGTTCTCCGACATCCTTACCCACATCCTCTATCGAAATATTCACAATCGAATAGGTGGCATGTTCCAACAAAAAGTCATCCGACACCTGAGCCGCCATACGAGATTTTATCTGCTCGGCCGAGGCTCCATCCCTCTGCATTGCTCGCTGCAAGCGCAAAGGCTCCGGGGCCAACACCGCAATGCTGACATCCACAAGGTGGTCGAAGTGCGACTCGAAGAGAATGGCCGATTCAAGAATCACATACTCACCCTCCTGCTCCGATGCCCACTGCTCAAAATCTTGCTGCACGGCAGGATGCACAATAGAGTTCAGCCGTTGCAGGTTCTCCTCATTACCAAATACCTGCTGAGCAAGCCAACCCCGATTGAGACCCTCCTCCGTATAGCACTCCTGGCCAAAAGCACTCTGCAACGCCTCTCGAAGCGGCTCAGAATCATTCATCAGTACCTTGGCTCGCTCGTCAGAATTATAGACAGCGATACCACGCTCTGCAAACATCTCACAAACCGTACTCTTACCACTACCAATACCTCCGCAAACTCCTACACGTATCATTCCTCTATCGCTACTTTAATATCAGGATAATTGCCCACCGATATAATCTTTATGTCGCTCAATCGCACAGAGATAGCATTCTGCAACGAGTTCTCGACGATATGCAGACGCTGCACACCCTCCAACGAGTCTACCGCAGTACGTGGCAATGCCTCGCTTGACAACTCTCCGAGCGGAATATTTACTCTGCGTGCCGAAGAGATTGCGTAGCCGAAGAGATTTGTACCCTTACCCTCCACGACACACGGCACCTCAAATCGCTCCGACTCCGAACCGGAAACTTTAATCTTCACATTGAGGTCGGTAGTATAGGTATAGCCGAGTTTGGCGATATACCATAGCACAAAAGCGGCAACAAACAGCACCACAAATACGGGCGATACGTAATGACGCAACCACCCAAACCATTTTTGTATATACTCATTCATCTTTTTCATAAGAACAAAGGTAAGAAAAAATCCCGAACATCTAATGACATTCGGGATTATTACTAAAATTAGTTTTACTCTTCAAGCCAAGTGCCGAGTTCGCTATATATCTTATTAGCAATAAACTCCATTGCTTTTGACGACGGATGGCAACCCGAACCGGTTGACGGATTGTAATCGTGCTTTGGCATATAGGTCTGGTCGTTGAATCCGTTTACAGCAAACAAATCGACACTCTTTGCGCCATAATGTTCTGCGATTTTGAGAATCGACTTCTGAATACCTACCGATACGTAGTCGCCAATGATGCAGACAATCTTCACATTCGGATTACGCTCCTTCATCAGGCAGATAAGTTTGATATATGCCTCGCAGAATGTCGTATCGTTCAACGCCTCAACCTGCGCACGTGTCTTCGCTGCATCAGCGGTATTGTACATCGCATTAAACTCGGCATCAGTCGGGAAAGCAGCGCCTCGTATAGTATAACCACCCGGAGCAAGCGGGTCAACATTGTGTCCATAGTCGTTAGTTCCGCCGTGAATCAGCACAATATCGGCCTTACCAAGACCCTGCTGGTTGATGAAGCGTGTACAGAAATCCTGACCATACCACGAATACTTCGACGTATCGCTATACTTCTCATTGGTTGTGCGAGTAACAGCCGTTCCCGAATATGCAAGGTTACGCTCGAAGCAGGCATTCTCCATATGGTCGTAGATAAGTCTCCACCAATAGGTCTGGCCTACGAGGTTCAAATCGCCATCGGTTGTCGGATAGTGCGCACTATAATTGTATGAGATGTATCCACGGAAGGTAGAAATAGAGTCGCCAATGACACTTACTCGCTTCGGTGTAGGTTTAACCGGCTCGCTATTCTGTACCAAGCCCGAAATTACAGGGTATCCGTCAGCACCTGCAACCCACTCTCTCATAGCAACACCCTCAACAGTCGGATTAGCAGTCACATACTCGTTGAGTTTTCCAAGCAACGTACCATTCGACATCTGCGCCTCAGTCATTGCCGTAGGAGTCCCGTTTACATAACTGATATGGCCAGTCGCTGTTGGCTGCGAACCCTCTAAATAATAACCCGAATTAAGAGTTATCTTTGTAACAGGGCCAAACAACACTCCCCAGTTAGGTGACGAATAGGCTGTAACAGGGGCATCCTCCAAGTGGATATTTCCGCTTGCAACATCAGTATAGAGGTTACTCATAGTAACACTCTTTGCTCCATTGCGGAAGCCTGTAATACCTCCGATAGCGACCTTTGAGGTCTGCGAAATCCAATACGAGTTACCACGCATCATCTTCGGACGTGCGCAAACGTTCGCATAAACTACCGTTCCTGAGCCATGAATCCAACCGCTGATACCTCCGATAAGGTTATAACTGCTGGTATTAAGTCCGGTCGATTTAAGATCCTCGCCGGCATAGAGAGAGTTGGTAATAACAACTTTTGCTGTATCTGTATCAGGTCTAACATATCCTACAATACCTCCGACAGAGTGGCAGGCCACAACATCAGGATATGCAACACAACCATCGATAACACACTCTGCATTTGTATATGCAGCACCTGCGATACCTCCACAATAATCGTTATATGTAATAACACTTGCAGAACCCTGGACTACGCAATCCTTAATGGTACCAGCCCTGAAATATCCAGAAATACCGCCACAATAGTCACCCTGTGAGCCGATAAGACCCTCAACAATACATCCACTAACAATACCACCATAATGGCCACCTACGATACCACCGCAAGAGTGTCCATTGTTAAACACCTCTGCATCAACTGTCACTCGGCAACCCTTTACGTTAGAGGCCTGTAAATCTCCAACGATACCACCTATACGCTTATTCATCGACGCAACATTACCCGATAGTGTACAATTCTCAACAACTGCACCGTTGCAAACATATCCTGCAATACCTCCGCTCTGCGCCCACTCGGCTGTGATACTCTTGATTGTAGAGGTTGTCGTACAACCCGAAACCTTACCGCCATCAAGATAAGCAACAATACCTCCGCTGATTGCAACCGAAGCATACAAATCGCTATTCATAACGCAGTTTTCAACCGTTGAATTTATGGCGTGACCTATCACACCGCCAACTTGACCTCCGACACCATCATTGGTTATACCATTGATAACCAAATTCTTAATAGTAGCACCATTCGTATATCCGAACATACCGCACGGAGCCGTATTGCTTGACGGAATAACGATACCCGACACCGAGTAATTTCCACCATCATAAAGACCGACAAACGGAGTATTCTCCGAACCTATTGGCAAGAATGCAACCTTCGAGAGATCAATATCTGCGGTCTGCTTATAATGCTTATTCAGGTATAGTTCGCCCTCATTTACACACACCTCCGAAAGTTTTGCTAAGTCGGCAGCCGTAGCAATCAGATATGGTCTGTCTGCGGTACCCTCTCCGTCACTAAATATATCTGCATCAGAGTGACGATTATCAGCATTTGAGAGGTCAAGAGCCACTTCGTAATAGTTATTGCGCTCAACCTTCTTTTCATAATGATAGGTATAGACTGCTGTTTGTGTTGTCACGACTATACTTCCCGAATAAGAATTTGGAGCAACAACCAGATTGATAGCCTTTGCAGAGTCTGAACTTGATTCTACGCTATACGGAGAGGCAAGTGTAGCCACTGCATATTTTGTATCGCCATCGGCAAGTCCCCACTGCTCGTCACCTATCGATGTAGCATCCAATACGAACTCGCCAGAGAGCGCTTTATTCTCATCCGAATAAGAGATCGATATAACCTTCTCGCCTGCATAGTTACTCGAAGCATAAACACGGAAGCCAAGCACACCTGCCAACTGTTGCATAGAGACCGTAGAGATTTCGCTCTCGCCTAAGGTAAGCAACTCTCCCGCCATTGGCATAAACAAAGCGTCAAGTTGATCGACCTTTACAGCCTGACGTGAAGGGATGTTGATGTGTAAATCATTGGCACCGTGCGTATCATTCCCACTCGCATACGGATAATATACATACATCTTATCACCCGCAACATACGGTTGTGTTGTCACGGAGCAATAACTACGACCCTCACTCAACTCGATATTTATAGGAGTATTCTGTGTTGGCTGCGATGAGGCTATATAGAGACCCAAACGCTCACTGCCCTCCCAAACGTACTCGGCAGCAGTCCCCCAATCAACATAAAAGTCCAACTCCGATTTTGTCTGCGGAGCATTATCTCCTCCTTCATTAGGGTTTGTTGTACATGATACAACAGCAAAGGCGAGTCCAAGAATCATCGCCAATCCACCAATAAATCTCTTCATAGTTATGATTATTTAATATTATCCTCGCCACCAAATTCAGGCTGTTCAAAATCCGATGTTGCAGCAAAACCCTGCTCCAAGCGTACGCCCAAGATAGTCATATGGGGCTTCTGATATCTCTCTATCATTTTCATTATTATAGTTGCTTTTCCTGCATCAAATATACAAAAAATCCCGAACATTAAGATATTCGGGATTAAATATTTATAAAAAGGGGCTGCAAACTTCAATGTTTACTGCCCCTTCGTATTTGACATGCAGGGAATTCCGCACTCCCTACACCTTATAGTCGAAATTACTCGTTTGCCTTATCCTTCTTTGACAACATATCGTAAGCCAGTGGCGTTGCGATAAAGAGCGAAGAGTAAGTACCTACGATGATACCAATGATAATTGCGAATACGAAACCACGGATAGTTGCACCGCCGAAGATGAAGATAGCGAGCAAGGTCACGAGAGTTGTACCCGAAGTATTCATGGTACGAGCCAAAGTCGAGCAAAGAGCGTTGTTGATATTCTCCTTGATGTTGCGCTTTGGATAGAGAACGTTGTACTCACGGATACGGTCGAAGATAACCACGGTATCGTTGATAGAGTAACCGATGATGGTCAAGATTGCTGCAATGAACGCCTGGTCAATTTCGAGGTTGAACGGCATGAAAGCATAGAGCAACGAGAATGCACCGATAATCATAAATGCATCGTGGATCAACGCAAAGGTTGCACCCAAAGCCCACTGCCACTTCTTGAATCGAACAGTAATATAGAGACCAATAGCGAGAAGCGAGATGATGATTGCCCAAACAGCACCGGTAGTCATATCCTTCGCAATAGCAGGACCAATCTTGTCGGCAGAAACGATACCGTTTACATCCTCCTGAGTATTGGTAAAGCCATTGAGAGTGATATCATAAGTATAGAGTGGTTTGAGAGCGTTGTAGAGCAATGCCTCAACCTCTGCTGTGGTCTCCTCCGAAGTGTCGTCGTGCTTGTACTGGGTTACGATACGCATCTGGTTCTGGTTACCATACTGCTTAACCTCGAATGAAGCATTTGCAGCATCCTCAGCATTAGCGAACGCCTCATCAAGTTGTGTACGTACCTGCTCAGCAGTTACATTCTGATCGAAACGAACTACGAAAGTACGACCGCCGGTAAACTCAACACCAAGGTTGAGACCCTGAACGAACAACGAGATAACACCTGCAAGAACAAGTACGCCCGAGATGATATAAGCAATCTTACGCTTGCCTACGAAGTCGAAACGCACGTTACCGAGCCAATTCTCAGACCAAGAGCGAGAGAACGACATCTTACCCCACTTAGCAACAACCCAGTCAATAAGAAGACGTGTTACGAAAATTGAGCAGAAGAGCGAAGTGATGATACCGATAACGAGTGTAGTAGCGAAGCCCTGTACCGGACCATTACCGAACACGTAGAGAACTACACCGGTGATGATTGTGGTAAGGTTACCGTCGATAATTGCAGAGTAAGCATTTGCGAAACCATCCTTGATAGCAGAAGCCAGGCCCTTACCGCCACGCAACTCCTCCTTGATACGCTCGTAGATGATTACGTTAGCATCCACAGCCATACCCATAGTCAAAACAATACCTGCGATACCTGGCAATGTCAAAACTGCACCGAACGAAACGAGACAGCCCATCAAGAGGAATACGTTTGTAAGCAATGCAATGTCGCTCAACCAACCTGCGGTCTTGTAGAAGATACCCATGTAGAGGAGAACGAGCAAGAATGCCAATACAAACGAGAGCAAACCAGAGTTGATAGACTCCTGACCAAGTGACGGACCTACTACGGTATCCTGGATGATACGTGCAGGAGCAGCAACCTTACCCGATTTGTGAACGTTTGCCAAGTCCTCAGCCTCCTGGATTGTGAAGTTACCAGAGATAGAAGAGTTACCACCCTCAATCTTCTGACGAACAACAGGAGCAGAATATACATAACCATCGAGAACGATAGCAACGCACTTGCCAACATTGTCAGCAGTGAGTTGCGCCCACTCGGTGATACCGTTCGAGTTCATTGACATAGATACCTCAGCGTTGCCACCGGTCTGTGCATAAGTTGCACGAGCGTCAGAGATAACGCTACCGTCAAGTGGAGCCTTGCCGTCAGCACGCTCAACCTTAATTACATAGAGGAATACACGGCCGTCAACAGAAGGGTCGCCCTTGATAGCCCACTTGAATGCTACGTCAGCAGGGAAGCAGTCACGAACCTCAGGCAGAGCCAAGTACTTGTTGATTGTAGGGATATCTGCTGTTACAGCAGCACCGAGTACTGCACCACCAGCGTAGTCAGGGTTGAGAAGCGCCAAGAGAGGATTCTGCTCACGGTTGTAACGCTCAGTAGCAACCTCAGCCTCAGCAGGCTGCTCTGCCACCTCAGCAACAAGTGCAGGAGCAGCGGTCTCGGTTGCAGCAGCCTCAGCAGCCTCAGCAGCCAACTCCTCGCCATAAACGGTCTTAACTACACGGTCAGCACGAAGCAACGATGGGAGCAAATCCTGGCCATTGTATGTTGTCCAGAACTCCAACGATGCAGTACCTTGAAGGAGTTTACGAACACGCTCCGGCTCCTTAACACCCGGCAACTCAACCAAGATACGGTTTGAGTTAGGCAGACGCTGAATATTTGGCTGCATAACACCGAAGTGGTCGATACGGCTACGGATGATGTTGAATGAAGCCGAGATAGCATCCTCGGTCTCCTGTTTGAGAATCTTTACAACCTCGTCATCCGACATACCTGCCTTAATATCCTTGCGATCCGGGCTGATGAAGATGTCAACCAACTGACCACCGTTCGAAGCAGTGGCATAAGCCTTTGCGAATGTCTCGATATAGTCGCCTGTACCCTCTTTAAGAGCCTGGCCGGCCTGCTCGATAGCGGCTACGAATGCAGGATCGTTCTGGCTCTCGCCTGCGAGCGACTTCACTACATCCTCAACCTGGATTTCGAGCATTACGTTCATACCACCTTTGAGGTCGAGACCAAGGTTTACCTCTTTCTCCTTGCACTGCTTGTAGGTAAACTGTGCAATGCCTACATTATAGACAACTTTGTTCTGGATTGAATCCAGATAGTACTGCTCCATAGCCAACTGCTCCTCCTCAGGGAAAGCGGCAGCATACTCGGCAGCATCCTTCTCTACGCTACGAGTTTTGAGCGAGAAGGTCAACTGGTAAACGCAAGCCAGCGCAAGCAGGATTGCAACCAATTTGATAAAACCTTTACTTTGCATTTGAGTTAAAATTTTAGTTATTATTATTTGTTTGTTTTTGTCTTATTCGACACTTTCAACTCCTATATGGAGAGTCGCCTATCCTACAAACGGCGACACACGCATATAAATCACGCAAAGATAATAAAAATTTTCAAAATAGCACATTTTTAAGCAAAAAAAGAGCCCACCCCTCGGGGCAGGCTCTTATCAAGTATTTAGGCTAACGCCTTACGGCAATTAGTTACCGAAAGTGTTATCAGAAGTAGCAGGCTTCTTCGCAGTAGTACCTTCCTGGCTGTAAAGCCACTTCTCCCAATAGTAATCGCTATCAGCTGTGTTATCCAACTCAGTAGAGGTAATTGTACCAGGAGTGTAAGCATCAGGATTTGCCGGATCATATGCTACGTGGCCTTCCAAAGTTGTAGTACCAATCTCACCACCAACAACGTTATCTGCAAAAGTTTTGCATCCCTGAATGTTCTGCCACCAGCCCACAATAGAAGCTTTGTGGAAGTACTCTTTATTCGCTTCAACCAAATCTCCTATGTTAGCGGCAACGATACCATAGTTCTCATTCTCTGAAACATGTACATTACCCTTCTTAGCGTTAATCTGACCGATTACACCACCAACAGCAAGCCACTTGTCCGCAGAATATTTATCTCTATCCGGAGTATGATTAACATAAACTGCTACAGTACCCTCGTTGATATTGCCGGTAAACTCGTGGGTATAATCTGACTGGTTGTCATAACCTACTACACCACCATAAGAGTTGTTCTGACCACGTGCGCTATAACTCTCAACGTTACCATAGTTCTCACAATTGGTTACAGATGCAGAGTTAACCAAACCAACGCAACCACCTACACGGTTGTACAGGCCACTACCACCGTTCTCAAGAACGATAATATTACCCTCGTTGATACAGCCATCAACATATCCACCAGGGAATGTTCTATCGTCAGTATATCCTGTACCACCATAAGCAGCACCTACGATACCGCCGAAGTAGTTACCCATAGGAGCCGGAGCAGAGATGATAACATCACCATAGTTCTCACAGTCAGTGATGTACTTATCTCTATCTTTATTAGCCGAAATACCCATCTTACCGGCTACACCGCCACCAAATGTTGCAGATGTACAGGTCTCAGGAACATTGATGGTAATAGTACCATAGTTCTCGCAATAGCAAATCTGCGAAGTAAGAGTCTGGATACCAATGACACCACCAATACAAGTATTAGCAGAAGCATTAGTAGTAATAGGAGCATAGTTGACACAGGTATCAATGGTAGTAGTTGTACCGGCATCAATATTACCAACAACACCTCCCATGTGGGTTGCAGCAGCACATGGATCGAATGCTACATCCGAAACAGCACCCTTAGTAGTACCCTCCTCACCGTTAACACAGTCGATGAGGTTTGCGTACTGCAAACGAGCAGCAATACCGGCAATGAACATAACCTGCTTACCGGTAGGCTGACAGAAAGACTTAACCTCACCATAGTTGTACAACTCTACCAAGTCAAATGGCTGAGCCTGCTTACAAGTTGCAACACCGATACAGCCACCAACAAAGTGGTTACCTACGTAATTGTTACCACCAACATATATGTTACCGTAGTTCTTACAGTTCTCCATATATGGGAAGCAGCCATTACCATCGTCACCGATGAGACCAACCAAACCACCAGGGATAAACTGCTGCGGTTTCTCAGCAGCCTTCAAACGGAGGTCGATATTACCATGGTTAGTACAATCGATAATCTCACCATCCTCAACAGTAGTTGTCATACGACCTGTAATACCACCAATACGGAACTTACCTGAGAAGTGGTCGGTACCATCTATATTTACATAGCTATGGCAGTTCACAACACTACCACCGGCAATCTGTCCTACAACAGCACCGAAGTATGTCCAGTGATCCATTGCAGGGCTAACAGACTCTGGCTGACGATAAGTGATGTGAGCATTACCCTTTACGGTCAAGTTCTTGATATAACCACCACAGATAGTATTGAAGAAACCTCCGGTAGCAGTAGAAGCAGTTCGAGTCTCGCCATAAGCATCTACATACGACCATGTCTGGTTATCCCAGCTATACTCCATTGTGTAAGTAACAGTGTGGCCCTGACCATCGAAGAGACCTCTCCAACGGAGGTTTACCAAACCGTCGTCAGCACCGGTGTTACCGATGTACTTCCAGTCCTCAACAGTAAGGTCCTCGTGCAAGTAAACAACACCATTCTCATCGCAGAAACGTGCACCAACAGGATAGGTCTCGCAAGAGGTCTGGTACTCGTTACGGAATGCCCACAAATCCTCAACAGTGCGGATACCGTCCTTGTGACCATCGAGGATGTCCTTCAATGGCTGGTAAACGTGCTTGCGCTCGTCAACAGCAACGGTATTAACGTTAGAATCTACAGTGTAGCCCTCCCAGATAGTACGACGGAAGTTCTCGTTACCCTCCTTGTAGAGTTTAACGCAAGCCTTGCCCTTATATACAGGAACAGTGTAGTTAGTAACCTCTTCGGCAGCATCACCCTCTCCAACAATTGTAGTAGCAGAGTTAGATACACCAGGAACTACAACAGATACGTTGCGCTTGGTAGCGAAGTCGTGCATTGCAGACAAGTTAACCAAGATGGTATTGCCCAAAGTTGCAGTAGAAAGATCAACAGCACCGGTAGCAGCGTCAACAACAAGACCCTCAGCAGATGCGTAAGTGTTCAACTGACGTGATGATACGCCGAGAGAGAATGCGTCTGCATTCCAAGTGTTTGATGCTGACAACTCGAACTCAACAACAGAAGCAAGTGGCTTCATTGTTACTACA
>JAZOWW010000021.1:0-79032 GCA_045659425.1 Alistipes sp. | reverse complement strand
ATGAACCTCGACAATTTTTTCAAGTCTTATCGATGAAGAAATTTACCTGCGGTACTCTGAAGAAATTTCATCAAAAAAATTTCGAGAACCCTTGCAAGCAGGTTTATAGGTGCTACGCATTTATGCTGATTATGTAAAGTCAGTGTTGAATTCCTGTATCAGAAAGGTTGACGAAACGGGGCTGGACGATAGTTCAATGGTTCTTTGACATACTGACAAACAATTCATCGAAGCCCGATGAATAGACTCCGAAACGAATATCGAATTGATAAAAAGGTTACTCACTCGGCAGTCCGATAGAGCCGAGAAAAACAAACTCAAAAAAATAAAACCTATGTACACAAACGAAGAGATTAACTCAATCGTGGGAACTATCCACGAGCAACTAACAGCCACCACGACACTTGCAGTCCGTTGGTCGTGGGGTATCAGCAAACAAAAAGCAACGATTTACGAGGGTATGCCTACACTCGCATTAAAGGTAAGCGGAGCATTGCATAAGGGGTGGGTTTATATCGCCTACGATAGCGCAGCAGACCTCTACAACATTTACACGCTTTCCGATAAGGGCGAGGTAAGGCACAAAGTCGAGGGGGTATATTTCCCCGATATGGGCGCAGTCATTGACGGCATTATAGAGCGTGACCCCTCTGCAACTGATGAAGAATATCTCGAGGTTGCAATGGCAGACAGCAATCGCAAACTTTCGGCATAGAGCCACACCCCAAGTCGGTGGGGGTAGTCATCGACACACAACAACAAATTTAATTCCTAAACAACTATGAAAAAGAATGAGAAAAACGCTACAACCGTAGCACAGGCAACCACCAACGAGAACACCGCACCAAAGACCGCAACCACAGCGGAGCAGACACCAACCACCGCAGAACAGCCGACACCACAAGCCGAGCCAACTGCACCAAAGCAGACACCCCCTGCAACCCCCGAAAAGGAGCAGGTTTTGGATAAGGCAAAAAAGGTGGTCGAACTCTCCAAGCGCATCGAGGAGTTAGAGGAGCAACTGCGCAAAGAGCCTCAATCCATTGAGGAGCGCATCGCATACTACGAGCGCAAGCAGGCTCTTACGGAACGATACAAGAAATTGCAACAGCAAGTGCGAAACCTCGACAACCTCCGCAAGCGTGTAGAGGAGGAAAATATCGATGCGGATGATTTCGAGGATAAGAGAGATTTTTATCGTTTGCAGTTGCTCACTCCTGGATATAGGGAGGAGGTTGCAATCTCAATCGGCAACCAGGCACTTATCGATAGCGTTCTCGACCTGCTAAAAAGTCGAATGCTTGACAAAGCAACCGCCTTGCAGGAGGAAATCGCAGCGTAACACCAAGCAGGGGCGGAACTCCGCCCCTCTTTCCAATGTTTAATATCAAAAAATCAAATACTATGGCAACCACGAACACACACACCAACAGCAAACTACAAGAGAAAAGAGCAATGCTTATCGAGTTATCGCAGAAAGCAAAGGCATTGCGTAAGGAAAAGATTGACAGCGCACAGACCACAGAAGAAGCTCTCTTTTGGTCTTCTCGTAGTGTAAATTATATGCTCCTCAATCACATATACAAGAGTGAGAGAGTGCGCTTTGAAACCTTCAAAGAGTGGAAAGCGCAGGGGGCAACAATCAAGAAAGGCGCAAAGGCTACGGTAATTTGGGGGCAACCCCGTCAGGGTGTGGCAACCCTCGAACAGCGTTTGCAGAAAGACCCACATACTTTGCCCGTTGATGATATCGCAGTAGAGGAATACGAGTTTTTCCCTCTTTGCTACCTCTTTTCAGAGGATGATGTATATTTTACCAATGCGGAGCAGAACGACACCAACGAGGAACAGCCGACCCCTGCCCCCATTGCGCCCATTATCGACGAGGATACTTTTAACGAGATATAGCAGGAAGATGGGAGGGTTAGCACTTATTTTCTTAATCATTATGTTGGGTGCTGCATCGGCTAACGCAAGCAACGACTAACATACGGAGCGCATCGGGCATCGGGAGCAAGCCGCCGAAAATCGGCGGCGGCTCAAAGCGGTATCTCCATTAACGCGACAGTCTATGACTGCCGCGTTTTTTGTTTTGCCTTTGAGTGTAATATAAGGCAAGCCCAAAACCATTTCGATAATTGTAGTTTACTTTGACTACCTACATTCCGTTAGACTCGTCGAGCCTCTACATTGCGATACATCAAAGGGTTAAGTGTGGTGTTGCGATGCAACATCTATGTTTATGGTGGGATTTTGCGCTGGGCGCAATAGTAGAGAGGAGTCGCAAGGCGACAGCTGTGCCTATGGTGGCATTTTGCCATATATCACCTTTTGGGTGAAGTGCGACCGCAAATGCTCGAGAGGGCGGGTCGGGGTCATCTTTGACTGCGTATCTGCGTTTTCCCCAAAACGCAGATACAAAAGGCACAAATTCATATAGTTATCAAATTTGTAGGGTAAAAACAATGTAAAAAATCGGCTTTTTTCTTGAAAAAATCGGCTTTTTTGGCTGTTGTAGCCAAAAAAGGTCAGCGGTATCTTTGACCGTCGTGCGCGTGTCCTTTGCATCGGCGTTCTTCGATGTAATTTTGTACTATGGATTTATACGATGCCATAAAGGAGATGCGCCGCCTATCGGCAGAGAACCGACCCTTCGGGTTCTCCTTTATGTCGTGCAATCTAACGAGTCGCCAGAGTGAGGGTGTTGTTACGGTTCGTAGAGCCAAGTTGCTCAAACGAGAAAGCGAGAAACACCATAAGAACGCAGAAATAGTGGAAGCTTATCTTGACCTTGACACAATGGAGAGCAAGCGTTTTTATCAACCTCTGCTGATGTCGTTTAATGGAGAAATAGTAGTTTTACAATGAGCACAACGAAACAAATATCCGACAACTCTTATGCGCTCCATCTTGACGATGGGCGTGTGTTTACACTCTCAAATAAAAGAGGTGATGATATGAACTCCGTATTGTGGAGTGTAGGGCGTTCCTATAATTGGGAGGCTGTCCCTCAATTTGTAGGTGATTATCGCATTGTTCCCTATGGACCAAACAACCTACTTCCCAGTGAGCTGCGCTCAACGGTTGATGACAACAACCTTGCACCTGGCATCATTGAGCGTCAGTTAGGTTTACTCTTTGGTCAGGGGGTGTTCTTGTACCAGCTTGCATTTGACAACGGAGAGATAAAGCATTTGTGGCAGCAGGATGCAGAGATAGAGTCTTGGTTGGCTGATTGGGACTATTTGTCTTACATCAAAGGCATTACGACAGATTACCTATATCTCAAAGGCTTTTTCAATGCTATATATCTTACCAGAGGACATCGCATGGGAGCTACTGCGAAGATTGCTTGCCTGGAGCATATCCCAGCGAAAAACGCTCGTCTGGAGTGGGCTGATAGCCGAAGAATTGAGGATGTTAAGCATATTTTGGTTGGCAACTTCGAGCAGAATTGCTTTGATACGGGAGTCCGAGCGTTCCCTGTTTATGATCGTCGTAATCCTGCACGGCACTCCGCTTCGGCTGCATACAACCGAACATATTCGTTCTCTCGAGATTTCTACTCTGTACCTCCCTATTGGGGTGCGCTTCGATGGATTGTGAGAGGTTCCGAGATACCAACCATCTTCAAGTATGTAACAGATAATGGTCTGAACTTGGCGTATCATATCCACTCGCCTAATGAGTATTGGGATAACAAACGAGATGTTCTCAAACTCCTCCACCCAGATTGGGATGAGGCACAAGTTGAGAAAGAGATATCAAAACTTTCTGTGCAGCTGCTCGACAGCTTAACAGAGGTGCTGTCAGGTAAGGAAAATGCTGGTAAGTTCTTCCATACAGTTGATATTACCGACGAAACAGGTAATACCCACGCTTGGAAGATTGAGGCGATAGACCAAAAGATAAAGGACTTTGTTGATAGCCAGCTGAAGATAGCTGAAGCATCTTCGTCTGCTATTACCTCGGGTATGGGATTGCACCCATCTTTGTCAAATGTAATGGTCAATGGCAAGTTGGCAAGTGGTTCAGAAATGCTTTATGCTTTTCGTTTGCATCTGTTGTCTAATGTTGCTATCGCAGAACAGGCAATATTGGAGCAGATTAACCAGGCTATCGCCTTCAACTTTCCCAAAAAGAATTTGCGTTTGGGCTTCTATCATCAGTCGCTCAAAGCAGAGGAAGCTCTATCATCTTCAGACCGCATAAAAAATCAGTAGTATGTTTTTCAATAAAGACAATAATGGTGCGCTCGAGCTGCACAACTTAACGGGTATTTACTTCGCCAGCAACGATTTTAAGGCTATCGAGGGTGAATTGCTCGATGCAGAGCGTGAGGTAGTCAGTATCGTAGGAACAGATATCCTCTCGAAAGCTGAAGATGCTTATGCCAATGGCACTGACGAGGAGTTCGTGAGGGCAGTACAGCTACCTATGGCGTGCCTGGCAATGCAACGATATTTCCAACAGACAAGTGTGTCGCACGAAGACGCTGGTCGTAAGATTAAGGCTGGTGATGACGAGAAAGTACCCTTTGAGTGGATGCTTGACCGTGACGACCGAGCTTTGCGAGAAAAGTATTATCGTGCGCTCGATGCCCTCTTTGCTTATCTCGAGAAAACGGAAATGGAAGAGTGGCAGAACTCTTTTGTGTACCAGAACAAAAAACGCTCAATTGTCAAAGATATTCATACCTTTGAGTCTGTCTATCCTATTGAGCAATCGCATTACACCTTCTTTATGCTCTTACCTCTCATAGTAGAGGTGCAGACCACAAAACTCAAAAGGGCTTTGGGCGATGCTTGGACACGCATCAATGGTGAGGCTGTCGCCGATGGAGATGCAGCATTGCTCTTCTGCGCTCGTCGAGCAGCTATTCTCAACGCTATTGTTCTTGCGGTGGAGCGATGGTCAATCGAGGTGTTCCCTCAATCTGTTGCCCGTCGATTTATGCCCACATATCAGGGTAATAGAGCTAATAAATCAGCCACCATCGAGGAAATGGAGTGGTATCTTGGTAAGCTGAAGGGGCAAGCTAATGAAGCAATGCAGGATCTTCTTTCCGAAGTAGCAGGCGGAAACCTGTATGCCGAGTACCCCTTGATGCCCGAGAATGACCGTAGTAAGAAATACTTTGATGCAGGAATGTAGTATGACAACAATTGAGATATCGCAAACGGGAGCTAAATGCTCTATCCCCTCTTCTTGGGATGAACTATCGCCAGACCAGGTGTGCCACATCTTGCAGTTGTACGATAAGTCTGTTCGTTTAGGATGGTCTTTGCTCGATTTCAATGTAAGAGTGCTGTACTACCTTATTGGGATAAAATACAATTGGCGTAGTGCTCGATGGGAAAAACTCGCAGACAAGGCTGTTGTTGCAGAGCGTAATGCCAATGTCTATATGTTATGCGAAAAGTGTCTTGGCTGGCTACTCAAAGAGTATGATGACCCAGATGCAGAAGGTAACGAGAAGAAAAGGGTACTGCTTGCATATAACTCGGTTGTTAATGCACTACCATCGATTAAACCTGGTCTATTCCGTCGTCGATTATATGGACCAGCTGATGCCTTGCAGGACTTGTCATTTGGAGAGTTCCGACACGCATCGACTGCACTGAACACATTTTTCAAGACTCATAACATCGATGATCTTGACGAGTGTATTGCACATCTGTATCGAGCTCGGGCAAGACGACCTAATCGAGCAGGTCGTTATGTTGCCGCCATCGACAACGAGAATATAACGGTTGCTCGTCGTCGGGTTGCTCGTTTGCACTCTTGGCAGAAAACTCTGATTATGTTGTGGCTCTCGTCGTGCATCAACTTCTTGCAGACGGGTACCGTGTCTATTGATGGGGAGGATATCGATATGTCAAAGCTCTTCTCGGGAGGTAAAAGCGACAGCTCTGCCCTATCTTGCACCTGGCAAGACCTCGCCATTGAGATAGCGAAAGAGCAAACCATCGGCAATATCGAGCGTGTTGATGAAGAGCCTCTGTACTCAATTATCAGCATAATGTGGCACAACCATAAAGAGAATAAGCGTAATGAGAAGATTGGAAAAGCTTAATAATTTGACCAACTACCTGACTGCCCTCCGAGCACCAGGTTTGGATATTGAGCCGCTTCGAGTTATTGACGAGGCTCAAACTACTACCCGTCTGGCACGGCGTAGTGGAACACAGATTGTAATTGCTCGACCCGAGTTCAAGCAGGAGGGTTCCGCAGATTCATATACAACTGAATATAGCACCGCCATCTTCGTTGTAGAGAAAGCGTTGGGTGCTGCATCTACCGATGAGCGTGAAGATGCTCAATTCAGCGATTTGGTAGGTGCCGCCTGTGGACTTCTAACCAAGATTGAGCAAGATGTGTCCTCTTGTGTCCCTCTACTCTCGGGTCTTGACCTCATCAATGTAGAACTATTCCCCGTTTCCTCTATTTTTGGAGGGTGGAATGGGTACTCCATAGTATTAGCCTTCAAGTAATAGGTACTTCATTTGTTTAGGAATTTTTACCAACATTACCGCCGTGAGGCAGCGATTAGGTGGCGAGTCGATGAAAGTCGGCTCGTTTTTTATGTAAAGCAAATGGCACTTTCCTTTACATATCGGTTGTCTTATGCTCAAAATTTGCAATTTTTTGAGCATATAATTTGTTTCGGAAGTTTTCTTCCCGAACAAAAGGCAAATAGATAGGCTTTTATTTTGGCAATAAAAGAAAGAAATAAACGCTATTATATTTAAGAAAAGAAGGCAATATGCTATGTATCAATGCTTTACTTTCTTTTAATCTTTTCGCAGAAAAAAAGAAAGGGCGTAATCACATTACCGTCACATCTGATTAGACAACCCATTAAGCAACCTATTAGACAACCGCCCAGCTTGCAACCTTACTTGCAACCTTACTCGCTATATGGCTACTTATGTTGCAAGTTCTCCATTCTTATATATACTACGAAGCGTGACAGATTGAAAGAAAATCACTATCTTTGGGAAAGTTTTTTTCCTAAACATATGAAAACCATTGCCTACCTAAATGTTAGGTACACCGACTACAATCCCGAGTTAGTGTATCTTATTGAGATACTTACGGTATCTGACAACCAGCAGAACCTCTACCGTACTTATGTCAATCCCGAAGATGAAATTTTTGACTATGGTCTAATCTACGAATTTGGCGGCACCGCTGAAATATTGGAGTCTGCTCCGATTTTCCCCGATGTGTATTCGCAGATATGCTCCTTGCTGCAAGGTAAAACGGTACTATTCCATATGCCGAGTAGTAAACTTGCTTTACAAGCTGCTTGCAATCGATACGGGCTACATCTGCCTGATGCCAACTACATCAACAGCGAAAGGATTGTTCGTCGAGTCTGGACGGAACACTCTCGTAGCGGTTATGGACTTGGCAGTATGAGAGCAGCTCTCGATATCCCTTCAGACCTATCGAGCGCAGAGGCAACCTACGAGATTATCCAACGAGCCATTGCACATACGGGCTCCTCACTCGAGGAATTGATTGAGTTGGCAAACAAACCTCGAATACGACTGCGAGATAATAGCCGCATCGAGAGTGTAGAGGGCAATCCTGATGGTCCTCTATATGGCGAAACAATCGTGTTTACGGGTAGCCTCGATAGACCACGCAAGGAACTGAAAGATGTTGTTGTGGCTCTTGGTTGTAACTTTGCTGACTCTTTAACGAAAGACACCACTATCCTCGTCGTTGGCAACTATAACAATCCAGCGGTTCTTACTACGGGCAAGAGTGGTAAACTTTCCAAAGCAGAGAAGTTGAATAAAGAGGGCAAGGCTCATATTGAGATTATGTCATCGGATAGCTTCTATATGATGATGTCAGAGCTTACGGACGCTTTTGACGAGGCATAAACACGCATAGAATAACAATTTTAAGGAGGGGCGAAACAAAAAATCTTCGCTCCTCTATTGTTTTTTAACAAATAATGCTTACCTTTGTAGTGCTAAACCATATTTGAGGTGCCGAGGTTGCACCAATTAGGTGCTTTTTTTGTGCCTATATATATTCGTACACGGCGATTACCCCCGTGCCACAACCGTAATAGTTGTGGCAACTCACCTCAAAAGTGGTTTAGCAGCGGGAAAGGGTCGCCGTTTTTTTGTACCCTAATTTAATGCTAAACCACATTATGTCAAACAAATCAGAAGAGCGTAAAATCTTACGCACCGATTGGAAAGAACTGCCAATCGACAAAGAACTCTCCCAGATTCTTTTGCAAATTGCAAATGCCCGAGCTGCGTTGCTGAACTATCTCGAGGCAATCCCTGACCGTGCCACTTACGACTCGTACAAGGGGTGCGTCAGTACAGCTGAAGAGCATCTTATCAATGCTATGATGGAGGTCGGCGGCGACCTGTTGGCACAGCAATTCGTTGGTAAACTCATTGAACCGAAATAGCCCTATGAGAAGATTTTTGAAGTATTGGGCAATACGATTGCTCGGTCGTGAGTGGATGGCAATTTCGTTAAAGTCAAAACTTTTTGGGACTTGGGTCATTTTGTCTATTATCCTAATGGCTGGCTCAATGAATGAGAATGCGACACCAGAGTTAATATTCCTCACGACCACGAATTGTTTCGGTTCTTTGGGTATAGTTATCCGTAATCAAAACTCAAGTAAAAAGGCAAATTCCTAAACAGATAGAACTATGAAGCAGAAATTGATATATGAGATACTCGTCGAGAACGAGGAGCAGAAGACACGAATGATAGCCGAAGTGGAGTCAGTTCTTGGTATGCAGCCCACTCGAATTGAGGACATCAACGAATAATTGAATAATTTTTGTTAAATTTGTACTCACAAAGTCAAGTTTACTATGGAGATTTGGAGTTTTATAGGTTACGGAATAATGATTTTGATTGCTCTGGGAGTGATAGCACTTGTCGGCTACGGCATACTATTCTTTCTCGGGGCAACCATCGGCGGCATTTTGACACTATTTGACAAAACAAAAGCCGACTCCAACGACCAATAATCGCCACAATCTTTGTCCTTTTGTAGCCACCTTCGGGTGGCTATTTTTGTTGCAAAAAGGCAACAATGTCAATCAAAGAAAGGTTTGTGAAATCTATTCTCGAGGACGAAGGTCGCCGCTTGATGGAGAACCAGGCAGCTGCTCTTGGTCGGAAATTGCAGTTCCGAACAGGGCGACTCTTCAACACTCGAAAGACAAGTGTATCGGGAGGTGCTGAAATGGACGGGCAACTCTCGTTCTCGCACACCGTATATCAGCGTTTCCTCGATATGAAACGACTTCAATACAAGTCGAAAGAGGTGCGTCGTAATCGACAAATCCACAACCGTTTCGTATTCGGACACTACTCGTCAATCGCATATCGATTGATGTATGACCTCACAGATGAAGTTGTTGCCACTTTCCGTGAAGAATTAAAATCCGAAAAGTAATATGGCAAAGATTATCCGTGACGAAGATTTGCGCTTAAACATCATCATCAATGGCGATAATGGGCGCAAGCAGATGGGCGAGCTGGAGCGTGCAATCCACGACACCAACTCGAAACTCGAAACATTGTATGCCAAGCGCAAGAAGCTCGAACAACAGGGCAAGCAGGACACCCAGGCATATCGTAACCTATCAGCACAGATTGGCAAGAACACTAAAGCCATCGAGGGCTATCGAGAGAAGCTGGAGGCTCTACGCCGCCAGCAGTCCGTCAATACGATGACGCTCTCCGAGCTAACCTCTCACATCAATCGTGTCCGGGCACAGCTTGCAAAGACCGACCCGAAGACTCCACTGTGGAAACAACTCAACGCAGAGCTGAAGACCTCGAGCGCACGACTTGCAGAACTCCGAGCGCAATCGAAGGCGACAGGTGGTGCGATCTGCACGATGGCAGAACGAGCCAACCGTTATATCGGTCTTATTACTGCTGGTTTTGCCACCTTGACCGCTGTGTTCTCGGGAGTGAACCGAGCAAAAGAGTCGTTCAAAGAGTGGGACGAGGCTATTGCCGATGCAATGAAGACCACCCGGCTCTCCCGAGAAGAGATGCTACTTCTGAATGCAGATCTGAAGAAAATAGATACACGCACCTCCCAGAATAGACTTTTGGGGCTTACTCGTATTGCAGGTAAACTCGGTATCGATGGACGAGATAGCATCTTGCAGTTCGTGGGTGCAGCCGATAAAATCGACCTGGCATTGGGCGAAGATCTTGGAGGTGATGCCGAGGATGCAATCAGAGAGATTGGTAAGCTCGTCGATATTTTCAACCTCGAAGGTCAGTACGGTTTGGAGCAGTCTATGTTAAAGACTGGCTCGGCTATTAACTCCCTCGGTATGGCATCCACTGCTAACGAGGGCTATATCGTAAACTTTACAAAGCGTATCGCTGGTATTGCTCCTAATGCCAATATCGCTATCGACAAGGTGCTCGGTTTGGCAGCTACACTCGACAAGTATGGTCAAATGAGCGAAACCGCTGCTACCGCCGTAGGTCAGACTATTACAGGTATGTATAAGCGCACCGAGGACTTTGCTCGTGTTGCTCATATGAGTTTTGGTGAGTTCAAGGAGTTATTGGAGAAAGATGCGAACGAGGCGTTTATACGAGTTTTGGAGGGTATGAACAGAGGTGGTGAGGGTATGACCACCGTCGTCAAAGCTCTCGATTCGTTAAACCTTCAGGGACAGCGAGCCTCTACGGTTCTTGGCTCTTTGGCGAAGCACTCCGACGAGCTGCGTAACCAGCAGCTGCTCGCAAACCAGGCATTTGATGAAGGCACATCTATTATCGACGAGTTCAATACCAAAAACAATACCGCAACAGCACAATCGGAGAAGCGCAAGAAGGCTCTCGTCGAAGAGGCTGTGGCTCTTGGTGAGACTCTCGTACCTGCGATGAATGTATCGCTCTCGACAGGTACCTGGATAATACGGACTCTTAACACTCTCGTAACAGTTGGTATCAAACATCGAGCAATTATCATCGGACTTGCTGCCACCTACGCCGCTTATGTTGCACAGCAGAAGGCACAGGTGGCGTGGTCAAAATTGCAGGTGTTCTGGTCAGCTGCCAATCGTACAGCGCTGGCAAATGAGGTTGTGGCTCTCAATGGAGCGAGAAAATCAACAATTCTATTGAGTGCTGCCAAGAACTTACTCGTTGGCAATCTTAAAGCCGCAGGAACTGCGTTCAAGACCTTCTTTGCATCAATGGGTCCCATCGGTTGGGCAACGCTGGCAATAGGTACTCTTGTTACAGCGTATCAAGCTTGGAAACAATCTGCTGATGATACGAGTGAAGCTGTTGATACGATGGGGCGCATTAGCAAGCGAGTTGCGGAAGAAACCGCTGATGAAAGGGCAAAAATAACCTCGCTTACGAGTATTATTCACGATAACAAACGAGGGATTCTCGCTCGTAAAGCAGCTATCGAAGAATTGCAGAGAATTATTCCTGAATACAAAGGATCCCTTACCGATGAAGGTGATTTAATTAACGACAATACAATTGCCATAAATAATTACCTAACAGCCCTTGAACGAAAAATAAAACTACAGGCTGCTGAAGATGAACTCGTGGAGTTATACAAGAAAAAACGAAAACTCGAGCAGGAACAAGAGTCTGCACGAATAGATAGAAATAATGCAACTCCAGATGGCCCTTGGAATCAAAGTTATTTTGAACAGTGGACGGGTATTGATTTTGTCAAGAGTGATTACAAAAAAGCCAGTGAACGCTATTCGAAGGCTACTGATGAAATTGCAGAAGTAAATAAAGCTATTTCAGTTCTCGAGAAAGAGGTTGCGGATGGCTACGAAACAACCTTAACCGTGAAAGTAAATCCCACTGGTGAGGATGATGACAACAATGATAATGATGACAATAATGGAGGAAGTGGAGGAGTTGACAAATGGTCGCTAAATTCGGATAAATCATACCTCGAAAAGCGTCTTGCGCTGAAAAACCAATTTTTGAGTGGAGAAATAGCTACGGAGGAGGCGTATAATACACAGCTTCTTGACTTGGAAATTGCAACTTTACAGAAGCGTTTGGCTGCCAATGCGGACTCGGCTGAAGACCGTCTGGCTATACAGGAGCAACTTACAGACAAGTTATTAGAGAAGCAACAAACAGCTGCCAAAGAGCAAGAGCGACAAGCCAAAGAGCAACGACAGCAGAGCGAACAGGCTTTGCGTGAGCAAGAAGAGTTGGCGATGGAGATTGCTCGAATGAGTGACGATCGAGTTGCTATCGAGAACGCCAACTACGAAAAGTTGAAGCGCAAGTATGCTGGCAATGCGAAAGCATTAGAGGCGTTGGAGCGAGCTCATCAAGCTCGATTGGGCAAAATCAAACTTGACGAGTTCAACGATGATACCGAAAAACGACAAGCTCAATACCAGGTTGAGCGTAGAATGATGGAGAGTCGCCATCGTCAGGAATTAGAGTCCTTCGATGGCACCCAGCGTGAGCTTCGTGAATTGCGTAAAAAGCAATGGAAGGAACTCAACGACCTCGACGAGAAGTATCTGGTCGAGATGATTGCTCAACTTTCTAATTTGGTCGAGAACGGCAAAGTTGGCGACCTCGAGATTGGCGTGGAACTCTCGGATGCCGATAAGGCAAAACTCCTTCAAGAGATTGCGGACTTGCAAGCCGAATTGGAAAAACTGAGAGGCGCATCATCTAATACACAAGATAAATCTTCTGGCGGCGGAGAGTTTTGGGGGCTTTCTCAAGATGAGTGGGCAGATTTGTTTAACGGCAACTTGGAGGGCTGGGAAGAGTGGACAGAACAGATTACGACAATTGTTGGTGCAGCTGCTGACCAGATGATGCAGCTGTGGGGTGCTGTCGATAAGTATATGACTGCAACCGAGAACAAGCAACTCAAGCTATTCGAGAAGAACAACGACAAAAAGAAGAAGGATCTCGAGAAACGCCTTAATGCTGGTCTGATCACCGAAGCACAATACAATTCGGAGGTCGAGGCAATGGATGCAGAATATGACGCTTTTCAAGAAGAGTTGCAGCTGAAGCAAGCAAAACGCCAAAAAGCAATGAACATCACACAAGCGATCATCAACACCGCCCTCGGTGTAACGATGACTCTTGCACAATGGGGTGTTCCGTGGGGTCTTATCCCTGCAGGAATTATGGCTGCTATGGGTGCTGCCGAAATTGCCTTAATCGCAGCAACGCCCATCACAACCGGTGCTGAAGAGGGCGGACCCATCGGAGGTGGCGATCCTATCTCGGTGCGTCGAGCGCAGGATGGTAAACCATTCCGTGCGCGACTCAACCCAGGTAAGCGAGGTTTTGTTAGCACACCAACGGTTATTGTTGCAGAGAACGGAACCGAGTATGTTATGCCAAATGAGGCATTGCAGAACCCTACGGTATATCCTCTGCTGTCAGCGATGGAAACAGCTCGTCGAAATGGAACTCTGGACACTCTCGACTTCTCTGCGATATACTCCCCTTATAGCGTCGTAGGTCGTGCTATCGGAGGATATATTGGTCAAAGCGGCAATGCTTCATCGATTAGCCCATCAGGAGGAACACCAGCAGATATTGCAATTCTTTATAAGATGCTCGAGAGGGTACTAACTCGATTGGATAAACCTCTCAACGCACAGGTTGTGATGCTTGGAAAGAACGGGTTTGTAGAAAAGTGGGAACAATACCAGAAACAAAGACAACGTGGTAAATTAGGATAATATGATTGAGATTATAACAGCCTCGGGAGTATCGCTTGATATCGACCCGTCATACGAATTTGAGATAGAGATGGAGAATCCAATGCTCGATGACACGCACATCCCTATTGCGTATTCAACGAGCATTGCCTTTCTGCCTACTGCAAAAAACAAGTCTGTATTTGGCTACCTTGCGGCAATGTATCGAGAGCCAGATGTAAAGCAACTCTCCGTATCGATACACGCTGGCGGTATTCCTCTGTTTTGGGGACGGTTGGAGTATGATAGCGTGGAGGATGGCAAACTAAATTACACCTTTGCTGGTCGAGATTTAGAGGATGAATGGGGTGGGTATATTCATAAGCTCACGCATCTGTCGAGGATAGAGGTAAACAGAGGCAACTCCTACATTCAGCAATTTAACCAGCATCTTAGATATATTCAGGACGGTAAAGCTGAGTTCATCAAAGATTTTGAAATTCCGATGATTGTAGGGGAAGAGAACATCACAGATGTCGAATATACGAAAAATGATATTGGTGCAGAGCAAGCAGAGTATATTGTTAAGTACCACAATTACTACTGGGCTCCAATAATGAGCGTTGTAACCCCTGCTGTTAAAGTGGCAAGTATCCTTTCTGAGGCGTTTAAAAGAATTAGCGTCAGTGAAAAAATATCAACACTATATGAATCACTCGCAATACTTGGATTGCATCGTAGCAAACAACTATGCGCTCTTTACGGTTTCCAACAAACAGAAAACTACAAGCTTCTATTAGATGTGGCAGATATGTTACCAGAATGCACTGTGCTGGATTTGGTAACAAACATCGCACGACTCTTCTGTGCCTCGATATTTAGGGAGGGACAATCATTTGCTTTGAAGACAAACAGAGAGGTTTTAGCAGATAGCACAATCATAGACTGGACCAATAAAGTGTTAGATGAATATTCTCTTTCACGAGAGGAATCGTCTTCATATTCCTTTGGTTATTCCAACGACGATAGCGAAAACACCTATACAACAGAGAGCGAGTCATCAGGAGCTACCAGCGGTTCTATTGTGGATGTTAGTAATATGCTGAGTGTTATCCAAACCATTGAGAACAGTAGTGAATATGTTGCTGTACGCAATCTTGCGACAGGCGATATGTATTCAGGAAAGAAGATGACAGTTACAACTGCTACAAACTCACAATACACTTTGCCGTATATGGATATGTTATTGCACAAACTACACAAGGTAGCATCTGACGATGAGAAGGAAAACTCGTTTGACAATAGCGTGGATTTTAAGTGCGTGAGATGTATTCCCGTTACCTCTGTATATGATTTGAGTCCCTCTATTACATTGCATCAGGTTTGTCCTATTATCAAGTTCCCTGCTGCCGAAGACGAAAGATCATCGGATATTTGGATTGGAGCCTTAATAAATAATCAGTTGGTAGATAAAGGTGTCTATTTTGAACGCCCAACCAGCAAGATCCACTCCAATACTGGCGAGTGGGCAAATAGTAACTTGTCTATTGATCCAGCTGTATTATACCGTCGCTTCCATAGACATTTTGCAGAATGGTTGGCTGAAAATAGGCGAGTAATAACAATGGATGTGTTCTTGTCATTACAAGAGATAGCCGATTTGCGATTGTATCGTAAGATTATGGTATATGGACAAGTTTTCTTCATTAAGAAGATCACTCACACCTTCATAGCCAATATTGACCATATCGCAACCCGAGTTGAACTCATTGAGGCTCCAATGACAATTTCTGAAGATGATAAAAATATTGTCAATATAGAGTATTGGGGAGATTATGAGGATATGAAGTTTAAGGCTGTATCTAAATACAAAGTAACCTCTGAAGTAGTTGTTACGGTAGAGGTGTATGACCAAAGTTCAGACACCTCACAATCTGCCGTTACATTAACAATCCCTCTTAATAGCACACAAAGTGAAACCAAGACGGGTATTCCATTTGCAATAACGAATATCTCACCTCGAGAAGATTCATCACAGATATATGCACAGGGAGTATTAAAGAGGGTGTAATATTGTCCTTTCAATACATAATATAGAAGCGTAATTTTGTAGTAAAAAGTTATATATGGGTGCGATTAAACAAACCAAGTCGATATTCTCTTGTAATATGGCAGACATCCTTGCTGATATCGGCGAAGATGTTAGCTGTCCTATTGTTATACACTCAGATACTTCTCCATCTACTGTATTTAGGTTGTATGCAATAGACTCGAATATACGATTGTGTATATCAGAAATTATACGAAATTATAGTAAAAGTTACACTCCTCATATAACAGATGTCGCAAAGGTTGTGTATCCGCTCGATAGAGTTTCCATACAAATACGCAATGAGACTGATGAGGCTACTGTTTGGTCATACTCTATATATGCAATTTTTGGCGGATACGATAAGCTTGAAATCTCTAATGAATATGAATTTATTCAGCACAACTTTTTGACCTGGCGACCACAAATCTGCTACACCTCACCAGGAGTGAAAGAGCAGCTGTCTTTTGTCATTTGCAACGAGGGTCCTGATGAGGGCATTACATACCCTACAACAAGCCACCGAAAGATCTTTGCCAAGATTTATTACCGCACGCATCAGGCAGTCGTTTTCGGTTTGGAGGTTGCTGACCAGGATTTAACCCTGTACAGGATCGATTGTTCGTATAATAGAATCGCAATACTATCAGAAATGCTTCAAATCGATGATGAAGTTGTCGCATACGACATCTATGGAGGCATTGACGAAAATACTGACGATAGTGTTGTGATTAACCCTCAAAGATTTATTGTACGCCCTCGCAGTAGTTCGCACACGCATTTCTTCTTTCAGAATACACTTGGGGGCTTTGATACGATTACTGCGACGGGCGAGGTAGTAAGCTCCGCAAAAGGAGATGTTCAAACCTCAATGGTGCGTAGAAAGGAAACAGAGGTACATAATGCCTATGTAAAGTCGTGGGAGGTAAATACGGGCTATATCGTAACGGCGCAGGAAGAAAACCTGTGGCACGAGTTCCTGCGTTCAACAAACAGATACATCCTTCTTGAGAATGGCACATATCGAAAGATTATTGTCGAGGAGTATAAGACAGAAAGAGCCACGATGGAGGCAGATAGTTTCACTTTCAAATTCCACTATGCAGAAGCTGCGGAGGGAAGCGGATTTAATAAGGCTGAATCGTTACCTGAATTTTATATAGGATAATATGGCTACAAGAAAACAAAATAGCAGAGGCGACTTCACCGTTTCGCACAAATTCTATAAAGATGGCGCACAAGTCGATGTGCCAGCACACCTCGAGGTACAATATTACACTGACGAGATGTGTGGTAAGTTCATCGTGGAGCGAAATGGCGACAAACGAAAATATTGCTCGATTTCGGATGATGGAAAGATATTATCATCGCACCTGGCACTCTCTGAAAAACATATCGGCAACGGACAACTACGATATATTCTCATAGAGTATGTTATTGATAGTGCTTTCCCAAAGGGAGAGCGAGCTTGCCCTGTTCCTGGGGCTCTCGATGTACTATTATGGACGGGTGCAACCGATGATGATACGAGTGTTCTGGAAACATCAACACTTCAATCGGTGGTTAATAACATACAAGGCATCCAAGCTCAAATAAAATTACTCACGCCCCAGCGAGTGGAGAGTGAAGAGGTAATGGAAAAGATGATTGCCGACAACACATTTGAGCCAGGACAACTTTATTATATCGAGGAGGAGTAAGATATGCTTTTTGTGGGCAAAGAAAAAGTTGGGCGACTGTATTATGGAAAAATCGCCATAAGAACGCTATATCTCGGGGCAAAGAAAATTTGGGAGGCTGTAAGCTCTTGTTTTGGTTCAGGATGGTGGCGCAGTGATAAAGCTTGGAAGGGTTCTGATTCTTGGAAATACTAAATAATCAATACTATGGCTGAAAAAATCGAAAAGGATATTCTTGACATCTCAACACCATGGGAGGGCTATTCGGGAGAATTTGTCGAGAAGTTTATCAAAAAGCTTTTTGGAGAAAGATTAGGATATTTGGATAAAACATCTGACGAAACGGGCAAGGCAACGGTGCGTGGTTTCGCCAGTGTTGATTCTTATAACGAGTGGGCTGCAGATCCAGACAACAAACAAAGTTTGATATTGACGCAGGTCGAGTTCTATGAGCAGACGGGTAGTGCAGACTACACTCTCGCAGCACGAATAACGCAACAACCTGCTTCAACGGTTGTGAAGGGTGCCAGCAACATTGTCAAGTTCACATACAACTCATACTATGGTTCAGATAGCGCAGATTTGGATAGTGAGCCAGGCTATGCTCGAGTTATTATCAACTCAACAGTTGTCGATGCCTTATCGATGAGCCTCCCAGCTGGTGGACAAGAGTTCTCCATCGACCTCGGTCCATACCTGACGCAAGAAACGAACTCTGTGCAATTGACTATCGGCAATGCACACGGCAAATCGCGCCAATGGACTTTCACCCTCGACACTCGAGAAATCATATTGGCAATTGATGACAGCTACGATGAGAGTTCTGTGCGTGATGCTGGATGGCTCCTCCGTGTCGCTTGTCGTGGTACCTCGGCTGAAGTACACTTGATAATTGATGATGATCCTCTGACCGAGCAGCTGGCAACAATCAACAACTCAACATATGATTTTATTATTGATGCCGCTAATGCTTTGGCATACGGTTCTCACACCATTAAGCTCTATGCAACAAATGCAGAGTATGGAATCACCACAGATGTTATCACGACCTCGTTTATCAAGCGAGGTTTATCATCGCCTTCGGTTTGTATCGGAAAAGATACAGCCCGAAAAGCAAAACTTTATGGCACGGCATCAATTCCCTACTACTTCTATTTCCCAACGGGTAATCCTGGTGATATCGTAACCGTAAACTTTGTCGTACTCGACAAGTCTGGTACTGCACTATCGAGTGTTACATCACAGCAAGTGCAGCTGCTCAATGATCTTACCTCAGGAATGCAGGAGTGGAGATTAACACTTGGCGATAATGCCTATCTTGGCACCATCGTACCAACCATTCAGGTAGGTACTGCAAGTACATCGTTTGAGTTGGAGGTTATATCTGCAGGAGTAACATTGGAAGCTGCTTCAGAATGTAAGGTGCATCTTTCGGCAGCAGGTAGAACTAATGCTGATAGCGATGCGGAGGATTGGCACTCGGAATACGGAGGAGTCCGAACTTGTACGGTTGTGCGCTCTGACAACTTCGACCTTATTGGTGATAACGGTTTCCATAACGACGGTTTCCACATTAAAGCTGGCAAGAGTATAACACTATCGGGATTATCGCCTTTTGCGACAGATTTTGGCGTTAATGCTGAAGCTTCGGCTGCTCGTACAGGAAAGACTATCGAATTTGAGTTTGAAACGGGAAACTGTACCAATATCGATGCCCAGATTATTCGTTGTTTGAATGACGGTATCGGTTTTGTAGTCTATGCAAACCGAGTAGAACTTCATTGTGCTGCTGGAGAGATACACACTTTGTACTGCGATGAACAGCGTGTTCGCGTTGGTTTCTGTATTGATGGACAAACAACAACCTGCGTGAACGACACAGGAAACTCGGAGCAAGGTTCAACAACAACATATGCGAACATCGCATATATGTATGTTAATGGTGTCATCGTGCGTATGATGAACTACGACACCTCCGAGTGGAGGCAAACGACACCTCAAGAGGTCGTAATCGGCTCGCCCGATTGCGATGTTATACTCTATACCGTTAGAGTATATGACAAGAGCCTGAACTATCGTCAAATGATTGACAACTACGCCTATGATACACCTGATTTGGAGGCAAAGATTGCAATCGCAAAAAGAAATGATGTTCTTGATAGTGCTGGTGCTGTAAGTTTGGCAAAGGTTCTTACAGCTCTTCCGAACACACCATACATCATTTGGGAGATGAAGCAGTTGCCCACTTCAAAGAACGATCCACGCACCTGCGATAGGACTGTATTTGTCAATCCTCAATGGAATGAGGAGTTGGGCTATGCTCGAGCAAGTTTTACAGCTGGAGCGCACGAGATAAATGGCGATGGCACATCGTCAAACAACTACCCCCTGCCTTATAAGAATTGGGCAGAAACATTCGAGTTTAATAGTGATAATGCTTGGGTTGTCAATCTTCCTGAAGGTGATGTAGTGATAACAAAGTTTTCTATCACTCCTGGTGTGGAAGCCGCCGAAACCGACTTTGTCCACAAGGTAAACTTTGCGTCTTGTGAAGGCATTTTCAATATGCTTGCAATGAATGTGTACCAGGATATATTGGTGGCAGTCGCTACTGCTGCCAGCGGTTACCCAAGTATCTTGACAGCTCGCCAAGCAGAACAAGATGCAGCAGGTCTGGATATCACATTTAGACAGTCTTTAAGTGGCTTCCCCGAGATAGGTTTTCGCAGAACTTTTGATAACGCTGGAAATCCCACCGTTTCGTTCTTGTCGCTCTACAACTTCATAAACAACAAGTATAGCCCATCAATGTTTGGGTACTCGAAAAAATCGGATAAGAATCAGATTTGGGAGGTAGATGACAATATCAACTTCTTTATGAGTCATCTTGACGAGGCTAAATGGAACGATGGCTTTGATAGCCTTACAACCACTTTGTACTATGCTCGAGTACCGAAAAAGTCGCTCGTGACAGGGGAGAAACTTGGTATTGCAGGATCTTCAGACCAGGTGTCGCAAGCCAATGTAGAAACAGCTGCTCTTCGTCGCTTTCACAATTGGATTCAGTCTTGCAATCCTACCGTCGCCGAGCGATATAGACTGCGCTATGGCAATTATCGAAAGTTGTCGATAGCAGAAGATGGCTACGAGCAGTACACCTATGGAGAGGAGGTATTTACAACCGATACCCCAGCATATCGATATGCCAAGTTTGCCACCGAGTACTCGAGGTATCTTAACAAGTGGAGTGCTATATTCTACTTTATTTTCCTTACATACCACCTCGGCACTGACTCGATGGATAAGAATATGTCTATCGCGTGTGATGATGTAACGGTAGATAATGCCAATTGGCTCGTATTCATACGAGATACGGACACCATCAACCTATTTAACAACTCTGGTCTGCTTCGATGGATGTTCTTCCACGAATGGGGAGATTCCTTTGATGCTACAACGGGGCAGACTGGAACAGTTCTCGGGGAAACATACGATGCTGCCACAGGAACATATACTGCCACCACTTCTGCTGGCACACCAATCTTCAATGGACGATTGTCGGGTTTATGGGATTGTGTTGCCAAAGTCTGGGAAGCTGATATCAAGGCGATGTATGTAGCAATGCGTAGCGGAGGACTTAACGCTTCAGCTCTTTTTGCTAAATACAAAGAGTATTGGTCGCATTGGTGCGAGGCTCTTTATAATGTGGATGGTATGGGGTATGCAAATACGGGTAACTTTTCGATGGCGTATGGAGATAAGCTCGAGCTTACTCGATACTTCTACAAGTACCGACAGCGTTATTGGGACTCGAAGTGTGCCACAGGCGAAAGTTCTTCAAATGTATTGATGCTTCGTTTATGGAAGAGAGGCGCAGGTGTCGCACTACGCCACTATTGTCCTATCTACGCATCACTCAACTGGGGCTCGGGAGGTGTTAAATCTCAACGAAACATTGAGGCTGGAAGTCCTGCATATTTCGAGAACGGTATCACTGCAAGCGGCGCAAACGAGGTTACTTTCTCTATCTATGATGCAGATTTGCTGACTGAGATATCAACCTATACCGTCGGTGCTGATGGCACAACAACAGAGAAAGGCTTGGAGGGTCTTGGACAAATTGACATTCAAACTAATCTTCCCAAATGTCGTCGCTTAAAGAGGCTCATCCTGGCACATACTGCCGATACACCGAATACGCAGCTCTCCAATTCTGGCTTCGATTTATCTGCGTGTACGATGCTCAAGGAGGTCGTTGTTACCTATAACACCTCTCTAACTCGAGCTGTAACCATTGCCAGCGAGATGATCGAGCGAATAGACTTCCGAGGCACGCCAATAGTCGGCATTACACTACCTTCAACAGATAGTCTGACCGAAATGCGACTCCCTGCTACTATCCAACGCCTTCGTCTATCAGGATTGTCAAAACTCTCAACATTTACCATTGAGGGTGCTGACTCGATGACCCAGGTAGATATTAGCGGTTGTCCAGGAGTGAATAGCCAGATTATCATTGAAGCGTGCCTAAATAGAGAGAATCGTATCCTCGCAGTAGTAGAGATAGATGGTGTTGCTTGGACAAACTTCTCGGTTGATCATCTGCTCTATCTTGCCCAGATAGGGGCTAAACTCTCGGGAACTATCAACTTGGCTACATCTTCAAGCTCTACTATTAACTACGAGCAGAAGGCTATTTTAATGCAAGCATTTGGCGACATCGATGACCCCGACAACGATTTGCATGTAATATACACTACTCGTAACATCAGTGCGCTACATATTACGGGCTCAAGCTACATATATAAGGCTGGTAAATATGAATATAAAGCAGTCCCCTCGCCAGCTTCAGCTAACTACTTTACACCTATAAAATGGTCTATTGATGATGAAACATACGCCACTATCAACGAGAATACAGGTGTGCTGACGCTGAAAAACGATGCCACAGTTGGAGAACCAACTGCTGTAATAACAGCGACGACAACTCGTTTAAGCGATGGTGTAGCAATCTCTATTTCGAAGACAATAGGCTTCTATAAGAGAGCTGTTAGAGTAGGTGATTTTGCGTATGCAGATGGCACATTTGATGATGTTCTTGATAGAAATAAGACCGTAGTTGGCATTGTGTATCAAATAGACGAGGCAGAGGACGGTTTGATTCGAATAGTGGGTCGTCATCGACCAGGCACTGCAACTTGGGGTATAAATACGCAGTCTAACCCAACAGGAGATATACCTACACTCAAGAACTACACTAATTATAATGGTTCGACAAGCTATGTCCCCGAGTACTCCGATTGGGAGTCATTGTATCTTACTCCTGATGGGGATGCGTTTAGGGAGTTTACTGCAGGTTCATTCTCTGACTGGGATGGACGAGGCAACACGCAGAAAATTATTGCGTACAGAAACGAAATGCTTCTTCTTGCAGACTTGGATATCCCAAACTCTTTGGCAGAACTTGATGAAAAATACAATGAGTTTAACGCAGATAGCAATAGCGAGGACTATATTCTTCGCCTCTACTATTATAGAGCTGCATCAATCTGCAACTTCTACGAACCTTCGGTAATGGAGGGTGAGGTACTCGCAGACGCCTACAAACAGGGCAATTGGTATTTGCCATCGGAAGGCGAGCTGTCGCGCTTGTATTGGTATCACCGCAAGGGTTATACAATTCCAGACACGGAACCCGAGTACGATCACTCTATTCCAATTTTCGCAAAACCGCGCAACCTTGTTGATAATAATGGCGACACGCTGTTCCCTCAAATTACCAATAGCTGGCATTGGAGTTCAACCGAGTACAATTATCAAACATCCTGGGGCATCAACTTCATCAGTGGTAGCGCCAACAGCAGCTACCGTAACAATGCAAACTATGTCGTGCCCGTTGCAGCAATCGAAAAGTCAAAGGTTTAACTCTTTAACAATTTAACACTTTAACTCTTAATACTCCCGAAGGGAGTCGAAATTTTTTTTGGAAAAATGGAAGTTCAAAATTTTCAAACTTTCGAGGTGCGCCCTCCGTTAGTTCAAATGTCAGAGAGCAGGCTTCGCCGCAAATATACAATATCGTGGGGCGAAGAAAAGTTTGTGAATGACCTCGGGGTCGAGGTTTATAAAATATTCTCTGTCGAAATCGGACGAGAGTTTTCCTATGGGTCAATAATCTCTGCAATTATATCGCAGAGGTACTCTAATGACGATGTTACGGCTATCAGCCTTAATTATCTGAACAAGGAGTGCGCTTCAGAAACAAAACGCATAGAGTATTCAGCAGAATACCAAGCTCTGCAAGACTGGCGTTCAATGGCTAAAGAGGTGGCTGCTAAAGCAGTCGCCTATGCCAAAGAACGACAATGGATTGAGTGAGTTTAGGAATTTTTGCTACCTTTGTGGCAAAATCCTAAACAATGGCAGTTGCACAAAAGTTAGATGTGTACCGCGATATGTACTCGTTGCTGATGACAATCGAGGAGTTGCGTGTACACTTTCCAAAGATGTATAAATACGACTTCGGCAATGAACTCTTTATGACGGGAGTTGCTTGCTGCGAGTTAATACAATCAGCAAATATGACACGAGGTTTGGAGCGATTCAAACTTCTTCAACAGTTCATTGTAAAATTCGGTACGCTGAAATTACTTCTTCGGATATGTAAAGACAGGCGTATAATCAGTATTGACGATAATGCCAATGTTATCTTACTACTGGAGAACATCGGTCGTCAAGCAACTGGTTGGAAAAATGCTACGCTGGCAGCACTGCCAGAGAGCGTTAAGAAGACCTTAAATCCAGAGCCATAATCGTTACGATGGTTATGGGAGAGAAACTCGACTTTTCGATTGGGTCGCCCACCGGCGAGCAGTCGGTTAAGACCAAGACAGTGGCGACAGCCTCCTGGAACATCAACTTCAACAGTGGTAACGCCAACAACAACAACCGTAACAATGCAAACTATGTCGTGCCCGTTGCAGCAATTGGAGAGAGAGTCTATGACATTCCGTTTGTGGAGGTGCTGAAAGCGTATGCTGATTGCATCAAACACAAGAAGTCAAAAGGTCAGTGTATCGAATTTTCGATGAACGCAGAGGAAGAACTCGTGCAACTTCATCGAGAACTCTGCGATGGCACCTACCAGCCAGCGCAGAGTTATTGTTTTATAGTCGATAGACCAGTTAAGCGAGAAATAATAGCCTCTGCTTTTAGAGATCGCATTGTGCATCATTTCTTGAAAATGCGCCTAAATCCCCTTTATGAAGCCTGGTACCACGAATGCGGCAATGTATCAAAGAATTGTCGCAAAGGCGAAGGACCAGACTCTGCAGCCAATGAATTAGAGCGTATGATATACGAGGAAAGCAATGCCTATACGAGGGATTGTTGGGTGCTCTCGTTCGATATTCACAGCTATTTTATGAGTATCGACAAATCTATCCTCTGGGAGATGATGGAGCAATTTATTCGCGACAAATATGAGGGAGAAGATATTGACCTCGTATTATGGCTCGCTCGTATTACTGCGTTCCATTGTCCACAGAAGAATTGTCGTCGTATGTCCCCATTATCAGCGTGGGAGGGTCTGCCTCCGAGCAAAAGTTTACGCTACAATGATCCGAACATAGGTATCGCCCCGGGCAACCTTTCATCACAAGATGAAGCCAACTTTTATCTTACCCCTCTCGACTATTTTATCGTAAAGATTAAAAAGTTTGAGAAGTATGTGCGGTTTATGGATGATGGGAAGATTGTTAGCAACAATCTGGAATCTTTGAGGGGGTTGCAGGGGGAGATTGACGAGTTTTTGAAAGAACAGCTCCGAGTGCAGCTGCATCCAAAGAAGTGTCATATCACTCATTATTCAAAGGGGATTAAGTTTGTTGGCAGGATATTGAAACCTGGAAGAAAATACATATCCAATCGCATTTTGGGACATTTCTACGACACAATACATCACTACAATCAGATAGCAGAAAACGGAGATGCCGAAAAGTTTGTGGACAAATTTGCAGCATCCATCAATAGCTATTGGGGAATGATGGTCCACACAAACAGTTATAGTCGTAGAATGAAAACAGCAAAGATGATATCCCCGATATGGTTCAAGTATATTTACATTACAGCGTGCTGTACAAAAGTTGTCATACGCAACCGTTACAAGCCTAAGAACCGAGCAAAGCGAATAGTAAAGAGTAAATCTTATGCAGAATTTTTAACGCCTGAAATGTTCCAATAGGTGTCCTTTTGTAGCCGTCAATCGACGGCTACTTTTGCACTATGGAACAGGTATTAAAAGAATTTGCACCCTACATTTCGCCAATCATCACAGCGATAGGCGTAATATTGATTGCGTGGTGGAAGCACGACCAGCCACGCCAAGAGGCTCGTATCAAGTTGGAACTCCAAAAAAAAGAGGCAGAGCTGCAGGAGCAGAGTAAACGGCGCAATCAATATGTATCTCAAATCTACGGACTTTTGTGGCAGTTGCTACACGACCTTAAAGCTGATCGTGTATATGTCGTACAGCCACACCCTTTGACACATAGAGAGTATTTATCTATCTCACTGGAGGTCGATAGGACAGGTGCATCAGGGATGAAATCTCGCATCCAAAACCTCCCGATGGAAGATGTTGCAAAGTTCTCTTCTGAATTATCGTCAAGAGATTTCTTATACTATAAAGATGTTGCGAACAATGTTCGTGACAAAAGAGCAAGGGCATTACTACTCAATGCTGGTTCGATGTCCGCTATCATACGGAAACTTGCGACAGAGGATGATGGTTGGGTGGGCAACATTTTTTGCGAGTTCAATCATATAACAGAAACATCACCTGACTATGCAAGGGGACGACTCGAGGCAGTTGCAGAACAAATCCAATACATATTACCTCCTATTCAATAAATTATGAGCATATTACAAATACTTCTCGACAATGGACACGGAAATAACACCCCAGGTAAGCATAGCCCAGAGTGGGCTGATGGCTCTCAACTCCTCGAATATGAGTGCAACAGAGATACGGTGCGCAGAGTGGCTCTTAAACTTGACCGAGAGGGCATTCCGTACCACATTATCACTCCCGAGGAGTTTGATGTGCCACTTGCTACGAGAGTCAACAGAGTGAACGCATTGTGTCATAAGTACGGTAGAAATAATTGCTTGCTCCTCTCCGTACACTCCAACGCAAGCAAAAATCACAATGCCTCGGGTATAGAGGTTTACACGAGTAAGGGTGTAACGGAGTCTGATGAGTATGCGGAGATTTTCTATGAGCAATCTTTGGAGGATTGCCCAGATGCTCGAAAGCGTTGCGATATGAGCGATGGCGACCACGACAAGGAAGAGGCTTTTTATATGCTCCGCAAAACATTGTGCCCTGCTGTACTCATAGAGAGTTACTTCTTCGATTATGAGCCAGATTGTCGTATCCTGATGAGCGAGGAGGGCAGAGAGCAAATTGCAGAATGGTACTTCGAATCCATAAAGAAATGTATAGAATTGTATAACCAAAAACATCAAAACAAATGAAAACACTAATTTTACGACTGCTCAAATCGGTGCAGTTTTGGCTCATTGTAGCCCTTGTAATCTCAATCGGTATCATCGCACTACTCTCGCATCAAAACAGCGAGAAACGAGAGGAAATTGACCGCTTGGAGAGTAATCAAACATCGCTGTTGGCTGATGTCGAGTATTACACCGCAGAGAACGGGCAGTTGGTAGCATCTATCAACGCCCTATCTCTGCGTAAAGCGGAGTTGGAAAATCTTATGCCGCAGTATGAACGAGAAATTAAAAATCTACGGTTGAAGGTGTCCGACCTCGAAAGTATGGCTCATATTAGCACGGAAACAAAAATTGAAGTAACCGCACCCATAATCGAGGAACCCATAAAGATAGACAGTATTACCACACCATCAAAACCTATAATTTTTGAGCGAGCATTCCATTTTACTGATGAGTGGGTTACACTTGACGGAGTAGTAAAAGAGGACACCATAGATGTCGATATTAAGGTTGTCGATAGTTTGACCATAGTAGCATATCGTAAGCCAAAGAAATGCCTATTTAAGCGTAAAGGCAAGATTGTCCGTTACGATGTGGTGAGTGCAAATCCTCACACCAGAGTTAATGATATCCAATATATTGAGTTAATGGAATAATAAAGCCCCGACGGATGACCGTCGGGGCGCACTCTTTGAAGAAAAAGCTGTCAAACAATAACTACAAAGAGAGTAATGATAACTGTGCGACAATCGTTCTAATTCCCTGTCGCATTCTTTCCATTTGGCGAGGGCGAGGAACGCTCACTCCAGTAGAATAATGACCCAGCTGGCGCTCATTTATTCCTGAAGCCTTTGATAGAGCAGAACGAGATACCAAAGACTCTGCACAATGAATGAGAGCTCTGCCCGACAACTCAAAATCCAACTCATATTCACCTTGAAATTCAGCAGGGATAGTATCTCCCTCGTCACGCATCCAGTCGAGGTGTAAGCGCAAAGACTCTGCCATATTAGCCTTTACCTCGTCAAGAGTTTTACCCGTAACAACACAAGCAATATCCTCATTGGCAGGTGCTGCGCCATAGTTGTCATCCCAATCAACATTGATTTTAACCTTTGCCATATCTTTTTACTTTTTTATGCAGGGTGGTGTTATTTCCACCCTGCTTGTTTCCAAATGCTATTTAACAAAAACTGGTCTAAAACATCGCTTAATTTACCTCTTACGGTAACTTTTCCCGATTTATTCAGGTTCTTGAATTGGCGATGATCTCCAACCGTGTTGTGTAGATACCACCCATCGGCTTCTAACAACTTGATGATTTCTCGTACTTTGTATCGTTTCATTTCTACTATTTGTTATTGTTTGACACTGCAAAGATAGTAAAAATACTACGATTTACAAATAAAATCATACTTTTTTTACTACTATTGCAAAATTCTTTCCAATCCTCAATACTTTGGAAAGAATTGGAGGAGCTCTCAATCTTCCCATGTACCTATAATATGCCGTTGTAGTTTAACAATAGAGGGTTGGCATCTCGTATATCTTGCGGAGTATAAACATCGGTCATCAGCAACGACGAGTGTCGAGCCTGTTCCTTAACAGACAGAGCATCATAGCCAGCTCGGAGCATCGAGGTAATACCCGTATCTTTGAGCGAATAAAATTTGTACTCCTTCGGGAACTTCAAAGCAGGTCGTACTTTTCGACTCCAAAAATCTCGATAAGTTTTTTCGTTCACCCAATCTGGACCTGGTTTGAACCCGTGCGAGAAAATGTAGTAATCGTTTGGATAGTTGAAATAACCGAGTTCCAGCATCAGTTGAATGATCTTCGCAGGCATTGTAACCGTAGCCGACTTTTTATTTTTAGATACGATATCTGAAACAAAAATTGTCTGCTTCGCCACACATATATCGCTTAAACGAAGTTTCGCCATCTCTCGAGGACGAATAAGCATATAATGCAAGAAATAACATACAAGCAGATAGTTCTTATTGTTCTCAACCAACCAATCGTGCAGACGCTGCATATCTGCAGGAGCGATAACCTTACGCTCTTTAATAAGAAGAGCTTTACCTATACTCTCGAGTCCATCTGTTGGTTTCTCCTTCAAGTACAGGTGCTGCACCAGGAAAGAGCTGAAGGTGCGGAGCCACGCCAGATAATTGTTACGAGTTCGTGGGGAACTTTGCCTATCTATATATATGTAGTCCAGAAATCGAACACAAAACTCTCTATCGAATTGATATATGTAACGGATAGGCACCTTCTGATTGCTATTCCAATCCTCGAGTATTCGAGCGAAACAGATACAATCGTGATGGGTGGACATACGATGTACACCATCATTCAGGAGTTTAGTTACATAGTTGCGATAATGCTGAAGAGCATCAGCAAAGAGTTTGTATGTGCGTTCCGCTTCAGCCTCCACCCACGGATTCCAACCTCCCTCGAGCTTCATCGATAGACGATGGCAGAGCTGTGCAGCATAGCGTTTCTTTTCCTTGTCAGTCCCTACGGAGTTTATCTTGATACGCTTTCGGCGCATTATACCCAGAGCTGGGTCGTATGCGTTGAAAGAGATATACCAACACGCTCCAGTATGTAATCTCGGATAAGTAAACGAGAGAATTGCATTTAGCGTAGAGTTACGCGCGTTTTTTACAGGCAACATTTTTTTTACATTTTCGCCGAAGCAAAAATGTATATTCCTGAAAATATAGGGTTGTCCCCTTTTTGTCCCGTCGTTTTTACGGGAAAGACCGCAATCAACTGATTTTCAGTATGATTACGGTCTTTTAGTAGCGGGAGTGGGACTCGAACCACACGACCTTCGGGTTATGAGCCCGACGAGCTGCCAACTGCTCCATCCCGCGATGTATCGTAACTGCTTTTAGAGCGAAGTTTCCTTTGTTTTGCTGGTGCAAAGATAATGCAAAAAAACGAGTCTCGCAAATATTTTGTGAAAATAAATAAAAATCGGGTTGTCGCAATAGCCACAACCCAATAGCAATCAAATCGTTACCCTATCGAACGTAAAGACTAAAAAATTTCCACAACTCCTCTGCGGTATTCATATCCTTCTCACCCCAAGAGTGTTTTCCACCAATAACCTCATAGAGCCACACCTGACAGCCATCGACACCATTGACGTATCGATGCGCCACAACTTTATTGCGTATCAAAGGTAACTCTTCGCACTCCTCATGGGTACATCCTGCCTGTGCAACCCAGTACCCCACTGCCTGCGTAACGCCTATATATGCACCCCAACCGCCTTTATTCTCAATGTCGCCATTCCAAGCCGAGGTTTTATCCTCCGTGCCGTGAATCTCAAATAGCGGCACTGCACGTTTCGCCTTCAAATCTCTATACATCCACTCCATGGTAAGACCTGAAACGGGAGCGACGGCAGCGAATAATTCAGGGCGCAGGTATGCCATCAGATAGCACATCTCTCCTCCATTGGACATACCCGTCAGGAAGGTATTTTTACGGCTGAGTCCATACTCACGTTGCAGATAGCGCACCAAGCGGGCAACAAAGGCGACATCATCAACCTTATAGCGATGCTCCTTATCGAGATGAAAGGCATAGCCCACATTCCAGCAAGCCTTGCCTCGATGATCCTTCGCTCCACGTGGATAGCACACCGCAAAACCGTGACGCTCGGCAGCCTCGTGCAAGCCGTATCTTGTTGGTTTGCTACGGCTACCATATCCGTGCAACATAACCACCAACGGAGCATCCTCGGAGAGGTTTTCAGGCAGGTAGAGTGTATATTCACGCTCCAAGCCGCCATGTTTCATCTTATGATCGCTCCAACCCTTGGCATAATCAGTAGCCGAGAGCAGCGAGTGTGACAATCCAAGAAGGAGAAACAGCAAAAATATTCGTTTCATATCAGTAGCTATTTAACAACATTTTCCATCATCCATTTCGAGCGAGCCTTCATCTGCTCTGGATAGGTATAGTGGCGTGATTGTGGCACTACGAGCAGGTGCTTAGGCGACGAAATTACATTGCAAGCGCCCTGAATAGATGTCGGGCAAACAATCAAGTCGTTATATCCAAACGAGATAAATATAGGAGCAGTAAGCAGACGAGCAAAGTTCACAACATCGTAATACTTCACAGTCTCCAAGCGCTCCGGAGTTGCGAGTTTCTTATTCTTAAAGACATATGGCCATGCATTACCCTGATCGTAGAGATAGCCCGTAAGGTCACACATCGCAGGATAGAATGCGCCGGCGCACTTCACTTTCGGGTTCAGGTACGCCGTAGTAATAGACAAAGCACCGCCCTGGCTGCCGCCCATAACGCCGATATGATCGCCATCAACAAAATCGAGACCCGCCAAAAAATCCACAGCACGTGCGCAACCGAGGAATATACGCTTATATATATAGTTATCCTTATCGTCTATGCCTGAGAACTGATAGTTGAGCAACGAGCCCTCTTTAAGAGATGCATATATCGACTCCGGCTCCAACACCGTAGGTATTCCGTGAATACCCACCTCGAAGGTAACAAAACCCTTTTCTGCCTCCTCGAAGTAGCCCTTGCGTGAGCGGCAACCCGCACCCGGGACAATCAGCAAGGCAGGGCATTTGCCGTCATGATTTACGGGAACACACATCGTACCATAGATACGTGAGCCCTTCTTATAACTCTGAAAACTTGCCGAATAGACATTCACGGTCGGAGTACACTTCTCCGGCACAAGAGTCAGTTGTGGCAACATAGGAATCTTCGCATTATCTTCGAGTGCCTTCTGCCAGAATGCAACGAAGTCGTCGGGCATCACGGTTTTTGGTTCAATCTTCTCAACATCGAAACCTGCCGTAGCACACTCCTCATACTTGCGGCCATCTACCGTAACCCATACACGGCAACGCAAGAAGCCCGGCTTGCGCATAGTATAGCCGGTGAAGGTTGTTGTTCCATCTTTGAGGGTCATATTACCCTTCTTCAACGGAGAGAGGAAGTCCTCTGAAATCTCGTAATAGATCTCCGCATTCTCAATCGGCGCATTGCTGCAATTGGTTACTGCGACCGCAAAACGAGGTTTTTCGCCACACTTGTAGAGCCAATCGGCATGGTCGGGCGTAACCTCAACCTTTATATACGACTGCTTTGGTTGTGCTATCAAGTTGCTAAGACACAGCAACGTAGCAACAAGAATAAGAGATAATCTTTTCATAAAAAAGGGTATTTTTGTATTAAAACTACTCAAAGGTAATAATTTTCATCGAAAAACACTATCTTTGTTCTCATGAAATTATCGCTCATCATAGCAACCTACAACCGTGCAGCATGGCTGACACGTGCATTGGAGTCGGTCGTACGGCAGAGTGCCGAGCGCTCGGCATGGGAGTGCATCGTGGTCAACAACAACTCAACGGACGACACCTGCGAGCAGTTCAACCACTTCGCCGCAGCACATTCGGAGTATAATATTCGTATGGTTGTAGAGCAAAAGCAAGGTCTTTCCAATGCCCGCAACAGAGGTATTGCCGAGGCGGCGGGCGACTACATTGCCATTGTTGACGATGACGAGACACTGGAAGATACGTTTATCGAGTCGTATATCGAGTTCTTTGATGCCTTCCCATATGCGATGGTTGCAGGTGGCGCCGTAGTTCCACGCTACGAGAGCCGACGACCACGCTGGATGTCGCACTATCCGGAGCGAATGATTGCCAACCCGATAGATTTAGATGTTGCGGTGTGCGAATTTCCCTCCTCACGAGTCCCCGCAGGAGGAAATATGGCCTTCCGTCGAGATATTTTCGGAGAGGTCGGAGGATTTAATCCGTTGCTCGGCCGTAGCGGCGAGAGTCTTTGTGGGGGCGAGGAGAATGACCTCTTTGCACGCCTGCGAGAGAGGGGGTACAAGTTCTATTTTATCCAGAATGCCGCAATATACCACCATATCCCTGACAGCAAACTCTCCGACGAGTACTTCGATAAACTGAGTTTCAATGTCGGCCGCAGCAAATACCTGCGCACCGAACTTCAAGGCGAGAAGGCGGTGCAAAGTCTGCTCAAAGCGGAGCGTATAAAGCAGATTGTCACATGGGGTTTGGCTGCGCTATATACATTAGCCTTGCAACCATCGAAGGCTCGCTATCTGCTGCGTATGCGTCGAGGAATTATGCTCGGAATAGAGAGCGCCCGCAAATAATCGTCACAAATACTAAATTTATTATATACTATTTGAAAATAGTATAATTACTTGGTATGCCCTATCAAAGATAATTGCAACATCGGGCATTTCACATACTCGACGGTAATGTCAAAACAAGCAATAGTTCACTCTAATTAGACATCGTTCCCGAAAAATCAATAAAAATTCGGACAAGGATTTGTTTTATAGAAAAATTTACTACCTTTGCACCACGCAAAGGCCCAGATGGCGAAATGGTAGACGCGCTCGTTTCAGGTGCGAGTGTTGAGAGACGTGTAGGTTCGAGTCCTATTCTGGGCACCAGGAGTTCTTATGAACTCCTTTTTTTATACCCATAATATGGCACTCTATGAAAGGCTCGGAATATTCACAGGAAGCACATAATGAAACTTCTTCAATTCGCCGTTCTGCATAGCCGGAGTCCACTGAGGCGAGCGGTAGAGAGTTCTCTTTACAACACGTTCTGCACGAGGATTGGTCGATTCAACAATATTTACCGTGATGACCTTTCCCGATTTTCCAATTACGAATTCAGCCTTAACATGGGTTGCACCTCTTTCACTGCATTGCAAAAGTTGATCATGTGTACTCTCCGTAAACCAACGTTTAAATTGCATAAAATCGCCCGATTGAAATCTCGGCTTTACCGAGGTCTTTGCGCCATCTGCGACAACCTTTTTTGTCAGAACTACATCCATATCAGACTGTTCCGGAAGTAATAAATTATAATCATTATACCCGAAAGCCACAATCATTGCAGGCGCTCCTGCTTTGGCGCTAAATGTAATTGTCCCCGTCTTGTCGGCAGACCCCTTCCTTGCATATACCACAGCATCTTTAATTGGCTTTCCTTCGGTATCAGTTACAAGTATGGTGTAGTCCATCTTATTTTTCGGAGTATTGAGTATGATTTCATCGGTTGTCTGCACCATCAAAACACCTCTGTTGGTAACATCTATATCGTCTATCTCTGTACCTTTGAATATACTCTTGGTAATCTTGTTCCACTTCTTTGTTGCGGTCACCTGCGCAATCATATCTGCCGTATAGTTCGACGGAGTAAACCCCTTCACGTACACACCATTAACGACATACAAAGGAGCCTCCAACTCTGTTTTGAGCAATTCCGGGCACTTCGTCTCATTCTTTGCGCCCGTTGGACTTAGCATAACTCTATGCGTAGGCTCCGCTTTAAGCGCAGTTCTTCTGTTGTTGCAACCCTCGGCAACAATAATTATATTACGATTGAACTTGGCGTTCATCTTAAAACAGCCATTCTCATCGGTTTTACCCCTCGCAGTAAAGAGTTCTGCTCGTTTGGAAGCCTTCCCTGCATCGTTTTTCACACGAAAGGTATAATCAAGACTCTGCGCCGAGAGTGAGCAATATAATGTAACCAACAGAAGAGATAAGAGAATCCTTTTCATAGCGTCTATTTTTTTCGAAAGATACAAATTTTTTAAGAAAAAGAAAACTTTTTTGTCACCAATATATTTTTTATAGTGTTTCGATGCTATATCAAACCTTTTTCGTATTTTTGCAAAGCGACAAAACTAAACCTAATTATATTTATGAAAAGAAAACTATTTTTATCACTTATCTGCGCAGTAAGCATTGCTTTTGTGAGCAATGGACAGACAATGCGTGAGGAAATTGCAGCCAACCCAAACCTTGCAGGCGGTATCTATACTGCATATATGGTTACGGAGCAGCCGGCAGTTAAGGCTCCAAGTGGATACAAACCGTTCTATATTTCACACTATGGCCGTCACGGTTCTCGCTACCAGACCGCACAAGAGAAGTACGACCAGCCTGTAGAGTTGTTGGAGCAAGCGTGTAAAGATGGTTGTCTGACAGAGTTGGGCAAGGACCTTATGCGTAGAGTAAAGATTATTGCAGAGGATGCACATATGAGAGCGGGCGACCTCTCCCTTCGTGGCGAGCGTGAGCATAAGGGCATTGCCGAGCGTATGGCAACACTCTATCCGCAAGTCTTCTCGGGTAAGAATGGCAACCACGTAACCTGTTTCTCTTCGCCTTCTGTGCGCAGCGTTATCAGCATGGCGGCATTTACAGAGCGTTTGAAGGAGATTTACCCAAAACTCGAACTTACACGCTACGCAAGTGCACACGATATTGATATGACACGTCCTGAGTCGAATATGAACATTTTCTATAAGAAGGCTCGTAAGATGGCAAAGGATTACCAGCGTGATAATACCCAAGACAAGGAGTTTATCTGCCGCATATTCAATAATTATGACCATGCAGCAGAATTAATTCGCAAGGTATATAACAGTCCTACTACTCACCTCTTTATGGGCAACATGCACGACCTGGCAATGATTGTACAGAACTTCGACAACCTGCCGGAGTTGCACGATATCTTTACTGAGCCGGAGCGTTACCAGATGTGGCACCTGTTCAATATTCGTCGCTATCTGACCTATGGTCCTTCGATTGATTTCGGAGATATTCGTAATCAGGATGGTAAGTTGTTGTTGCGTGACATTATTGAGCGTGCTGACAAGGTTATTTCCGGTGAGACCGCAAATGAGGTTGCTACCCTTCGTTTTGGTCACGACTCAGCGGTAATACCATTGCTTGCAATTCTTCACGTCGAGGGCTGTGATGGCCGCATCTCTTTTGCAGAGATTGAGCGATTGCCAGAAGTATGGTGCGACAGCCGCATAACATCTATGTCGGTAAATGTTCAGTTTATATTCTACCGCAACAAAAAGGGAGATGTGCTTGTGAGAATGTTGCACAGCGAGCGAGATGTTCGCCTTCCGGTAAAGACCGATTGCTACCCGTTCTATAAGTGGGAAGACTTCCGTGCATACTGCGTAGCGCAGTGCGAGCCGGATGCAAAATAGCAGAGAGGAATAAAAAATAAAAACTCCGACCGCATGGTCGGAGTTTTTTTATTCCAATAATGAGATTGCCCTCATCATTGATTACAGGCTACGGTATGTATAAGCCTCCCAAGGGTGTTCAGCCTCACCGTTATTTTCAAGAATATCGTTTACGTGGGTAAGCATTGGGAACTCAGCAAGATTAACAAGACCGAGTTCTGCCTTGCGGTAGATAGCCTTAGCAACACGACGAGCCACAACCAATGACTCCAAAGTTACACCTGCCAAGATATCCATTGCCTCATCGTAAGTCTTACCCTCGCCAAGCAAGATACCAATCTTACGTGTACGACCACCATATACGGTTACGTAGAGGTCGCCGATACCGATGTTCTCGCTATCGATCTCTGCACCCTGGATAGCCAACAACTTACGCATCTCCTTAACAGCCTGATAGAAAGCACCTGCCTGTGAGTTGTAATGCAAACCTGCGTTCTCACCGTGGTGACGGTTAACAAGACCAATAGTCAAAGCTACGCCCAAAGCATAAGCGTTCTTCAATGCAACTGCGCTCTCCAAACCGATAACGTCCTTAGTGAGCGATATGTGGTAGTAAGATGTAGTAAGTGTCTCACGCAACATCTCCAAAACCTCCGCATTCTTACCGCAGAACGCAACCTCGGTCTGGTCGTGGAACACCAACTCGTAAGAGGTACAAGGACCACCTACTGCGCATACCTCACGCTCGATGCCACGCTCACGCAACTTGCTCTCCCAGTAGTCAGGATAAGAGATCAAAGTTCCATCTTCGAGACCGATAAGACCCTTGGTTACAGACAATACAGGAAGATTAGGATCTATGTTGGTCAAGATCTCGTCCAAGAACCAATCTACACCGAAAGATGATACACCTCCGATAACAAAATCGGCACCCTTAACAGCCTCCTGATACTCCTCTACCTGATAGTACTTTACGCCGGCAGGGAAATCACGGTCAAACTTCAAGTGACGGTTGCTACGACGGCACTCGTCGATAATGTCACGATCGAGTGGAGAACCAACAAGACGTACCTCGTGACCATTCTCAGCAGCAGGGAATGCAAGGGCTGAACCCATCATACCTGAGCCAATGATTGTTACTACTTTCTTCATACGTGAAATTTTGAATAAATAATTGTAAATCAAGACTGCAAAGATAGGGACTTTTTTCAAAAAGCATATCATTTTTGGTCGATTTTTTACGTTTTTATACAAAACATATGTTTTGTAAATAACTTTTCGTAACTTTGTCCGTTATTTACTCGAATAAGAGAGAATCAAGATATGAATATTGAGAAATTTAATCGTTGGAACAGGCTTACGGGATGGACAGTATTTGCCATCGCTGCACTTGTCTATATTTTGACATTGGAGCCATCGTCAAGTCTGTGGGATTGTGCCGAATTTGTCGCCACATCATACAAACTCGAAGTGGGTCACCCGCCGGGGGCACCACTCTTTATGCTTTTGGCACGTATTGCGACAATATTTGCACCATCGTCACACTATGTTCCACATATGGTGAACGGAATGAACGGCATCGCAAGTGCCTTCTGTATTCTGTTCCTCTTCTGGACAATTACGCACATTGCCCGTCGCCTAATGACTCGTGAGGGCCACGAACTCACCACGGCCAATGCTGTTGCCATTCTGGGCGCAGGTGCTGTGGGTGCTTTGGCTTACACCTTTACCGACACCTTCTGGTTTTCGGCTGTCGAGGGCGAGGTTTATGCGCTCTCATCGATGTTTACGGCTCTTGTGGTATGGTTGATGCTCAAATGGGAGGGGCAGGCCGACGAGCCGCACTCTCTCCGCTGGATTGTCCTCATCGCATATCTGATGGGACTCTCAATCGGTGTTCATATTCTGAACCTTCTGACCATTCCTGCGCTGGTATTTATCTACTACTTCCGCAAATACAAGAAGATTACGCTTAAAGGCATATTCCTCGTATCGTGCATTGCAGGAGCAATCCTGATTGTCCTCAACGGAATAATCATCCCTTACACCGTATATCTCGGAGCACTGGTCGATGTCTTCTTCGTGAACACACTCTCGTTGCCGGTCAATTCGGGTATCGTTACCTTTGTGCTGGCGATGTTTGCAGCGTTGGGCGGAGCAATCCACTTCACTCATAAGCGAGGTTATCGTATCTGGAACCTTATCGCTGTATCGGTGACGATGATTATGCTCGGTTTCTCATCGTATGCCTCGGTAACCATCCGTGCGGCAGTAAATCCTCCGATGAACTCCAACAACCCCGACAATCCGAGCGCACTGCTTTCGGTGCTGAATCGTGACCAATACGGAAACCGACCTCTGCTCTATGGCGCTTCATACGCCGCACCCGTAGAGAGTTATACAGAGAAGAGTTTTTACAACTACGATGCATCGACAAAGAGTTATAAAAAATTGACCACGGTTGACGATTACGTATATCCGCAGCAGTTCATGCACCTCTTCCCACGAATGTGGAACTATATGAAGAAGGAGCATGACTATAAGCCGTGGGCAGCATATCGTACCAAGATTGATTTTGTGCGTGATGAGGAGGGCAATATCCGTCGAGACGAGACGGGTCGTCCGCTGCGTGAGCAGGTGACCGACTACGGCCGCAAGGTAATGTACAACGACGGCTCGGAGAGTTATCCTGTCATTGAGCCTACATTCGGCGAAAATCTGCACTACTTCCTATCTTATCAACTCAACTACATGTACTGGCGATACTTCCTCTGGAACTTCGTGGGTCGTCAGGATGATATACAGGCTACGGATGTTACCATCACCAACGGTAACTGGCTATCGGGTATCAGTGCTATCGATGAGTTGTATCTCGGACCTCAAACCATGTTGCCTCGTGAGATGGAGGAGAATCGTGCAAGAAACACCTACTTCTTCCTTCCGTTCCTGCTGGGTATTATCGGTCTGATATATCAACTCAATCGTGATCCTCGCAACTTCACGGTTGTGATGTGGCTATTCATTATGATGGGTATCGCTCTGGTGGTCTATTTCAACTCATCGCCGGGCGAAGTTCGAGAGCGTGACTATGTATATGCCGGATCGTTCTACGCCTTCTGCATGTGGATAGGTTTGGGCGTGCTTGCGATATTTGATGGACTTGGACGTCTGCTCCGTCGTCATCCAAAGGCAGCCGCAATATCGGCGACCGTAATCGGTCTTATTGTGCCGGGTATTCTCTGTGCTGAAAATTGGGACGACCACGACCGCTCGCACCGCACCATGGCTCGTGACGTAGGTTACAACTACCTGACCTCAATCATCGAGAAAGAGGGGGTAAGTCCGATAATTATCAACTATGGCGACAACGACACCTTCCCATTGTGGTTCAATCAAGAGGTTGATGGCGTGCGCACCGACGTTCGTATTATGAACTCCTCGTATCTGGACGGAGAGTGGTACGTCGATGAGATGAAATGCAAGGCCAACGATGCCGAGGGCATTCCGTTCTCGCTACCTCGCCATAAATACACCTTCGTGAATGATTGGGTGCCGGTGGACAATCGTCTCGACCGTGCCGTAGATATCAAGGAGGTTATGGATTTTGTGCGTAGTGATGACCCTCGCACCAAGATTGATTACGGATTGGGCGAGTTGTCCGACTATATTCCGACCAAGCGCATCGCTCTGCCGGTAAATAAGGACAACGCCATCGCCTCGGGTATTGTCAAGGAGAGCGATCGTGACCTTATGGTAGATACCGTATATATCGAGTTACGCAAAAACTCCATATCTCGCTCCGAGTTGATGATGCTGGATTTGTTTGCCCACTTCGATTGGAAGCGACCTATATATTTTACACAAGTATATATCCTGCAAAACTTCGGATTGGTCGATTATCTGCAATTCGACGGATACAGTTATCGTTTTGTGCCTATTCTTACTCCATACGAGACCTCGTGGGAGATTGGCCGTATCGATGCCGACTATGCTTACGATGTGCTGATGAATAAGACAAAGTATGGAAATCTGAGCGATCCTCGTGTCTATGTCGATTCATTTACGCAGTACAATCTTATGGTATCACGATCACGTGAGGCCTTTGCCCGTGTGGCGAAGGAGTATATCCGTGAGGGCAACTATACTCGTGCCGAGGAGTTGCTCGACAGAGGCTTGCAGGTGCTGCCACCTACGCAGATTCGCTTCTCGGAGGCAAATACCTATCCGTTCCTCGAAGCATATTATGCCATCGGAGCAAATGAGAAGGGTGATGCTCTGTTGCTGGCATACGGAGATACTCTGATTGATTACATCGAGTACTACCTGCAATTTGAGGGCATATATGGCGACCTTGTAACTAATATCATCGACGAGAAACTTGACGAACTTTCGCAGTTGTACTACCTGTCGGCTTATGCCGACCGTCAGGAGGTCGTGCGCAGTTTCAACGACTACTACCGCTCGTTGGGCGTAGAGGATACAGATTTGATTCTCACACCTGAGGAGCAGGCCGAGATAGAGGCCAAGAAGGCTGAACAAAAGAGTGAACAAAACGAATAACACAAACTATATGGAAAAGAGCAAACTTGTATTGTACAACACATTGACTCGCCGCAAGGAGGAGTTCGAGCCAATAAACCCGCAGCACGTGGGTATGTATGTATGCGGACCGACCGTATATGGTGACCCGCATTTGGGACACACACGTCCGGCAATCACTTTCGACCTTTTGTTCCGCTACCTGAAAGCGGAGGGCTACAAGGTGCGTTACGTGCGTAACATTACCGACGTAGGACACTTGGAGCATGATGCCGATGAGGGCGAGGATAAGATTGCAAAGAAGGCACGTTTGGAACAGTTGGAGCCTATGGAGGTTGCACATTACTACACCGAGCGCTACCATAAGTATATGGATATGATGGGCGTTCTCTCGCCTTCAATCGAGCCACACGCATCGGGTCACATCATGGAGCAAATCGACTTCGTAAAGAAGATTGTAGATGCAGGCTTGGCATACGAGAGCAACGGCTCAATCTACTTCGACGTGGAGAAGTATAACGAACAGTATCGCTACGGTCTTTTGTCGGGTCGTAACCTCGATGACATTGTTGCCAATACACGTGACCTGGACGGACAGAGCGACAAGCGCCACTCGTACGACTTTGCACTTTGGAAGAAGGCTTCGCCGGAGCATATCATGCGCTGGGCTTCGCCTTGGAGCGACGGTTTCCCAGGATGGCATATGGAGTGTTCGGCAATGAGTACTAAGTACCTCGGCGAGCGTTTCGATATTCACGGAGGTGGTATGGACCTTATGTTCCCACACCACGAGTGCGAGATTGCACAATCAACCGCTGCCCTCGGACATGATTCGGCACGCTACTGGATTCACAACAACATGATCACCATCAACGGCAAGAAGATGGGTAAGTCGTACAACAACTTCATCACCTTGGAGCAGATGTTTGACGGCTCTCACTCGGCTTTGGAGCAGGCATATACCCCGATGACCGTTCGTTTCTTTATCTTGCAGGCACACTACCGCTCGACTCTCGATTTCTCAAACGAGGCGTTGCAGGCGGCAGAGAAGGGTCTTGACCGTTTGATGAAGGGTATTGATGCCCTGAATAAGGCAAAGGCTTCGGATGTATCGACCTTCAATGCTAACGAGTTGGAGGAGCGTTGTGCAGCAGCAATGGCTGACGACTTGAACTCTCCGATGGTAATCTCTGCACTCTTTGACTATGTGCGCATCTTCAATGGTTTGGCTGATGGCTCGCAGAAGGCTACCGAGGCAGATTTGCAGGCGTTACGTGCTACCGTTCAGCGCTGGGTATTCGACATTCTCGGCTTGAAGGATGAGAAGGCGCAGAATGCAGGAGGCAAGGATATGGTCTCTCCATTGGTTGAGATGTTGCTCGATATGCGAATGAAAGCCAAGGCCGAGAAGAATTGGGCTCTTTCGGACGAGATTCGTGACCGTCTTACCGCTATCGGTATTCGTGTGAAGGATCGCAAGGATGGATACGATTGGGAGATTGAATAGTTCTTTACATATTCTTAAACAGAAGGGGCTGTCACAAACTTGTTGGACAGCCCCTTTCTATTCTTGGTATGTAAGATTTAATTGATACTCTCCTTGCGTATTTGCGGAGCGGAAGGAACGCATCCCTGCTCCTCGGTAATCTCGCCCGCCATCTCGCCTTGAAGTTGTACCATATATATAATATTGTCGCCGCCGTGCTTGTGCTCGGAGTGTACGTACTCGATTGGCATATTCCACTGAATCTGCAATTCGAGCAACTCCTTGGCTACCGCCTCATTATACTCGTCGCAAACGGTTACGACACAATCCACGTCTGTATATTCGGCAAAGAAGAGAGTTCCCAGAGGCAGATGGAATGCCGAAGGAACATATTTGAGGGTAATATTAGCCTCTGCACATCCCTTTTTGAGCAACTCCTTGTAGACCTCCGAGGCATATTCTCGTCCTGTCACATCATCTGTGACAACAAGACCTATGCGTATCTCCGATACCGAAATCATCCGTTTAATTATACTGTATTAAATCCTCTGTTACTGCAATGAACCTGCAAGTTTCTCTACATCACGAGTCTCGGTAGCGTTAGTGTAGTTTGCTTTGAGGAAGTCGTAGCAAGCCTCAACACCAGCCTTGTCACCAAGAGCAGCCAATACCAACGCCTTCTTGTAGGTGTAGAGCGGAGCGGTATAGTTGTTTGCAGAAGCCTTTACAGCCTTACCGAAGAGAGCAACTGCACCCTCCAAATCACCCTTCTCTACTGCTATATCACCACGCAAACCGAGGTTCTGTGCGTTAAGCACCTCTCCCGGCAGACCTGATACAGAGTTGTACTGTGCCAAATACTTCTCGGCATTCTCCAAATCACCAAGACGAAGGTAGCAAACACCTGCGTAGTGCTTTGCCAGGTTACCTGATGGAGTTGAGCCATACTGCTCTACAACATCGAGGAAGCCTGCACCAGCCTCGTCACCGTTGAGAGCGAGTGCGAAGTCAGGGTTCTCAACTGCGAAGCGGTTCTGAGCCTCAACGATAAGTTCTGCTGCACGCTCAGCACCACGATCAAGTACCAATGTCTTGTAGGTGTAACCACCTGCTACCAAAAGTACCAATACTACCAATGCAATGACAATCTTCTTGCCATTGTTCTCAAAAAAAGTTTCAGTTTTGCTCACAGCCTCGGCAACAACTGCCTCCTGTGGGTTTTCAACATTCTTTGCCATAATTTTTCTTGTATTTAATTGTTTTTATTTTCTCAATCTGCAAAAATATAATTTTTTACTCAATATTCCGAGTGGTAGATGACTTTTTTTTGAAAAAAGAGGGATGTCGCAACTAAAAATCTACAAGATTTTTCATTTTGGATTCATATAAGTCGTTAAATATATATTTATTACGTATCTTTGCGACATCTATACAACACAAAAGATTATGAAGAAATTTTTATACACACTTCTCGTTATTGTTTCACTGTCAATAACCAAGGTTTCGGCACAAGAGGGCGTAATCTCCGAGGCTATCGACAATAAAATTGCGACTCTCAACCAGCAGTTGGATGCGCAGGACAAACGTATCCAGCGATTGGAGAAACTTAAACAATATTTTAAGGTCACAGGATTTATTCAGGGTGCCTACGATTGGAATGACGATCGTGAGGGAGATAACCCTGTCGGCACATCGACATTCCACCTCCGCCGTGCAAGAGTATCTCTGACCGGCGACCTGTATCGTGGTGCAAAGGGTGCAAAATTGGACTATCGCCTCTTTGTCGATTTCGTACGCACGCCAAATCCGATACTTGACCTATGGTTGCGCTATCAGCCGGTTAAGGAGTTTGGTGTCCAGTTCGGACAGTTCAAGAATCCTGTAACTTTCGATGCAAGTATCAGTGGTAAGGATAACGAGGCTATTGACTACGCCTATGTTACCTGCAACCTTGCAAAGAATGGCAGCGGCGATGTATCGGGCATGAGTACAACGGCCAGAGATTGCGGATTCCAACTCTTCGGAGGTTTTTTGCATCGTGACGGTTTCAGCATAATCAACTATAATATAGGTGTGCTTAACGGCAACGGTATCAATACAAAAGATAATAATAGCAGCAAAGATATATTTGCTCGTATAACTATCAAGCCAACCGCCAACCTTATGTTGGCAACCTACTACCAATGGGGAGAGGCAAACTTTGAGAAGTATGAGAATTTTGCCGACTACAAGTGGAACGGCAACCCACGATATGTCGATATGCACCGTTGGGGCGGAGGCTTCAAGTTTGACAACAAGAAGGTTTTTGCAGGTGCCGAGTACCTCGCAGGTATGACAGGAAATCTCGTCTCGGAGGGTGCATATATCAAGGGAGGTTATAGTTTTACACTGCCAAAGCAAGCAGGAGTTTTGCAGCCGTGCCTTATGGCAGACTACTTCTGTCGTGATGTATTCGACTATGTTAAGCGTGACTCGGCAAATGCCCACGTAGATATGCGATACACCGCTTGTTTGGGATACTATCCCGTAAAGTATTGCCGCATACAGGTTGCCTACTCGTTGGAGCAGCGCATAAACTATACCTTCAAGAATAACAATCACTTCGGCAGCGTTGTAAAAGTGCTCGTTACGGCAATATTTTAGTCAGCCGAGAGTGCGAAAGAGGCAATTTAGACCAACAGCGTTTGATATAGAGAAAAAACGAGGAGAGGATGTTTCTACAAAAGTTGTCACTCATAAACTTCAAGAATTTGGAGCAGGAGTCGTTGCAGTTGGAGCAGGGGATAAACTGCTTTGTCGGTAACAATGGAACCTGCAAGACCAATATTGTCGATGCCATCTACTATCTTTCGATGTGCAAGTCGGCACTTGGCATGAGTGATGGTCAGTGCATCCGCCACGGCGAAAACTTCTTCGTTATCGAGGGCAGTTATACGACACCCGAACAGCGACGTGAACAGATAAGTTGCACCTTCCAGCGTGGAGCGCAAAAGGTGATGAAGCGCAACGGAAAAGCATACGAACGTCTGTCAGAGCATGTGGGTCTTATCCCTGTGGTTATTGTTTCACCGGCAGACTCCGTGCTTATTACCGATGCGGCCGAGGAGCGTCGTCGCTATCTCAACGCCTTTATCTCGCAACTTGACAACGAATATCTCTCGGCAATTATCCGCTACAACGAGGTGCTTGCCACACGTAACAAGTACTTGAAGATGGGCTCCGAGGAGTATATGTTACAGATTTACGACCAACAGTTGGCTGCCGTATCGGGAAAAATTCACGAGGCACGTCAACAGATGGTTGAGCAACTGCTGCCCGTAGTTTGTGAATATTACAAGGCTCTTTCAGGCGACAGAGAGGAGGTTTCACTCGCTTATCGTTCGGAACTAAACGAGAAACCAATGATGGAGGTTTTGGCAGAGTCCCGAGGCCGTGATTTGGCTAATGGCTTTACAACCTGCGGATTACATCGTGATGACATCGTACTTACTATTGGCGGTATGCCGCTAAGAAAGTATGGCTCACAGGGACAGCAAAAGTCCTTCATCATAGCACTGAAACTCGCCCAATACCACATTATCCATAAGCAGACGGGGCAGGTACCTATATTGTTGCTTGACGATGTCTTCGACAAGTTGGACGAAGGACGTGTCGGCGAATTGCTGCGTCTGGTATCAGGCGAGGAGTTTGGTCAGATTGTAATCACGGATTGTAATCGTGAGCGAATGGAGCGTCTGTTGCAGAATAGCGGATGCTCCCACAAGATATTTGATGTAACCTACGGTAAGGTCTTGGGTCAGGATAACGAGCCAACCTCAACCGACACTGCGGAGTAGAGATGAAACCACGAAAAGCACAACCCGTCGGCGCTCTGCTCAAAGAACTCTTCCGCAGTCCCGACATAGCAATAAAAATTGCCGAAGGCTCAATACCCGAGACTTGGCGCAAGGTCGTAGGTCCCGTAGTAGCGGCGCAGACACGACAAGTGCGTTTAGTACGAGGCGTGTTGTACGTTCACATCTCATCGAGCGTAATCCGCCAAGAGTTGATGATGCAACGTGAGGCTCTGACCTCGGCACTCAATCAGGAGGCAGGATTTTATATCGTAAAGAGTCTTATTGTGCAGTAGTCTGCTTGCACATCTAAAAAAAGATTATCTGCAAAAGTATATATATCGGCAGAAGTACCGGCAACGAGAACTTGACGATATAACCAAAGAAGGATGGCATTCTTATACCATCATTCTCGGCTATCGCCTTGACCATAAAGTTAGGGCCATTGCCGATGTATGTCATCGCACCAAACAGCACAGCACCAAGCGATATGGCCGTAAGTAGCGGCTCGGCAATACCTGCGACAATCGGCACTCCCTCGACTGCCGGCAGACCCGATGCCACAGTATGAAAGGCTACGGCCGTTGGAGCGTTATCCAAGAAGGAAGAGAGCGCACCCGCAGCATAGTAGAACTGCGCAGGAGTATCTATATTAAGCGCCGCAGCATTGGCGTTGAGGTATATCATTGCAGGGGTCATAGTTACGAATATGCCGATAAAGATTATCGCCACCTCAGTAATCGGCTCCCATGAGAAGTGATTCTCTCGTCTTACATTTTTGCCTGTAAAGATTAGCGAGAGAGCCATAATTACACATAGAACAACCTCTCGCAAGTGATGTAGAAGTATTGGAGCCCCTTTGACATCCATTGCCGGTATAGTTGAGCCGTTGAGAAGTGCCACAGCGGCTATGGTCGCTACCAAAAACAGGGCGTTGATACCGCCACTAATCGAAAATGTTATCGGCTCATCCTCTTCATCCTCGGCATAAGGGCGAATACCTATCAACTCCTTTGTTTTATATATATAGGTATCGATTAGGAAATATATCACGAGAAGGCAGCTGCCCACAAAAGCCCACTGCTCATACATCGACTGAAACCACCCGAAGGAGGCTCCTCGCAAATAGAGCAGGAACAACGGCGGGTCACCAAGTGGCGACAACACACCTCCACAGTTTGCCACCATGGCAATAAAGAACATAACCGTATGCGCCTTGTGCGTACGCTGACGATTTATCTCCAATAGCGGTCTGATGAGCAACATTGCAGCACCCGTAGTGCCTACCAACGAGGCAATGCAGTAACCGATAATAAGCATTATGCTGTTGGCTAATGGCGTAGGGGGCGTAGAGTAGTGAACCTTGATGCCGCCCGTTACGACAAAGAGTGTCGCAAGCAGTACGATAAATGGGATATAGTCTTCCAATATCTGCTCCATGAGCGGCTCGCCAAGTCCATACTTTACCAATAAGATGGCCGTAGGAATGGCTACGAGCAACGTATAGAGCAGTTTGTTGATATTTTTATCCCACCAGCGTGGGGCTATGAGTGGAGCCACTGCAATAGAGAGGAGCATTACACCAAATGGTATAAGCATCCATAATTCGATTTGCTGCATATAAACCGTTTTTCTAACCGACTGCAAAATTAGTACTAAACGGCACTGCGTTATTCTCCGAAAACTCCGAAAAAATGTAGATAAAGTGATATTTTTAGGCTACCGAGCAGGATATACCAAGCGTAGAAACCTGCTCGGCAATGCGCTCCAACTCCTCTTTCGAGACCTTTTCGAGGCTCTGGCATGGAGTATCACGAGCGATTGAGTAGATCATAACCTGACGGGGAGCAATCTCTCCTATTACTCTCAACCAAGCCTCAACCTCCTCTTTTGTAGAGTTGTCAATATGCTTGCCGTCACACTCTCCTCGCAGAAACATCGTCTGTACGATGAGATTACCTTCAAATGATCTCAGATACTCGATTGTTCGGGCAACCGTATAATTTCCGCACGGCTTATTCATCGCCTGCACCGTTGCATCAAAGGCCGAATCGAGTTTGAGAATATTATTATCTACACGGCGTAATGCGTCACACACGCTCTTGCGATGCAGTTGTGTTGCATTGCTCAAAACCGAAACCTTTGCGTTTGGGGCATAACGATCTCGCAGCGTCAGGGTATCATCTATAATGCTCTCAAAATCAGGATGCATCGTTGGTTCGCCATTGCCGGCAAATGTAATCACATCGGGTAATGCGCCCTCCTCCGACATACGAACAAGCGTCGCCTCCAACGCCTCTCGTACCTGCTCTCTGGTGTTGAATCGGCGCTCGCCACGATGCTCGTCATTCCACCCGCACTCGCAGTAGATGCAATCGAAACTGCACAATTTCGATGTAAGTGGCAGAAGATTAACACCCAGCGATAGTCCCAAGCGGCGAGAACGTACCGGACCATATATAATATTAGGATATAGAGCAGTCATAGTTTGTCAGTATTTGCAAATAAAAACCACTACAAAATTAGTAACATTTCGATAAAATCCATATATTTGTAATCACTAATTTTATCATATGCAGATATGAAAACAATATTTAGACTCTTTTCGCTCTTTGTGGCATGTGCAGCCATCAATACAACCGTTGCCCGTGAGCCTATGAAGGTCATCTTCGATACAGATATGGGTAACGACGTAGATGATGTGATTGCCTTGGATATGCTCTACAAATATCAGGATAGCGGAGATATTAACCTGCTCGGCGTGTTGTCGAGCAAGCGCAAGGAAAGCAGTGTAAAGATGATTGATATTATGAACAACGTCTATGGCTACCCTAATACTCCTATCGGCTTGGCATACGACTATCCGGAGGAGAACTTCGTCGATACAAGCAAACCATTTAACTATGCCGACCATACGACTCAGTTTCAAGACTATCCGCACACTATTCAAGACTACTCGACCGTGCCTGACGGATACCTTTTGTTGCGTCGCCTACTCTCGGAAGCAAAAGATGGCGAGGTGACCATTATCGCTGTGGGATTCTCGACAAACCTCAAACGTTTGGTCTATTCAAAGGGAGACGAGTACTCGGAGTTAGACGGCAAGGAGTTGATGCGTCGAAAGGTAAAGCAGGTGGTTATCATGGCGGGCAACTTCTCGGAGCGCAAGAAGGAGTATAACGTGTACAAGGATCATGAGGCTGCTGTGCGATTTTTTGCCGAGTGCCCGGTGCCGATGCTGTTTACCGATTTTACCATAGGTAACTCTATTTTATATCCGTACCAGGAGATTTACAACAGTTTCTCGTACATGAAGAACCATCCGGCTCTTGTGGCGCATGAGTTCTATGCCAAGATGCCGTACAACCGTCCAACCTGGGACCCTACCGCAGTGTTGTTTGCTGTGGAGGCCGGCAAGGGATACGCTTCACTCTCGCCTCGTGGATATGTAACCGTGGACCAGGGCTCAATTACCCATTTTATCAGGGATTGCAAGTCGAACAGACAATATTATAAGGTAAACGATGTGCAACGTATGAAGATTATGCACCGCATCGTAGAACTGACTCGCAGAAAACCGAAAAATTTTCAAGAGCCAACAAGCCTCCAATAAGCATCCAGAGCGGTTTTGCGATAATTGTTAATAAGTTGTCGAAAAAGGCCACCAAAAAAAATAGACAAGTTCACCGTAAAGCCTCTATCTTTGTGGTAGAACAAAAGCCCCTTAATGGGGCTATTTTGTCCTGTAACAGTTTGAATTACAATAAAATAAATATATAAATTATGACAAAGGCTCCAAAAAAAGTTAATTATGCAGATGCCGTTGCTGCCTCGAAAGAGTATTTCGGTGGTGATGAGTTGGCTGCCACCGTTTGGGTCAGCAAATATGCGTTAAAAGACTCTTACGGAAACATTTACGAGTCCTCTCCGGAGCAGATGCATCAGCGTCTTGCTGCCGAACTCGTACGTATTGAAAACAAGTATGAGAATCCACTGGCAGAACAGGAGATTTTCGAGTTGCTCGACCATTTCCGCTATGTGATTCCTCAGGGTGGCCCTATGACCGGTATCGGAAATAACTTCCAGGTCGCTTCACTCTCTAACTGCTTTGTAATCGGCCACAAAAATCCGGCTGACTCTTACGGAGGTATCTTCCGTATCGATGAGGAGCAGGTGCAGTTGATGAAGCGCCGTGGCGGTGTGGGTCATGACCTTTCGCACATCCGCCCTGCCGGAAGTCCGGTGCTTAACTCGGCACTTACCTCAACAGGTATCGTTCCATTCATGGAGCGCTACTCGAACTCTACACGTGAGGTTGCCCAGGATGGTCGTCGTGGAGCATTGATGCTCTCGCTCTCTATCAAGCACCCTGATGCTGAAAGATTCATCGACGCTAAACTCGATACTAACAAAGTTACCGGAGCCAACGTATCAATAAAGGTTGATGATGAGTTTATGCGTGCCGCTATCGAGGGTCGCACATATACACAGCAGTTCCCAATCAAGTCCGACAATCCAAAGTATGTCCAGAATATAGATGCAAAACAACTTTGGGATAAGATTATCCACAATGCATGGAAGTCGGCCGAGCCGGGAGTGTTGTTCTGGGATACAATCATTCGTGAGAGTGTGCCTGACTGCTATGCCGATCAAGGCTTTACCACCGTATCTACAAACCCTTGTGGCGAGATTCCGCTCTGTCCTTACGATAGTTGCCGTTTGTTGGCTATCAACCTGTTCAGTTATGTAGAGAATCCGTTTACAAAGGAGGCTACATTCAACTTCGATAAGTTCAAGAGCCACGTACACAAGGCTATGCACCTGATGGACGATATTATCGACCTCGAATTGGAGAAGGTAGAACTCATCTCGCAGAAGATTGCTGCCGATCCTGAGGATCAGGATATTCGTCGTGTCGAGTTGGAGTTGTGGGGCAAGATTAAGGATATGGCATTGAAGGGCCGTCGTACCGGTTTGGGTATTACCGCCGAGGGCGATATGCTTGCCGCTTTGGGCTTGCGTTATGGTTCGAACGAGGCCTTGAAGTTCGCTGTTGAGGTACACAAGACTTTGGCCGTAGAGGCTTACCGTGCATCTGTAATGATGGCGAAGGAGCGTGGTGCATTCCAGGTATTCGATGCCGAGAAGGAGAAGAACAACCCAATGATTAACCGCTTGAAGGAGGCTGATCCAAGCCTCTACGAGGATATGCTCAAATATGGTCGCCGTAACATTGCAATGCTTACCATTGCTCCTACCGGTACCACTTCGCTCATGTCGCAGACCACTTCGGGTATTGAACCTGTATTCCGTCCTGTATATAAGCGTCGTCGTAAGATTAACCCATCGGACAAGGATGTTGTTGCAACATTCACCGACGAGCAGGGACAGGCATTCGAGGAGTACAACGTATATCACCACAAGTTCGTGGATTGGTTGACAATCAACGGCTACGACACTACCAACCTCAAAACTTTGAGCGACGAGGAGTTGGAGAAACTCGTTAATGCATCGCCTTACCACAAGGCTACTGCAAACGATATTGACTGGGTTGCCAAGGTTAAGATGCAGGGTGCTATCCAGAAGTGGGTTGACCACTCGATCTCGGTTACCGTTAACCTCCCGAACAATGTATCGGAGGAGTTGGTAGCAGAGGTATATCGCACCGCTTGGGAGTGTGGCTGTAAGGGTGTTACCGTATATCGTGACGGTTGCCGTGCAGGTGTACTCGTAGATAAGAAGAGTAAAAAGAAAGAGGAGACAAAGTGTGAGTCTGCAACAGGCGAGAATAAGCGTCCGAAGTCAATCCCTGCCGACGTGGTACGTTTCAAGAACGGTCGTGAGGATTGGATTGCATTCGTAGGTCTTTATGAGGGTCGTCCTTACGAGGTATTTACCGGTAAGATTGAGGACGATGCAATGTTTATCCCTCCAAAAATTACCAAGGGTAACATCTTGAAGGTACGTGAGGAGGATGGCTCAAAGCGTTACGACTTCCAATATACTGACCGCTACGGTTATACCAACACCATCGGTGGTATCTCACGTTTGTTCGATGAGAGTTTCTGGAACTATGCGAAGTTGATTTCGGGTGTATTGCGTTACAATATGCCTATCGAGAAGGTAGTATCGCTTATTGACGGTCTGCACCTCGACGACGAGAATATCAACACTTGGAAGAACGGTGTTAAGCGTGCCTTGAAGCAGTATATCGAGGACGGTACACGTTCTAAGGGCAAGTGCCCGCAGTGTGGTCAGGAGAATATGGCATACCAGAACGGATGTTTGACCTGTATGTCTTGCGGCTACTCTAAGTGCGGATAGTAGTTTATAGATAAGATGTGTGGGAGTGTCCGACTTTTGAGTCGTGACACTCCTTTTTTTCTTTAAGGGAGCGATATGCGACACTTTTTTGTCCTGAAACGATAGTTTTTTTGATTTTTTCTTATCTTTGCACCTTAAATATCAAACTTTTAAGGTTATGTTAAGTAGACAAGTAGCAGAAAAACTAACTAAACTTGAAACCCCGTTCTACCTTTATGACGTGGCATTGTTGCGCCAAACTCTCGAAAGCGCAATGTCCATGGCATCAAAATATGGATATAAGGTACACTATGCTATCAAGGCAAACTATGACCCTCGCCTGTTGCAGATTATCCGTGAGTACGGCTTCGGTATCGACTGCGCAAGCGGTAACGAGGTGCGTTGCGCCATCGAGGCAGGATTCGACCCGAAGAGCATCGTATATGCAGGTGTAGGCAAGCGTGACAAGGAGATTCGCTATGCTATCGAGCAGGAGATATACGCTATCAACTGTGAGTCTATCGAAGAGTTACACCTGGTAGATGAGTTGGCACGTGAGGCCGGCAAGGTTGTGGATGTTGCTCTTCGTGTAAATCCTGATATTGACCCTAAGACAAACCACTGTATTGACACAGGTCAGGCAGACAGTAAGTTTGGAATCTCGTACGAGGAGATTCTTTCGAGTGTTGCCGATATTCAATCGCTGCACAACCTCAAAGTTGTGGGTATGCATATCCACATCGGCTCGCAGATTCGTGAGTTGCACGTATTTGAGAATATGTGTAATAAGGCAAACGTTATTGTCGAAAATCTCACAAAACTCGGCTTCGATTTGAAGTTTGTTGACGTAGGTGGTGGTCTTGGAATCAACTACGACATGCCGGAGAACGAGCCTATTCCAAACTTCACATCGGTATTCGCCATCACCAAGCAGCACCTGAATGTTGGTGATCGTGAGGTACACTTCGAGTTCGGACGTTCGCTTGTAGGTCAGTGCGGAGAACTTATTACCCGTGTATTATTCAATAAGACTACGGCTACCGGTCGCCGCCTGGCTATCGTAGATGCAAGTATGACGGAACTTATCCGTCCTGCATTGTATGGTTCGTATCACAACATCGAGAATATCACTTCACAGGAGACTCAGCGTCTGAAATATACCATCGTTGGTACAGCCTGCGAATCTACCGACGTATTCGACGAGAATGTATCGTTGCCAATCACAAAGCGTGGCGATTTGCTGACAATCAAATCGGCCGGAGCATACGGAATGTCTATGGCTTCACGTTATAACCAACACGATCTTCCGGGCGCCGTGTACAGCGACGAGTTATAGAGTTGCCGAACAGACGAAGGAAAAATTACAACCTAAATTTATGTCTAAAACCAACCCAAACACCGATTTAATCACTATCAAGGAGGTTACGACAAATTGCGAATTGCGCCGTTTCGTGCAGTTCGGAGTCGATCTGTATAAAGACAACGATTGCTATTGTCCTCCAATAATCTTCGACGAGATTAACACCTTCAAAAAGGGCGGAAACCCCGCACTTGAAGTGTGCGATTTTGTACTCTATATGGCATACCGCAACGGCGAGATCGTAGGCCGCATTGCAGGTATCGTAAACCATCGTGCCAACGAGGCGTGGAAGGTAAAGAAATGCCGCTTCGGCTGGTTTGACTTTATCGACGACTACGAGGTCTTCAAGTCGCTGCTTGATGCTGTTGCCGAGTGGGGTAGAAGTAAGGGAATGGAGCTCCTGAATGGTCCGGTTGGATTTACCGATTTCGACAGACAGGGATTGCTGATTGAGGGTTTTGATCATAGCGCACCTATGGCGAGCCTCTATACCCACCCATACTATGTGGGCCACTACGAGCGCTATGGTTTGCAGAAAGAGGCAGATTGGATTGAGTTCCAGGTATTCCCACCAAAGGAGGCTCCGGAGAGAATGAGACGTGTTGCCGGCTATGTGGCAGAGCGCTACGGACTCCGCACCGTGAAGATTAAGAGCGTAAAAGAGTTGAAAAAGAGGTTTGGTTATTCCTACTTCGATGTTGTCGATGAGGCGTATCAAAAGTTGTACAACTACCAACCGATGACACATAAGCAGAAGCAGTACTATTGCAATATGTTCTTCCCTCTGCTCAACTTCGATTTCATCACTATCGTAGTCAATGCAAAGGATGAGATTGTTGCGCTGGGTGTAGGTATGCCGTCACTCTCGGAGGCACTGCGCAAGTGTCGTGGCCGCCTCTTCCCATTTGGCTGGTATTATCTGTTGAAGGCATTGAAGGCAAAGAAGATGACCGATTTCGATTTGCTCCTGATTGCCGTACGCCCGGACTATCAGGACAAGGGCGTCAACTCTTTGATTGTTGATGAGATGACTCCATATTTTTCACAATACGGCATTCAGCGAGTAGAGACTTCGGCTATCCTCGAAACAAATCTAAAAAGCCAAAATAACTTTGTTATTTTTGACCATATCCAACATAAACGCAGACGAGCGTTCATCAAGGACTTGTAATAACAAAGAAGCGACACTCATTCGTGTCGCTTCTTTTACATATCGGGCTACCCTATTTTTTCAACAAAAAAAGTCCAAAAACGATATTGTTTCATATTTTTTTATTACATTTGCACATAATATACTCTTCCTACGGAAGAGGAAATAACTGGACAAATAATATAAAAGATTTAATATCAATTGATTATGAAGAAATTTATCTTCCTTGCAGTTATGCTCGCAACACTTACACTTTCAGCAGAGAGTGTTGTTGCTGCAACCCAGAACCAGGAGAAGGAGCCAAGTTGTCAGGGCTTCATCTCTAATAAATTCTCAGACAACTGGGAGGTATCCGCAGGCGTAGGTCCGCTTTGGATGGTTGCCACAGGTAGCCAGAAATTCGGAGCAACTACCGGTGTGAGCGGTTTCGTTGCTGCCAACAAGTGGTTCCACCCTGTATTTGGTGTTCGTTTCGGTGTCGAGGTTGCAAACCTCCGCTATAAGAGTCCTTTCGACGAGCAGATTAGCACAAGCATGATGTATTTCCACCCTGACTTTATGGTGGACTTGACAAACTGGATTGGCGGCTATCGCAAGGATCGCTTTTACAGCGCAGTTGTTAATTTGGGTGCTGGTTTAGCATTTGTTGACCTGGGCGCCAAGTTGGATGAGACTCAGGGTAACAACTGGGGCGGATTGGAGGAGCCGGCTCGTCGTCGCCCACACGACTACGCTTTTAACTTCGGCTTGCAGAACCGTTTCCGTATTACCGATGCTTGGAATGTAAATCTCTCGATTGAGTATATGCTCTCTCGTGCCACCCTCTTCCCCGTATGTACCGCAGGAAGTAGCGATCGTTTCAATGCTTTGCGCATATACGCAGGTGTAACATACCGTTTCAACCGTCGTGATTGGGATCGTTCGGGCGCAACCGAGGCAGAGGCAAAGGCAACCCTCGCACGTTTGGAGGCTGCCGAGCAGGCTGCGGCGGCTGCACAGGCAGAGAACGAGAAGTTGCGTGCTTTGGCTGACGAGCAGGCTAAGGCTTTGGATGCTGCTGCCGCACAGGTTGCAGATCGTGACGCTGCATTGGCTTCGGCTAACGACCGTCTGCTCAACACTCACTCTGACGAGTTGCTCTTCTACGCTATCGATCGCAGTTTGCTTACCAAGAACAACAAGGTACGCCTGAACTTGTTGGCAGAGAAAATTAAGAACGATGCTAATAAGGATTACGTTTATACTGTCAACGGTTATGCAGACGCTGAGACCGGAAGCAAGAACTACAACATCAAACTCGCCGAGAAGCGTGCCCGTGTAGTTTATGAGTACCTCATCGAGTGTGGAGTAGAGGCTTCACGTCTGACCTACAACGGTTGCGGAGTTGAGAATGTTCCATTCGACAAACTCACATTCCAGCAGAATCGTGCAGTTATTGTATTCTAATTAACTACTAAAAAGAGTAAAAAGTCAGTCTGTCGTACATTTAGGCAGGCTGACTTTTTTGTTCTCCCATTATTTTTTACTACTTTTGCAGTCGAATAAATTATCGTTCTGAATATGTTGAGTAGAAGATTACTTAGAATTAAGGTTGTCAAGGCTGTATATGCACACTTGCAGTGTGAGTGTGACAATGTGCCCTCTACCGAGAAAAATCTCCTTGCCTCTATTGATAAGGCACACGAACTCTATTTCCAGATGCTAACCCTTATGTCTGAACTTGTTAGTTATGCAGAGGAGCGTCAGGAGATTGGACGTAACAAGATGCTGCCTACACATGAGGAGTTGAATCCCAACCGAAAATTCGTTGAAAACAAGGCCATTGCACGCATTGCCGAGTGCGAGTTCATCAACGACTTCTGCAAAAAACATCATCTCTCGTGGAATGGACGCAACGACCTTATAAAGAACATCTATACAGACCTATGTGCGCAGGAGTTTTTCCAGAAGTATATGGCATCCGAGAGCCGCTCATTCCGTGAGGATGCACAACTTGTTGCCGACATATATCAGAATATTCTTGAAGAGAACGAACTCTTGGAGGAGAACCTCGAAGAGATGTCTTCGCTTTGGGCAGACGACTTGGGCCACACTCTCTTGATGGTTATCCGCACCGTCACATCGATGCGTGAGTCGCACGAGCAGGTAAAACTCCTGCCAAAGTTCAAGAGCGATGAGGATTTGGATTTTGCAAAGAAGTTGCTCCGTGCCTCAATCGTTCACTTTGCCGACAACCAGGAGTTAATCGACAAGTATGCAAGCAACTGGGAGATAGACCGTGTAGCGATGATGGATAGCGTCATCCTGGCTGTGGCTATCGCCGAGGCTGAGGCTTTCGCCTCTATCCCTGTAAAAGTTACCCTTAACGAGTATATCGACATTGCGAAATACTACTCTACCCCATCGAGCAGCGTATTTATCAATGGTGTGCTTGACAAGATTACCTCACAACTCGTGGAGGAGGGTCGTATCGTCAAGTCGGGCAAAGGCTTATTATAATAAAAGGGTGTAATTATATCGCATAAGTGATATACCTGCACCACGAAGATAAGATTTAGTATATTTACCAAATAAAACGAAAAACTTTTTACAACTATGATTACAATGTTAGAGGCAGCCGCTGCACAGCAGGGCGCAAATTGGTCCTTCTGGGTGATGATTGTAGCGATGATTTTGATTATGTGGCTCTTTATGTGGCGCCCTGAGTCAAAGCGTCGCAAGCAGATGGAGGAGTTCCGCAAGAACTTGAAGAAGGGCGATAAGATTATTACCGCAGGTGGTATCTATGGCACCGTTAAGGAGGTAAAGGAGGGCGAGGCTTCAATCCTTATCGAGGTTGACAGCAACGTAACGCTCCGTATCGATAAGAGTATGGTTGTTGGAGATCCTTCTGCTGCACCACAGGAGAAGAAATAATCGTAATGAGAGGTAAACTCATGGCTGAAAGTACAATATACTATCCAAAAGGCACCTGCTCGCAGGCAATCCTTCTTGAAACAGATGGGGATATTATTGTTAATGTCCAGTTTGTAGGAGGTTGCAGCGGCAATACGCAGGGTATCGCTGCACTCGTTCGCAATATGCGCATAGAGGACGCTATCGAGCGTTTGGAGGGTATAGACTGTGCAGGGCGAGGCACATCGTGTCCTGATCAGTTAGCCAAAGCCTTACGTCAAGCCTGCAAGAGATAACTCTTGCGAGTTTACGAACAACACAACTAAATAAGCCCGAAGCATTGCTTCGGGCTTATTTAGTTAATATACGCCTTCTCTATCTGCTCTTGCGGACAAACTCACGGCGAGCCCTCTTCACCTGCTTGCAGAAACGTGGACTTGTATGCAGACGGGCATATGCGGCGGATGCTTGCAGACGAGATGCAGTGACATCACTCTGCCAATGAACTCCGCAGATAAGGCGGCTATCGCCCATCATATATCCCATTTTGAGCAACTCATCCTGCGCCGCAGGGTTAATCTCGATAAGCAACAATGCTACGCACCAACCTCGCAGGGTGTGTCCCGACGGGTATGAACCATTATCGTGCAGATGCTCCTGCTGGAACGGAATGAGCGACTCCTCGTTGTAGTAGCGGAACGGACGAATACGCTCGTAGTGTTTTTTCGGCTCTATCGCCGTCTTGACGCAGTTGGTTACTGCATCACGCAACAGACGGTAGATTTGAGGTGTCTCCTTCTCCGAAAGGGTCATTCCAAACGGCTTGCTGAACTCGGCACAAAGTCCCGGGATCGAGTTATCAACCTGACGAATGGCAGCCTCGGCACGCTCCTTATTGTTGCGCATCTGCTTGCCCCACTCGTAACGAGCCTTGTCGTACTCGAATGCGGCAGATCCTTCGGCAGGCGGTCCTCCGTACCACTCCACCATATTCGGCATCTGCTCAATCGGGATATATATATCGGCATCGTAGAGATTACTTGCCTGTGCATATACCGATTGCACGCTGCACAAAAGCGCAACTGCCGACAAAATAGTAATATAAACTCTTCTCATGATCGCTTGTGTCAAATCTATACGTGACGCAAAATCTCATCCAGACCGTCGAAGTGACACTTGTAGTCCTCCAACGAGCGGTTGATAATCTCCAAAGCCTCATCACGTCCATAGGTGTCGATAATCTCAACCTTCTTCTTTGAAGATTCGCTATCCGGCATATCCTTATATGTGAGGAAGTAGTGCTTCAAACGGTTTACAACACCCTTTGGCAACTCCGAAATATCGTTATATCCGCTGTATGTTACGTCGTGGCGCAATACAGCAATAATCTTATCGTCGGCCTCATCACCATCCAACATACGGAAACCTCCGATAGGACGCACATTTACGATAATGTCGCCATGCGAGATGTCACGCTCGGTAAGTACACAGACATCCAACGGGTCACCGTCACCGACGATTCCCGTACGGCCACTCTGCTGCATGCAGTACTTGGCAACGCTCTCGCCGCAGAAACTCTGCGGAACGAAGCCATAGAGTGCAGGAACGACGTTTGAATATTTCTGCGGGCGGTCGAGTTTGATATATCCGCTCACCTTGTCCAACTCGTACTTTACAGTGTCAGTAGGCACCATCTCAATAAATGCAGTGATAACATTTGGAGCATCATCGCCCACCTCGATACCATGCCAAGGATGCGACTTGTAACGCAAACCCATCAATCGTGCAATAGGGTCATTAATCTTATTTCCCATAGTTTTTGTGTATTTATTTTAACAAAAGTAATAAATATCTCTTCGAAGTGCAAATAAAAAGGTCAAGAATTTTGTTCTTGACCCTCTAAGTATATCTTTCAACTCGTTTACTTCACCTTGTGCAGAGCCTCTGTGATGTTGATGATGTAGTCACCCATACGCTCCACCTCGGCGATGATGTCGATATAATAGACGCTATTCTGATACTGCGCACCCTCCTCATCAAGGCGAAGAATCTCCTCCTCACGCAGGTCGTTGCGCAGGTTGTTAATCTCAATCTCGCAGTCTATTGAGTTACGCAATGCATCTGCATCAACATTATCCATTGCAAGATGTTCAATCATAAGGTTGTATGCCTTATCGACCATATCCAGCAGCGAATCAATCTTGGCAACGTTTTGCGCTGTAAAGTTCTTGCCGTGGATGTTGCGACGAGAAAGGATGCGGCTGATAGCCTCGCCGGAATCACCAAGGCTCTCCAACTCGCCGACAATCTTGTACATAGCCTTCACGATGCTACGTGTCTTTTCGCTCAAATCGCTCTGCGGGATGGCATTCAAGAACGATGCAATCTCGTACTCTATGCGGTCAGCAATCTCCTCGTACTTAACCAACTTTTTGCGATACAACTCGAAGTCGGCCTCCTTCTCGGCATGAACGGCGGAGCGAACATACTCTAACCCCTTGCGAGAAATGTGTGCGAAGTGTATAATCTCGTTCTTTGCCTGCGTGAGTGACAACTCGGCGGTACCCATCGGACCAGCCTCGATATATTTGAGTTTCACGTTGTCCTCCTCCTCGGATGCCTTCGGCTTGATTATCCAAGTTACAAACTTGCCAATCAGAGGGATGAACCACACAAGGATAAGAGTGTTGATGCTGTTGAAGAGTGTGTGGAGCATCGACACTCCATATAGAGCGGCGGTAGATTCAGTCGAACCCGAGTCGGTCGTAACCGTATATGCAATCTCTGTCGGGTTAGGGTATCCCATACACTCAATGATATTGCCTATTAGCGATAGGAACAGACGGAAGAAAATCAATGCCCAGACAACACCGAAGACATTGAAGAAGGTGTGCGCCAGCGCAGCACGACGGGCATTAGGATTACCCACCGCAGCGGCAATGTTGGCGGTAATGGTTGTACCTATATTCTCGCCAAGCACCATAGCCGCCGCCATGTCGAATGGAATCCAACCCAGACTCATCATAATCAGCGTCAGAGCCATCGTAGCACTCGACGATTGCAGAATAAGGGTCAGTACCGTGCCGAATATCAAGAAGATAAGTACGGAGCCAAAGCCGTAGCCCGTCCACTTGGTTATAAAGGAGAGAATCTCCGGAGTCTGCTGTAAATCAGGTACCGAATTTTTCATCAGTGCAAGGCCGAGGAATAGCAGTGCAAATCCAATGACAAACTCGCTTATATTGCGATACTTCTCTCGCTTGGCCATACTCATAATGAAACCAACGGCCATAAGAGGTACCGCCAGCACCGAGATATCCATCTTGAAACCGAGCCACGAGATGAGCCAAGCAGTGATCGTAGTGCCGATATTGGCGCCCATAATTACGCCAATTGCCTGCACCAGAGATAGCAGCCCGGCATTCACAAAGCCAACAACCATAACAGTTGTTGCACTTGACGATTGGATGATAGAGGTGATGCCGAGACCTGTCAGAACCTGTTTGAATGGGTTAGAGGTCATTGCGGCGAGGAAGGTACGCATACGATTGCCCGCCACCTTCTGCAATCCGGAACTCATCATATTCATTCCATATAGGAACATTCCCAGAGCACCGAATAGTGTCAAAATCTGTAATAACATACTATTTGGGTTTTTAAGGTTTTTCGACTAAATGCCCTGCATTCGCAGGAGGTAGATAGTGTATGCCACGAAGCAGAGGAACATTGCAACACCTGCCGTGCGGAAGATTTTACCCCACCAGCCAAACACCACAGGCAGCACTGCTGCCACAATCATCACAGCGTAGTCGATGGAGGTGATGCCGCCACCGCCCAAAGGTGAAATCTGCGAACTCACCCCGAGGATAAAGGTGATATTGAATATATTAGAGCCGATGATGTTTCCCAGAGCCAACTCGGTGTTGCGCTTTATTGCGGCAGCGATTGAGGCCGCCAACTCCGGTAGCGAGGTGCCACACGCAATCAACGTGATGGAGATAAAGGCTTCATTCACGCCCCAGCGGGTTGCTATCGTTACGGCATTCTCGACAAAGTGGTCGCAGCCAACAATAAGCACTACTAGACCTCCAACAACCTTCAACAGAGCCAGCCACATAGGCTGTACGGAGGCTGACTCGGTCTCGTCGGTAGGGGCGGATGCACTATTCTGCTTATCCCGAAGGAACGACACGTAGAGGAAGAGTACGAACAGTACAAGTAACACCACTCCATCCACACGAGAGATACACGATGTATTGCCGTTGAAGAAGTTGAAGGCTAGTAGCATAACCACTACCGAGACGAAGATGCAGAATGGCAACTCGAAGCGCAGGTTGCTGCGTGATACGTTTGTAGGACAGAGCATGGCGGTGAGGCCGAGGATGCCTAACACGTTAAAGATGTTGGAGCCTACAACATTGCCGACGGCGATATCGACATTGCCCTGCCACGCCCCTGTGGCACTTACAATCAACTCCGGCAACGATGTTCCGATGCCCACGATGACGGCACCGATGACAAAATCCGAGATTTTCAACTTGCGAGCGATGGCTACTGCTCCCGAAACAAGTGTGTCGGCACCAAAGATAACCGCACACAACGATATAATTAAAAATAGATATTCCATAGATTTTTATTCCGATAATTTATTTATGCACAGAGGTATATCTCCCGTCCTGTGATTATTGGACAGGAGGCTTTCGATGCTAAATTATCAGAACCCCGTCGAAGATGTATATACAGCGAGTATATAGATGGGAGGTATTGTTATGGATGATATGCAGAGTCTGCGTTGGCGTGTTGAGGATGGAGCGCAAACGCTCGGGGATCATACCACGCACCATACGTTGCAGATGCTTGCCTTTGCGGCTGTTGTTACGGGTAAATGTCCGTGCCGATGAAGTGTTGCTTGTGCCGCTGGCTAAGGCTATGTTACAAGAAGCGGAGTCAAGCCTATCGGCAATAATCTCCGTGTCGTCGTGCATATACTTGTAACCACCGCCCGTCTCCACATTGTCGGTAGATACAATACCGAAACACAGAGATGTCACCATCACAATAGTACAGAGTAATATAAACTCTTTAATTCTCATAAATCGTTACAAAGATAGTATTTTTTTACAAATCTGCTTATATTTGTTGCTACTTATTTTCATATATGTATGGTGCAGCGCAAAATTATACATATCGACATGGATGCCTTCTTTGCTGCCGTGGAGCAGCGAGATAATCCCGCCTTGCGCAACATCCCCATTGCTGTGGGTCACGACTCCCCACGTGGAGTGGTTGCTACGGCAAGTTATGAGGCCCGTCCATACGGTGTACATTCTGCACTACCCATAGTCTTAGCCAAACGACTATGCCCGACAATTACAATTGTAGAGCCACGATTTGATGCCTACAAGGCGGTCTCGGAGCAGATACGATCCGTATTTGCCGAGTACACGTCGCTGGTAGAGCCATTATCGTTGGATGAGGCCTTTCTCGATGTTTCACACCACCCCTCGGCGACCATCGTAGCGCAAGAGATAAAGCAAAAGATATACGCAACAACAGGGCTTACGGCCTCCGCTGGCGTATCCACGAACAAGATGCTGGCAAAGATAGCCTCGGACTATCAGAAGCCGAACGGACTCTTTGTGATACCTCCGAAGCAGGTCGAGGAGTTTGTTGCAACTCTGCCGATAGAGAAGTTCTTCGGCATCGGAGCAGTAACAGCAACAAGGATGCACGCTCTGGGTATTCACACCGGTGCCGACCTGCGACTGCGTAGCGAGCAAGAGTTGGTGCAGCACTTCGGCAAGGCTGGTCACATCTATTACGGCTATGCCAGAGGAGAGGATAACAGAGAGGTTACGCCCGATCGTGTACGCAAATCTCTCGGTGCTGAGATAACGTTTGCCAACGATATTGACGACCGCAACACCCTGATGGAGGAGTTGTGTGCCGTGCGAGATGAGGTGTGGAACCGTATGCAACGCCACGAATTTCGAGGCAGGACCGTGGTGCTTAAACTTAAATTCGACAACTTCAAGCAGATAACCCGCTCAAAAACCCTCTTTACTCCCGTGGATAGCATCGACACATTGCATATCACGAGCGAAGAGTTGTTAAAGGGGGTAAAACTTGACGGTCGCAAGGTGCGACTCATAGGTCTTACCGTAGGCAACACTCCTGAAGCGTGTAGCGAATGTGTGCAGTTGCGATTCGATTTTTAGTCGAGTTCTTAACTTTTTTACAATTTATTTGCATTTTATTTTGCAGTTGTCGGAAAATAGACTACTTTTGTACGCTCTTAAAGATAAAGAGTAGTTTAAGTCTATGACAACGGAGGGTTGGGTGAGTGGCTTAAACCAGCAGTTTGCTAAACTGCCGATATCGTAAGGTATCCGCTGGTTCGAATCCAGTGCCCTCCGCAAGACGCAGAGCAGACGACCAAAAGGTCGTCTGTTTTTTTTGTTTTGTAGTGATGTCCGTGTGCAAGCCCACGCCCTCACTCCATAACAAACCAGCCTGCGGCTACTGCTCTGCGTTGGGCGTGCGTTGCTCACTAAAAATGTGGTTGAGTGAACAGAAGGGTCTATTGCTCGGTCTTACGACCTGCGCTTTGTGTTCACTCTTCGGCTTCGCCGGTCGAATCCAGTGCCCTCCGCTTAATAGGAATGACAAGCGACCTAATTAGGTCGCTTTTTTTATTGATAGTGTTACGTTATGTATGCAAGCCCATCCATGCCCGTACTGCGTATTCGTAACGCCCGATAGCAGCATTCTTGCGGCTGTATATTAAATAATTTTGATCGCTATCGTAATATTTACTAAATTTGAACACTCTAAGTAACTTATAGTTATATTCAAGCAGTTATGGAGAAATTTACAAAGTATGTTTTGGTTGTAATGCTTTCGCTAATCTCATTTACGGCATTCCCGTAGGATACCACAGCGATTAAGAAGCGTCCCAAGATAGGACTTGTATTATCCGGTGGCGGAGCGAACTCTATGATTACAACTCGTCAAATTGGTTGGGTGCGGGAGTTAGATACTCGATCGATACAAAGGTCGGACCTCTAAACTTTGATATTAGCACCTCAAATATCTCTCCGAGCGTAAATCTCTATTTTAGTTTCGGATATTATTTCTAAGCCTGTATCGGTTAAATCGACGAAGAGGGGGAATATTTTCCCCTCTTCACTTTTTTATCGTCCCGCAAGATATTGCGGGAGTTATTGTTTTCTCTATTCTCGCAAAAAGGTTAAGGGGATTGATTCGCTGGCGCTCATCGTTCCCTATAATCCTTAATGCTCAAAGAAAATTTTCGTCAACACTACGTGTCCATCTTTTTTATATCTCTGCTTTGCATAAGTAAACTTCCATCGCAGTAGAAACAAAAAAAAAGACGACCGTTTTTAGCAGTCGTCTGTCGAAAATTTTTCTTCGTGGCGGAAAGAGAGGGATTGACTTCGTAGCGCAAGCGCTACTCGTCTTTCCCTTAGCCTCGCCGGCGGGCCCTTGCAAAGAACAGTAGAGGGATTCGAACGGCGAAGCCGTCACCAACGAGGCTGCGTAGTCGCCATTGGCGGCTCGCAATTAGCCGAGGAGGTAACCCCCTACATAATGTTTGTAATCCTCTTTTCTGTTTTGTTGATACGGCAACACTCTGTGTTGTTTTATGTTTGATGGCTCTGTCTGTAAATTTATTTACAAGAAGTAGCCATCTAACATAAAATAAGCCTGCATAATTTGCAGGCCGTATCAATAAAAAACAAAAGAGCAGTATCTCTACTGCTCTAAGCGGAAAGAGAGGGATTCGAACCCCCGGAGCCTCGCAGCTCAACGGTTTTCAAGACCGCCGCAATCGACCACTCTGCCATCTTTCCGAGCGCAAAGGTAGTACTTTTTTTTCTTTTGCCAAATTTTTGTGCAAGAAAACGAAAAAAGGTTGCTATATTTTTTACATATAACAACCTTTTGCTCTAAAAAAATGCTCAAAACACTACTCTGTACTCTTTGTCGGCTCAATAAAGACGTAGAACAGGAGCGGTGTATATGGCTGCACCTCGGTGTTGATTGCGCCAGTCTCGCCATCGTAAGTATAAGACGGCGTATCGTAAATCGGATAACTCATATAATATGGGTATGAGTACGAATTGTAGTAGTTATAATAGTCGTAGTATCCGTAACCATAGCCATAATCATAGTATGTACTGCTGCTACTGCTTGACGAGGTTGAGCCGGAGATACCCTCAGCACCATAAGCATATCCCGAGGTGGTAGCAATGGCACCCCAACGACCATATTTGAGTTTCGGAATACAGTGATACCATGCACCTACATATTCCTCCTTGTTGGTCGAGGCATTATAGGTCAGTGCCGACGATGAGGTTCCGTCGGAAGAATCAAAGACAAGTTTACGCACCTCCGGAATATTGGTATCAAGAATAAAACCGTCGAAGAAGCGTGCGATATACCAAATGATGGCCGAGTTGTTCTTGCCGACCTCCTTGGCCTGCTCGTCGTCTTCTGCAAGTTCCATCTTGGCAAACTTCTCCTTCAACACCTTGGCAATCTCCTCATCAAGAGCCTTCATATCGGCATATCTGCCCGTGTCGTAACTATCCGTATATGGTTCACCGACGGTATCGCTCGCTACGGTCATATATTTAGGGGAGAGAGTCTCGTCACCTGGCTTATAGTCATTGGTATAGTAAAGACCCGTATATGTTTCTGTCTCGGACGACGATGCGCCTTCCCCATCCATATCTTCGTCGCTACCCTCCTTCTCGGTAGCAACGGTATGCCACACCTCTCTACCGGCACGTGTATTGGCATCCTTAACAACACATTCAACCATCTCAACTTCGAGGTCAGAAGGATTTTTAACAACCTTAACAACCTCTATATCCATGATTACCGGCACGTTGGTATCAAGTTGGAACTGACCCTCGTAACCACCCTCCTGTGTAGTACCCGTAGAGCCATAACCCACGGTTGACGGCATATAAAGGCGCACCTTCGAACCTTTACGCATAACGAAATCGGAGCTCGAAAAGCCCTTATCGGCTACATACTTCTGGCTCAACTTCAAAATATTACGAGTTGCGAGATATGTACCCTCCAAAACACCGTACGAGTTGGTCAAGCCGCAATAGTTCAGGAATGGAACATAGTGCGTATTCTTCGAAAATGAATTCTGCATGCGGGCTGTCAAAGACTCACGAGTCACACATACATCTCCCATAAGGTTATAACCCGTAAAGTTATATATCATCCAGCAGGTGTCCTGCTCCATAATAGGCTGGCCACCGAAGTCGTTGTCGCTCTTTGCAGGCGAAGCCTCACCCCACTCCAACACATCGACATAGTAGTCGCCATTGGTCTGGTAGTTATCGAGCAATTCAGACTTATTCTTCTTCATCCAGGCACGCAACGAACGGCTCTCGAGCTCCTCTCCCGACAGTTCGGGCTCCTTAACGCAAGAACTCAGTGCTACTGCGCACAAAAGGGTAAATATTGCAAGAAGTTGTTTCATATATCTTTTTTACTTTATTACGTTCAAAATCTTTATATACCACGCTACGGCAGACTTCTTCGGCACCGTGCCGACCAACTGCTTGCCATAGGCCATATTGTAACTAATATAGAGTTGTACAGAGTCCTGATTATGACAACCGACGAGAGCCTGATCAAGCCCATCAATAACATCCCCATTGCCGACCTTGAAGGTCAAAGGCTCGGTACTCCACGTCAAAGAGGCCTGCTTGTTGCTCGAATTCTCTAAATTCGAGATTGTTTCGGGGATATTCGACCAATAGATAGCCGATTTCGAAGGCTCGGAACCTGAAAAGACATATGCATCGAAGAGAATCTCGACCGTCGAGCCAACCTCAACACTCTCCCAATCCTCTCTACCCTCCTCGTAATAGGTTGGGATAAAGCGATAAGTCGAGCGACCGAAGGTGCTATAAAACTTAGGCGACTCCTCGATGACATTACCAATCTCCTCCTCGGCAATAAAACGACGAGTAGAGGTCAGGTATCTGACCATATTGTTCTGCTGCGAGAGGAAATAATCCTCATCATCAGCACACCCCGTAGCGAGCATTGCCAAAGCCAAGAGCGATATGTAGAAAAATCTTTTCATAGTCGTATAACGTGCAAAGGTAGGAAATATTACGTTAAAACGAAATATTTAAGAAAGATTATTGTTCCCTACAAATGTTTTAACGCCATACGCACCGCCTCCTCGACTGCAATCGAAGGTTGTTCCTTGAAGAGTTTGCGCAAAACTTTCTCGGAGGCTGCCTTCTGGAAACCGAGCATAACCAGCGCTGCCAACGCCTCATCAAGCACCGGATTTGCCACGCCCGCAGCGAGTGCCGCAGAGGCTGCATCATCACCTTTGAGGTCGAGCATACGACCGCTCAGGTCAACGATGATTTTCTGTGCCGTTTTCAGACCTAAACCCTTGACATTCTTCAACAATACGGCATTACCCGTAGCGATGATATTGCGCAATTCCGAGGGGGAATATGTCGATTGAATCATACGTGCCGTGTTGCCTCCGACACCCGACACCCCGATGAGCAGACGAAAGAGTTCACGCTCCGCTTTCGAGGCGAAGCCGTAGAGCGTCTGCGCATCCTCTCTCACCGCATGATGCAGATAGAGCAACACCTGCTCCTGTTTCTCGATTTCGGAGTAGGTTTGGAGCGATATATTGATAAAATAGCCGATTCCCCCTGCCTCGACAACAGCATAGGCGGGAGCCACTTCGGCAAGTTTTCCTGTGATATATTCGTACATAGTTTGATGTGTTTTATCACACAAAGATACGATTTTCTACGAAAATATCTTGCATCCGCAAAAAAATCAATACCTTTATGGTGCAAAATGTGCAACATCCGCAACCTGATGGAGAAAAGACTATACGCAACACTTAAAAAATATTGGGGATACGACTCATTTCGACCCAAGCAATGCGAGATTATCCAGGCGATACTCGCAGGGCAGGATACCCTTGCGTTGATGCCTACGGGTGGCGGAAAATCACTCACATACCAGATTCCCACCCTGCTATCGGAGGGACTGTGCATCGTTGTGACACCACTTATTGCTCTGATGAAGGACCAGGTCGATACGTTGCGTCGTAAGGGAATATCCGCCGTGGCGATTCACGCAGGAATGAGCAGTCGCCAGATAACCAACGCCTTGGACAACTGCGCCTATGGCGACGTGAGGTTTCTCTACATTGCCCCTGAGCGATTAGCATCCGACACCTTCCGAATGCGACTTGCCGACATGAGGGTATCGCTTATCGCTGTCGATGAGGCACACTGTATCTCACAGTGGGGATACGACTTCCGCCCGTCATACCTACGCATAGCGGAGATTCGCAAACTGCACCCCGACACCCCGATACTTGCTCTGACGGCATCGGCTACCGATCGTGTGGCGCAAGATATTATGGAGAGGCTCGAATTTGAAAAGCCGAACATCATACGCACCTCCTTCGCACGCCCTAATCTGACCTATGTTGTACGCCACGTTGAGGACAAGGCGGAACATCTGCTACGCATCATAAACAGCGTAGAGGGCCAGGGTATCGTCTATGTTCGTACCCGTGAGGCGACGGAGCAGGTCGCAAAACTCTTGCAGGAGGAGTCCCTCTCGGCAACCTTCTACCACGGAGGTATGCCCAACGAGGAGCGCAGCATCAGGCAGGACGAATGGATCTCTGGCAAAGTACGTATAATGGTGGCTACCAACGCTTTCGGTATGGGTATTGACAAGAGCGACGTACGATTTGTCGTACACTACACCATGTGCGATTCGTTGGAGAGTTACTACCAGGAGGCGGGTCGTGCGGGTCGTGACGGCAAGCGAAGTTATGCCGTTCTATTGGTAACTCCTGAGGACTCCCCTGCCATACGCCGACGTTTCGAGCGCTCGTTCCCGAAAATCGAATTCATCAAGAGCGTTTACGAGAAGGTCTGCAACCAACTGCAAGTGGCCATAGGCGACGGAAAGCACTGTGCGCATCTGTTCAACATCCACGAACTATGCATGAACGAGAGGCTCTATCCGCTCGATGTTGCAAGTGCGTTAGAGTTACTGCAACAGAACGGATATTTGACCTACACCGACCAGGTAGATACCCCGTCACGAGTGCGGATTACGACCACCCCCGAACAACTCTACAAGACCCGACTACCGCACAACGAAGATACTGTATTACAGGTCATTATGCGTCAATATCCGGGCGTATTCACAGATATGAAATCTATCGACGAGACAGAGATTGCAACCATCTCGCACTTGTCGCTCGATGAGGTTGGCGAGGCGCTGAAACAACTGCGCCGAATGCACGTGATAAACTACATCGTATCGGCCCGCTCGCCTATGATTTACTTCGACGAGGAGCGACTACCAACCGCCGACATATACATCGCCCCCGAAACCTATACTCGTCGCAAGGTGTTGATGCACGAGCGCTTTGAGCAGATGCTACGCTATGCCGAGCAGGAAAATGAGTGCCGCAGTCTCTTCATCGGCCAATACTTTGGCGATGGTCATAACGAGCCGTGCGGAGTCTGCGATATATGCATTGCTCGCCGTAAGTCCAAAGGGGGAAATAGTTCCCCTGCAACAGACTATCGCAAGCAAATACTTGCCCTATTAGAGGAGCGTGCGATGTCTCCAAAGGAGGTTGCCGATACGCTGTTGGGCAACGACGATGCCATCACGGCCGAGATATGCGCCTTAGTTGCAGAGGGTATTCTCCACACCCAAGATATGAGCGGCAGACTATCACTCAAAAAGTAGTATCCGCACCCTCTCTCTCCACATATTATTGCCGACCCCCTGTCGAGCGATAGTGCAAAATGCCGTAAAAACGGCTAAAAAGTGGCTTAAATCCCAAGAAATAGAAAATCTCCACAAAAAATCGACACTTTTTTGTGACAAAATTGCGTTATTCGGAAAATAAATGCTATTTTTGCGCACATATATATATTAAGGATCGATGACCTTTTTATAGAAAACGAAGAAATAATTATTTATTAATTTATAAACTCACTTATGTTTACTGAAGAAGAAAAGAATGCAGGTTTGCTCGGACGTATTGACCGTGTCAATATCGAGGAGCAGATGAAATCAGCCTACATCAACTATTCGATGTCGGTAATCGTATCACGTGCATTGCCAGATGTACGAGACGGCTTGAAGCCTGTACACCGTCGTATTCTCTACGATATGAGTGCAGAACTCAATCTCTCGTCTGATAAGCCGACTCGTAAGTCGGCACGTATCGTCGGTGATGTACTCGGTAAGTTCCACCCACATGGTGACTCTTCCGTTTATGATGCGATGTGCCGTATGGCGCAGGATTGGGCTATGCGCTACCCACTCGTTGAGGGTCAGGGTAACTTCGGTTCAATGGACGGTGACTCTCCGGCTGCGATGCGTTACACCGAGGCTCGCATGCAGAAGATTGCCGACGAGGTGTTGGCCGATATTGACAAGGAGACCATCGATTGGACTCTCAACTTTGACGACACAATTCCGGAGCCTACCGTACTCCCTACACGTATCCCGTTGTTGCTCGTAAATGGAGCAAGCGGTATCGCCGTAGGTATGGCTACCAACATGGCTCCACACAACCTCTCCGAGGTAGTGGATGCATGCTGTGCATATATCGACAACCCTGAGTGCGAGTGCGAGGATTTGTTGCACTTCGTAAAGGGTCCAGACTTCCCTACCGGCGGTATCATCTACGGATACGCAGGTGTTAAGGAGGCGTTGCTTACCGGTCGTGGCCGTGTCCTGATTCGTGCGAAATACGAAATCGAGACCGCAGCAAACGGTCGTCAGTCTATCGTATTCACCGAGATGCCGTACATGGTAAACAAGAGCGAACTCATCAAGGGCATCGCTGCCCAGATTAAGGAGGGTCGCTTGGATGGTATCGCCGACGTGAACGACGAGTCTGACCGTCAGGGTATCCGTGTGGTTGTACACTTGAAGCACGACGCAGTGGCTAACGTGGTTGTGAATACACTCTTCAAGAACACCGCTCTCCAATCATCTTTCGCCGTAAACAACATTGCATTGGTAAACGGTCGTCCAATGATGCTCAACCTCAAAGAGCTTATCAAGCACTTCGTAGATCACCGTCACGACGTTATCGTACGTCGCACACGCTACGACTTGCGCAAGGCTGAGGAGCGTCTGCACATCGTTCTCGGTTTGCTTATCGCACAGGACAACATCGACGAGGTAGTACGCATCATCCGTTCGGCAAAGAGCGTCGAGGAGGCAAAGCAGACCCTCTCAGAGAGATTCGGCCTCAGCGACTTGCAGACTGCTGCTATCGTCGATATGCGTCTGCGTGCGCTGGTTGCTTTGGAGCACGGCAAACTTACCGCAGAGCGTGACGAGTTGCAGCGCAATATCGCATACTTCAACGACGTTCTCTCGAACGAGTCATTGCAGTTGCAAATCGTAAAGGATGAACTTATCGAGATTAAGGAGACCTACGGCGACGAGCGTCGTTCGGAGATAGTTTACTCTTCGGAGGAGTTTAATCCTGAGGACTTCTATGCTGACGAGGATATGGTAATTACCATCTCGCATCTGGGCTACATCAAGCGTACATCATTGGCCGAGTATCGCACACAAAATCGTGGCGGCGTGGGTGCCAAGGGTAGCGCAACACGTGACGAGGACTTCATCGAGCATATCTATGTTGCTTCGATGCACAATACAATGCTCTTCTTCACAGAGAAGGGTCGTTGCTTCTGGTTGAAGGTTTACGAGATTCCGGAGGGAACACGCACATCGAAGGGTCGTGCAATCCAGAATGTCACCAACATCGAGCCAGACGACAAGGTACGTGCTTACATCAACTGCAAGCGCCTGAACGATGAGGAGTACGTTGAGAACAACTACATCATCATGTGTACCAAGAACGGTACAATCAAGAAGACTAAGTTGGAAGCATACTCTCGCCCTCGTACCAACGGTGTGAACGCAATCGTTATCCGTGAGGATGACCAGCTCATCGAGGCAAAACTCACAAGCGGAAACGCCGAGGTGATGATTGCATCTCGTGAGGGTAAGGCTATCCGCTTCAACGAGAGCATTGTGCGCCCTGTGGGTCGTGTAAGTATGGGTGTACGTGGTATCGAACTCGAAGAGGGCAACGAGGCTATCGGTATGATTTGCATCGAGCCTGATTCTAACCAGGATGTACTCGTACTCTCGGAGAACGGTTTCGGCAAGCGTACAAACCTCGACGAGTACCGTATCACCAACCGTGGCGGTAAGGGTGTCAAGACCATTGCCATCACCGAGAAGACCGGTAAACTCGTATCTATTCAGGCGGTGACCGATGAGAATGACCTGATGATTATCAACCGTTCGGGTCTTACAATCCGTACCCTTGTAGAGCAAATTCGTGTTGCAGGTCGTGCGACACAGGCTGTAAGAATCATCAACCTGCGTGAGGGTGATGCTATCGCTTCGGTTATGGCGGTGCCTAAGAGCGAGGATGATGAGCCTGCGGAGAATGTAATCGCTACGGAGGCAACCGAGGTGGCTGAGGGTGCAGTGGTTACCGAGGCAGCAGAGGCAACCGTAGAGCCTACGAGCGAGGAATAAAGCAAAATAACAACAAATAAAATAACCAACAAATCGTTTACGATTATGAGAAAATCAATCTTAATGGTGATGGCTTTGATGGTACTCGCTGTACCGGCTGTCACAGCACAGAAAATCAATCAGGAGGCTGTACTTGCCAAGTTGACCAAACTCGACACTGATGCAGCAAATGAGAAGAAGGCAACCAAGGCTGCAACCTGGGTAAACCGTGCTAAGGGTTATGCAGACGCTATCTTGGAGCCAACCAAGAGCCTCTTTATCGGCCTTGACGCTACAATGCTCCGCTACACTATGGGCGAGCCTGAGGAGATGACTGCCGACAAGAGCGGCCGTCAGATTTGGAACTACGAGTGGGTAGATGTTTATATCAAGGATAACCGTGTTGCTTCGTGGTCACAGAAGAAGGATATCAAGGAGGGTGCTTTCGAGGCGGCTGTTGAGTCTGCAAACAAGGCTCTCGCTCTCGACCCTAAGAGCAACGAGAAGGTTAAGGCTATCTTGGATGGTCTTGTAACCTACTACTCGCAGTCTGGTAGCGCAAGCATCGACATCCCTAACTATGCTGACGCTATCGACGCATACGTTAAGGCTGCTACCTTGCAGGAGGTCTCTGTATATCCGCAGGTTGACCCTCAGTACTACTTCTACGCAGGTCAGTTGGCTGCATTCCTCGGCGCAGAGAAGGCTGAGTACTATGCTGCCGGCGAGAAGTACCTCAACAAGTCGAAGGAGTTGGGCTACATGGACGAGAACGGTAACACTTACTACTTCCTCTTCCACTGCTACTATGGCCAGAAGGATGCCGACAAGGCTAACCTCATAAAGGCTAAGGAGACCTTGTTGGAGGGCGTTCAGAAGTTCCCTAAGAACGAGCGTATCCTCGATGGTTTGATGTCTCTCTACACCGCAGAGGAGAACGTTGGCGACCCTGCCGACCTCGTTGAACTTATCGACAAGGCATTGGCTGAGACTCCGGACAGCCCGGATCTTTGGTTTGGTCGTGGCCGTGTATTCTTCAAACTTAAAAACTATGACGAGTGTATCGCTTCATTCAAGAAGATTGACGAACTCAAACCAAACGACTTCGACACCAACTTCTATATCGGTTACTTCTATATCGCTAAGGGCGACGGCTTGAACCAGAAACTCAACGAGAAGGTTGACAGCATCAGCAGTTACGAGGAGTATCAGGCTGAGTTGGGCAAGGTAAACAACGTATATAAGGAGGCTATCCCTTACTTCGAGAAGGCTTACGAGTTGCGTCCTGACAACGTAGATTGCGCACAGTCGCTTAAAGAACTCTGCTTCCGTCTGCGCAACGAGGATGGTATCATGGCTAAGTACGAGAAGTACAACGCTGCATACAAGAAACTCAAAGGTATTCAGTAAAATTATTTTACAAACAATAAAGGCTATCCGCAATGGGTAGCCTTTATTGTTTTTGTAGGGAGGTTAAGGAGGTTAAGGAATTTAAGTAGTTTAGGGACATATCGTACTCGGTGCGCAGCACCGCTCTGCTCCCTAAATTCCCTATCTCTGCCTATTCTCCCAAGAAAATCACTTTTAAGGCGGAAGTTACAACGCTCACCGATATTCGAAGCGATGGGACATACTTGGCGTATCTCCCATTGCTGAGAATAAGGTAGCGGAAGTAAATCCCCCACCCTTAAAATGGTTTTCCTTATAGGATTTCGGAAACTACAAAGGTAGAGCCTCCAATAAACATCATATCGGAAGGAGAGAGTCGCTCACGAACAGTTGCAACGCACTCCGCAACAGAGCCCACACCCGCCTCACAGGAGAGTCCGAGCGAGGTTGCCAAGGCGCAGAGGTCCTCAACCTTTGCAGCCCTCGGCATATCGGCACGAGTAAAGACGTAGTGCGCATCCTTCGGCATGAGAGAGAGCATCTCTCGAATATTTTTATCCTCGCAGAAGCCCATGACACAAGTCAGTGTACCGCTATTTGTACGGTTGCGCAGTTGCGATGCCACGAAAGCCAGACCGTGCGGATTATGCCCCGTATCGCAGACCACCATCGGCTCTTGTTCGAGCACCTGCCAACGTCCACTAAACGAGGTGATATTCACGACTTCACGCAGACCATCCACAAAGGCTCTACGGGTAATTGTGAGCGGAGTATTCTCGTGCAGGTAGTCCGCCACGGTACATACTATATTTACATTTTGACGCTGATATTCGCCCAAAAGACCCACTCGCAGCGTGTATGGCTGGCCGTCACGAGTGCGCACCATATCGAAGACCTGCTTGTCGCCTTCGAGCGCCTGTCTATGGCAGACAAAGGCCTCCTCGGCATAGATTACCTGCGAGCGCATATCCGAAGCAATATCCTCTATAACAAGATTATAGGCAGGATTCTTCTCGCCGACAATCACCGGCACACTCTTCTTGATGATACCACCCTTCTCACGAGCAATCTTTGGCAGTGAATCGCCCAGCAACGCCGTATGGTCCAGCCCCACGTTTGTGATGACGCTCACGGCAGGGATGACAATATTCGTAGCGTCGAGTCTTCCACCGAGACCCGTTTCGATAACTGCCACCTCGACATCGCTCTGTGCGAAGTAGTCGAAGGCCAAAGCGGTAGTCATCTCAAAGAAGGAGAGGTCGCACTCCTCCATATCTTCTTTATGTTTATTTACGAAGTTGGTTATCTTCTGCTTGGAGATCATCTCGCCATTGACACGAATACGCTCACGAAAGTCGCTCAGGTGCGGCGAGGTGTAGAGTCCTGTTTGGTATCCCGCTTGTTGCAACACCGCAGCAAGCATATTCGACACCGAGCCTTTGCCGTTGGTGCCGGCGACATGGATGATGAAGTAGTTACGTTGTGGATTGCCGAGTTTGCGGCAGAACTCCGCTACACGCTCCAATCCCGGTTTGTAGGCCGCTGCTCCGTGAGCCTGGAACGTAGGCAGCGAATTAAACAGATAATCTATTGTCTCCTGATAATTCATAGTACAATATGATTTAATTCAAGTAAAATTTTTTCTTCGACCAATATGCCACACCATAGAGCAGGCAAAGCAGAGCAATATAGAGCGACAGACGACCCAAATAATCGCCATAGCGGGTATAGATGCTCTGTTTGTCGTTCAAACGCACGCTCTGCGACACCACGCCACGCTCATCCCAACCCATCTCATCGACCACATCGCCACGCATGGTTATAAAGCCCGAAATACCAGTGTTTGCACTGCGGGCAATATCTCTACGATGTTCGATAGCACGCAGACGACAATATGCAAAGAGGTAGCGATAACCCGGTGTATCGCCCCACCAACCGTCATTCGAGATAACGAACAGAGCCTGTGCTCCGCCTCGTACAAACTCGCCCATATAAGCACCATACAAACCCTCATAACAGATTGCAGGAGCAACCTTTACACCCTTATACTCAAAAGGTTGTGCCGACGCACCAATCCCCAACTGACCTGCGATACCACCCAAATCGACACCAAACAGACCACTCTCTCTAAACCATGCAGGGATAGTCTCCACGCCAATGACCAGACGACCTTTGCGATGCAGCGGCGTATATGTTGCCGTAGGCTCAATGCCCACCGAAGCGTTATATATATCGTAGTATATTGAACCCGAACGGCGTGCCGTTACTGAGCCTCTGTAATTGCCATAGTGACGTATTGTCTCGCATCCTGCAACCACCAGAGCATCCACGTTATGCACTCGCATAGTGTCGGCGATACGCTGCACAATCGAGTATTGACCAACCATTGCCTCGTTAAAGAGTGTCGAGAGCGAGGTCTCAGGCATAAGTACGAAGTCAGTAGTTTCGGGCACCTCTCGCAGGAGATTAAGCAGGTTATCCTGCTGCCATGACGTATCGCCCGCAAACTTCTCATAGCAGGCCACATTCGGCTGTATAGCAGCCACTTCGACGCTCTCTCGCTCGCTATACTCGGCACGTTCTGGGGAGTAATGGATGTAAAGCCCGAGCGATAGCACCATAGGCACAAATAGTGCCAGCGTCGCCCCCACCCACGCCCTCTTTGACATCGTCAGCAGCGACTCCAAGGCAAGCACATTGACTATCAATACCCACAACGAGCCGCCAAAGACTCCCGTATATTCGTACCACTGTACTGCCCAGGTATCGAAGGCAAAGCCGTTACCCAACGTCAGCCACGGGAACGAGAGTGCAGGTGCCTGCGTATAGATATGTTCACACCCAATCCACGATGCAATAAAGAGGATATATGCCACCACCCTCGGCACTCGCTTTGAAGCGATATGAAAGAGCATCAGCGGCACCAAACTCCACCACGTAGAAAAAAAGGTCGCCGCAATCGGACCTATCGGTGTTGCGTTCCACACCCACCAGATAGTAAGTACGTTCCACAGTACGAAGGTAAGGGTTGCCCACCCCGCCATTCGCCACGCATCACGCACCGAGTCGGAGTAGGATGCACTCACTACGAGCAGCGGCAAAAGTGCCACCATAAGAGGGAGTCCGCCACCACCCATCCACGGCAAAGCAAGCATCAAAGCCGAGGTCAAAACAAGAAGCAGACGTATTTTTGTAGATATTTTTCGCTGAAACGTAATCATAGTAGTGCAAATATACAAAAAACTTTCAGTTTTCCACATAAAATCGCTATCTTTGTCGGTTAGAAACTAAGAAATAAAAATATCATAGATTATGACACAGGAAGAACTCTTTAAGAAACTTATCGCACACTGCAAGGAGTATGGATTCATATTCCCTTCAAGCGAGATTTACGACGGTCTTGGTGCTGTATATGATTACGGCCAGAACGGTGTCGAGTTGAAGAACAACATCAAGCGCTATTGGTGGGATTCGATGGTTAAACTCCACGAGAACATCGTAGGTATCGACGCTGCAATCTTCATGCACCCGAAGACTTGGGAGGCATCAGGCCACGTTGCAGCCTTCAACGACCCGTTGATTGACAACAAGGACTCAAAGAAGCGTTATCGTGCCGACGTGCTTATCGAGGATTGGATGGCAAAGCAGGACGAGAAGATTCAGAAAGAGTGTGACAAGGCTCGCAAGCGTTTCGGCGAGGCTTTCGACGAGGAGCAGTACCGTGCGACATCTCCACGAGTTTTGGATATTGCAGCAAAGCGTGATGCCGTACACGAGCGTTTCGTGAAGGCTCTCGATGCAAACGACTTGGCAGAGTTGCGCCAGATTATCCTCGACTGCGAGGTTGTATGCCCTATTTCGGGCACCCGCAACTGGACCGACGTTCGTCAGTTCAACCTGATGTTCTCGACCCAGATGGGTTCTACCGCAGAGGGCGCAAATACCATCTACCTCCGTCCGGGGACCGCTCAGGGTATCTTCGTAAACTTCCTCAACGTTCAGAAGACCGGTCGTATGAAACTTCCATTCGGTATTGCGCAGATTGGTAAGGCGTTCCGTAACGAGATTGTCGCTCGCCAGTTTATCTTCCGCATGAGAGAGTTTGAGCAGATGGAGATGCAGTTCTTCGTACAGCCAGGCACAGAGCTGCAGTGGTGGAACGAGTGGAAGAACACCCGTATGGCTTGGCACCGCGCCCTTGGCTTTGGTGACAACATGTACCGTTTCCACGACCACGACAAGCTTGCACACTATGCAAATGCCGCTACAGATATTGAGTTTAACTTCCCATTCGGCTTTAAGGAGGTTGAGGGTATCCACTCTCGTACTGACTTTGACCTTGGTCGTCACCAGGAGTACTCTGGCAAGAAGATTCAGTACTTCGATCCTGAGCGCGGCGAGAGCTATGTACC
>JAZOWW010000020.1:0-15142 GCA_045659425.1 Alistipes sp. | reverse complement strand
TATGCAAATAAATATGAAAAAACGGCGACGAAAACAATAAAAAAAAGAGACCATGATTTTTGCCGGTCTCTTGTGAATATTTTCTATGTTGATGTACTCCTTTTGTGGGGGGGGGTATTGCTTAGAAGGGTAACTCAATCTTGAAAAATCCGGCTCCACTCGCCTCCGCTGCGGCAATACCTATCTCCGAATCCTCGAAAATCAGTGTTTCGGCAGGGGTTACCCCCTCAATCTCCATAGCCTTCAAGAAGCAGTCGGGAGCAGGCTTAGAGCGCACGACATCGTCCGAAGAGAGGATGCCGTCGATGCCTCCCTCCAACCCTAAATGGCGCATGACGTTGCCGATATTTGCCGGGTGACCCGTGGATACAATCCACGCACGCCCTCCCTTGCTACGGAAATCCTGTACGAAATTCCACAATGGTTCGTTGAGTGTAACGAGGTCGAAGTGTGTAGGGTATATTTCAACTTTGCGCATGCGGATTCTCTTTTGACGTTCAGGGTCGGTAATGCCTATATCGGTAAGGAATTCGGGACAACGCAGACCGAAATATTTGCGGCGATACTCCTCCATATCAATATGAATCCCCTCCTCACGAAGAGCCTCAATGTATGATACGGCATTGGCACGGCCCGTATTGGCGAGCGTGCCGTCGAAATCAAGTAGTAATAGTTTGATTCTCATTAGTCGAAAGATTGCATGCCGGACTGGGCAATTTTTATGATTCGTTGGTACTCCTCGGCTGATAATTCCATAAAGAAGTAGTGAATAGGGTCAACACGCATGCCCTCGTAACGCACCTCGTAATGCAGGTGTGGTGCGAGGGACAATCCTGAGTTGCCCGATTGTGCAATAATGTCGCCACGGCGCACATTCTGGTAGCGCTTTACCTTTACACTTTTGAGGTGGCTGTATGTGGTCGTATAGCCGTTGCCGTGGTCGAGGATTATGGTTAGGCCGGAGGTGGAGTTCTTGCCCGAAATTTCCTTTACTTTACCGTCCGCCGTGGCGAATACGCTTTCGCCCTCAGGGATGGTGTAATCAACACCCTGGTGTGCTTGCAGGGTGCGGTAGAAAGGGTGCATCAACGTTCCGTATGCGGCTGTCAGCAACGTGAGATTGTGATTGATGACGGGCTGTATCGAAGGGATGCGGTTGCGACCATCGCCCATGGCCTCCAAAGAGCCTTGCAGCAGGGTGTAGGTGTGCTCCAAAGAGTCGAGTTTCTGCTCCAATGCATCGGTTGACGAGATTAACTTGCGGCGCATCTTGGCAGGGGAGTTCGAGAGCAACTCCTCGTGTAGTTTCACACGCTGTTGCTTGTAGTCAGAGTCGAAGTTGTAAGGCTCTGATTCAAAAAGTATTCCGAAGATGTTTCGGTCTCGTTCGATGACGTTGTCAACCACCATGCTGAGCGAGTCGTAGCGCTGGCTGAGTATCTCATATTCGGCTCGCAGACGATCGGTCGAATGGCGCAACTTGTACTCGGCGGGAGTATCGAAAAGCAGCGAAAAAATGATGTGGTAAATCACGGCTGCACCAATCCAGGTCAGCAATACGATTGCTAACCTCGATATGTTGTGACGAATCGAGCGAGATCTACTCTCTTTGCTCTTTTTTGACTGCTCTGCCATAGTTTTATTCTGTCTCCAAGTCGGCGTTGTAGCGCATGTTTTCCATCAACTGCTTATACTCCTCTTTGGTCATGTTTTTGTTGAAATAGTTTACCGGATTTACGTGGCGACCCATATATATCACCTCATAGTGAAGGTGCGGTCCGGTTGAGCCTCCGGTTGAGCCTACTAAACCAATGATTTGGCCACGTTTGACACGCTGACCCTTCGTGACGAGAATCTTATCCAAATGGGCGTAACGGGTCTTGTATCCGAATTGGTGATTAAGTAAAACCTGCTTTCCGTAGCCACGACGACGAAGACCTACGTCGATTGATTGTACGACGGCATCGCCCGTAGCATATACGGGTACACCCCTGCGGCAGGAGAGATCTACACCCTTGTGCATTTTGCGAGTCTTGTATATAGGGTGCCTTCTCATTCCGAAGGCATAAAACCACTCCAACTCCATACGGTCGATAGGCCAAATTGCAGGGATTGCAAAGGACATATTCTCCTTGTTTTTTGCCAAAATCTGCAATTCGTCGAGCGAGATTGATTCGGCATAAACTCGGCGTGTGAGAGCATCCATCTCTTGCCATGTGGAATTCATCAGCAGGGTGTATTCATCTCCTTGTAAATGAGCGTATTTTGCGGAAGAGAATGGCGTGTATATGCCTGGAATTGAGAGTGAATCAATCGAGAATAATGCTCTGTAAACACCTATGTCACGATTGTGAATTTCGTCGATTTTGCTCTGCAAGGAACGGATGCGTTCCTGCAATATTCCGTACTTCATTACCAACTCCCGATTTTTGTTGTTGATGGTAAACATTTTCGGGGTGTAGAAGAGTTGCGAAATTATGAGATTGAGTAGTGAAATCACGATGAATCCGAGTAGAATTTTGCGCAACATTGCATAGCGTCGAATACGCTTTTTTGCAAGGTTGTCGCTCTCGACAATCGAGGTATCTGCGGAAACTCTCTTCACTCGGTGTAAAATTTTGAAAAACTTTATAAATATAGGTGCAAAATTAGTGTAAATTTTGTACTTTTGCAACCTGAAACCCGAAGGGTGTCAAATTTTATAACGAATCAGAGAGATAAAAATTATAAAGAGAGTATGAAATCTAACGAAATCAGACAAGCGTTTTTGGACTTTTTTGCTGCGAAGGAGCATACAGTAGTGCCTTCGGCTCCAATGGTTGTCAAGGGCGACCCAACGCTTATGTTTACCAATGCAGGTATGAATCAGTTTAAGGATATTTTCTTGGGCAATGCTCCTCGTAAGTGGGCTCGTGCAGCTGATTCGCAGAAGTGTTTGCGTGTGTCGGGTAAGCACAACGACTTGGAGGAGGTAGGACACGATACTTACCACCACACAATGTTTGAGATGCTCGGCAACTGGTCATTTGGCGACTATTTCAAGCAGGAGGCTATCTCTTGGGCTTGGGAGTTGCTTACTGAGGTATATCATTTGCCAAAGGACCGTATGTATGCAACTGTATTCGAGGGCTCGGAGGAGGATGGTGTGCCATTCGACGATGAGGCTTACGGATATTGGAAGCAGTTCTTGCCTGAGGATCATATCATCCGTGGTAACAAGCACGATAACTTCTGGGAGATGGGTGAGACAGGTCCTTGCGGCCCTTGTAGCGAGATTCACTTCGACCTTCGTGACGAGGAGGAGATTGCAGCCGTTCCGGGTCGTGATATGGTAAATATGGGTCATCCGCAGGTAATCGAGATTTGGAACCTCGTATTTATGCAGTTTAACCGTAAGGCTAACGGTTCGCTTGAACCACTGCCTGCAAAGCACGTGGATACAGGTATGGGATTCGAGCGTCTTTGTATGGTTATGCAGGGCAAGAAGTCTAACTACGATACCGATGTGTTCCAGTCAACCATTGCAGTTCTCTCGGAGATGTCGGGCAAGAAGTATGGCGAACAGGAGAGTGTCGATGTTGCAATGCGTGTAATTGCTGACCACCTTCGTGCTATTTCGTTCTCGATTGCCGACGGACAGTTGCCATCGAATGTTAAGGCGGGTTATGTAATTCGTCGTATCTTGCGTCGTGCCGTTCGTTACGGATACACATACTTGGGCTTCAATGAGCCGTTTATCTGCCGCTTGGTTGCAACTCTCGTTGCGCAGATGGGTGAGCAGTATCCTGAGTTGAAGGCGCAGCAGACCCTCGTAGAACGAGTAATCGAGGAAGAGGAGTCTTCATTCCTGCGTACTTTGGCAACAGGTATCAATATGTTGGAGAATGTAATCAAGAATCTTAACGGAGCAAAGATTTCGGGTAAGGATGCCTTCTTGCTCTACGATACATATGGATTCCCTATCGACTTGACCGAACTTATCGCAAAGGAGCATAATGTAGATGTTGACTTGGCTGAGTTTGAGAAGGAGTTGCAGGCTCAGAAGGAGCGCTCACGTAACGCTGCTGCACAGGATGTTGATGATTGGCAGGAGTTGGTTGATATTAAGCAGAGCGAGTTTGTAGGTTACGATACGTTGGATTGCGAGGTTAAGATTGCACGTGTTCGTCGTGTTCAAACCAAGAATAAGACCACTTATCAGTTGGTATTCGACCGCACTCCATTCTATGGTAATTCTGGTGGTCAGATTGGTGATACCGGTTATATAGAGAGTGCAAATGAGAAGATTGATATCATTGCAACAGAGAAGGAAAATGGTTTGATTATCCATGTTGCTGCATCATTGCCTGAGAATCTTACTGCATCATTCCGTGCTGTTGTAAATCCACAGAAGCGTCAGTGTGCTGCAAATAACCACACTGCAACCCACCTTTTGCATGCTGCGTTGCGCAAAGTGCTTGGCGAGCATGTTGAGCAGAAGGGTTCGATGGTTACTCCTGAGGGTCTTCGCTTCGACTTCTCGCATTTCCAGAAGGTTACTCCTGAGCAGTTGCGTGAGGTTGAGTGTTTGGTAAACAAGGCTGTTCGTAAGAATGATCCATTGCAGGAGAATCGTGAGGCTACACAAGAGGAGGCAAAGGCTGCTGGCGCAATGATGCTCTTCGGAGAGAAGTATGGCGACAAGGTACGTATGGTACGCTTTGGCGAGTCTGTTGAGTTGTGCGGTGGTACTCATACATCTGCTACCGGAAATATCGGTCTCTTTAAAATTGTTAGCGAGAGTGCTATTTCGGCAGGTGTTCGCCGTATCGAGGCTGTAACGGGTGAGGGCGCAGAGAAGTTGCTCTATGCTGCCGAGGATACTATCCAGTCTGTAATGGAGATTGTCGGCAATCCTAAACTTGTAGATGCAGTACGTCGTTTGGTTGAGAATAACGATACCTTGGCTAAGGAGTTGGAGGCTGTTCACAAGGAGCAGGTTGCGGCTTTGGCAGAGAAACTTCTCAAAGATATTCCGGCATCAACAGAGCCTGTTGTCGTTGCACGTCAGATGTCTCGTCCGTCGGATTTCTTGAAGGACTTGGCTTACAATTTGCGTTCGCAGCGAGAGAATCTTGCTCTTGTACTTGGCTCGGAGTGCGATGGTAAGGTTACCCTTATGATTATGCTCGGAGATGCTATCGTAGCGAAGGGCGTAGATGCTGGTGCAGTAGTACGTGAGGCTGCAAAACTTATCAATGGTGGTGGCGGTGGACAGAAGTTCTTCGCAACAGCAGGTGGTAAGAACCCTGCCGGATTACAGGCCGCTATCGATAAGGCAAAAGAGTTGATTGAGGAAAAATTGAAATAATAAAAGATATGGCAAACAAAGTTTTATTGATGATTCTCGATGGTTGGGGAATCGGTAACCACACAAAGTCGGATGCTATCTATTCGACAAATCCTGAGTTCATAAACGGCCTTACAGCGGCTTATCCTCACGCAGAGTTGCGTACCGATGGAGAGAATGTAGGTCTGCCTGACGGACAGATGGGTAACTCGGAGGTTGGTCACCTCAATATCGGTGCAGGACGTGTCGTTTATCAAGACCTGGTAAAGATTAACCGTGCATGCCGTGATAACTCTATTCTGCAAAATGAGGAGATTGTCAAGGCTTTCGAGTATGCAAAAGCAAATGGCGTGAATGTTCACTTCATGGGTCTTGTATCTGATGGTGGAGTTCACTCTTCTATCGATCACCTCTTCAAGTTGTGCGATATTCCGAAGCACTACGGCATCGAGAATACCTTCGTACACTGCTTTATGGATGGTCGTGATACTGATCCTAAGAGCGGTAAGGGCTTTATTGAGGCGTTGGAGGCTCATATGGCAACTTCAACCGGCAAGATTGCTTCTATCATCGGCCGTTACTATGCTATGGACCGTGATAAGCGTTGGGAGCGTGTTAAGGTTGCTTACGACTGTTTGGTTGAGGGTGTAGGCGTAAAGGCTACCGATATGGTTGCTGCTGTTCAGAACTCTTACGATGAGGGCGTAACCGATGAGTTTATCAAGCCTATCGTAAATGTTGATGGCGAGGGTAATGCAATCGGCACAATCAAGCCGAACGATATGGTTATCTTCTTTAACTATCGTAATGACCGTGCTCGTGAGATTACCGTTGCGCTCACACAGCAGGATATGCCGGCAGAGGGTATGCACACAATGCCGCTTTACTATTGCTGTATGACCCCTTACGATGCTTCGTTTACAGGTTTGCACATCCTCTTCGATAAGGAGAATGTAACTAACACTTTGGGTGAGTATGTATCTTCGCTCGGTTTGTCGCAGTTGCGTATCGCTGAAACCGAGAAATATGCACACGTGACCTTCTTCTTGAACGGTGGCCGTGAGGAGAAGTTCGATAATGAGGAGCGTATCTTGGTAGCATCTCCAAAGGTGGCAACCTACGATTTGCAGCCAGAAATGAGCGCATACGAGGTGGCTGATAAGTTGGTTGACGCTTTGGGCGAGCAGAAGTATGACTTCGTTTGCTTGAACTTTGCTAATGGCGACATGGTTGGTCACACCGGTATCTACGAGGCTATTGAGAAGGCTGTAAAGGCTGTTGATGCTTGCGTGGAGAAGGTTGTTACCGCTGCAAAGGCTAACGGCTATGAGGTTGTTATGATTGCTGACCATGGTAACGCAGACAATGCAATCAATGCTGACGGTACTCCAAACACCGCTCACTCGTTGAACCCTGTGCCGGTAGTTGTTGTTTCTGACCGTGTGGCAAAGGTTGAGAGTGGTATCTTGGCAGACGTTGCTCCTACCGTACTCTCTTTGATGGGTCTTACACAACCTGCTGAGATGAGTGGTCACTCGCTTGTAGAGTTTAAATAGTATATATACTATATAATATATAATAGGGCGAACTGCTTCCGTTCAAGGAGCAGTTCGTTTTGTTTTTCTTGCTTATATTGTCGGTTCACCTGCAAAAATAGGCGATTGACCCGATAAAGTAGGCGATTTGGCGTATGTGCGGAATATCCAAGAGGTATTATTGGTAAATTTGCAATAACTACTTTTAATTGATTTCCAAACAGATGAGGATTGTAAACAGATTTTTTATTATCATACTCATGCTTGCAGCCCCTCTTTTTGCCAATGCAAAGAGTGAGGTGCAACAAGAGATGATCTCTATCAGTGGAGTTGTGAAAGATGATGCCGGCGAGGTAATCATCGGTGCGATGGTTTTTGAGAAAGAGAATAGTACGAATGGTGCTGTGACAAGTGATAAGGGTGTATATTCGCTGAATGTACCCGTCGGAACAACGCTTGTGGCATCTTTTCTCGGATATCAGACATTGGAAAGACACGTTGTCAAGGGAATTCATCATTATGATTTTATCTTGAATGAGGATGCACGCAAACTCGACGAGGTTATAGTTATCGGTTACGGAGAGTTGAAGAAGAGCGACCTTACGGGTTCTGTATCGGCAATTAGCGCACGTAATTTTAGTGATCAGCCCGTTAAGAGTGTTTCCGATATTCTGCAAGGCCGTACTTCGGGTGTCGAGGTTACGACCGTGAGCGGTATGCCGGGTGCTGCGGCAAAGGTGCGTGTCCGTGGAACTACATCTATCAATAAGAGCAGCGACCCGCTCTATGTTGTTGACGGAATAATCTCTTCGAGCGGTTTAGACGGACTCAATCCGCAGGATATTCAATCTATGGAGGTACTTAAAGATGCCTCATCAACAGCGGTCTATGGCTCACGTGGTGCAAATGGCGTTGTGTTGGTAACCACCAAGAGCGGAGAGCAGGGTAGAGCAAGAGTATGGTTTGATTCAAAGGTGGGCATCTCTGAGGTGCGCAAGAACTACAATCTGCTTAATCCTTATGAATATGCCCTGGCTTTGAATGATATTCGTGGAGCAGGTACAATCTCGGAGCAAGATATGGAGGCCTATCGCACGGGAGAAAAGGGTATTGATTGGATTGACTTAATGACTCGTACGGCCGTAACACAAAACTATAATCTCGGTGTTTCGGGTGGTGCCAAGCGTGTTCGTTATCTCGTTTCGGGCAGTTTGCTTGACCAGGAGGCTGTGACAATCAACTCGAAATATATGCGCTATGGTATTCGTGCCAACATAGATGTTGATGTAAGACGTTGGTTGTCGGTGTCGGCTAAGATTAACGGCTCGGTGCTGCATCAGAAGAATGGCGCTCCGAATTGGTTTCATGTACTTAACTTCTCTCCTACAATGGAGTTGCGAGATCCGGTAACCGGAGTGTATAATAATGACCCTTATAATATCGGAACTGGTAATAATCCGTACGGAGCAATGATGGAGAGTTGTAGCGATTCGTATAGTTATAACCTCAACTCGAATATGCGATTGTTGTTCAAGATAGCCAAGGGTTTGACGTTTTCGGTGCAGGGAGGCTACGATTACGACCATCATCCGTCATATTCGTTTACTTCGAGCAAGATAGCATCGGGTGCTACAAGTTCGATGTCAAACACTTCGAATATGCATCGCTATTGGCAGAATACGAACAATCTGGCATATAGTGGAACATTTGCAGGCCATACCCTCTCGGCAAATGCCGTGTGGGAGATGAGCGGAATGGTCGATACGGCGCTTAATGTTACCGGCTCCGGTCTTAATAACGAGAGCGTAGGTTATTGGGATATAGGTAACGCTACGGTGCGTAGCGAGAGCAATGGCTACACAGAGTCCTCATTGATGTCGGGTATCGTGCGACTGAATTACGACTATAAAAAGAGATACTTTGTGACGGCGGCATTTCGTGCCGATGGCTCCTCGAAATTTCAGCGTGGTAACCGTTGGGGCTTCTTCCCGTCTGCTGCGGTGGCATGGGATATTGCCAAGGAGAACTTTATGAAGGATCAGAGTGTGGTCGAGCATCTGAAATTGAGAGCAAGTTATGGTGTTACGGGTAACGAAGGAATCTCGGCGTACAGTACCCTCGGAATGTTGTCTGCAACCTCATACGGTTGGGGTACTTCGACCGGATATACGGGATATTGGGGAAATACCTTCGCTACGCCTGATTTGACCTGGGAGAAGACAACACAATATGATGTCGGACTCGATTTTACAATCTACGGCATAAACTTTACGTTCGATTGGTTTAAGAAGGATACTGTCGATTTGCTCTTCCAGAAGCAGGTGCCACACTATAACGGAGGTGGTAAGTATTGGGTAAATCAGGGAGCATTGGAGAATACCGGTTTTGAGTTCTCGCTCAATACCTTCGTAATAGATAGAGCTGTTAAGTGGGAGACCTCGATAAATGCCACCTATATCAAGAATTGTATCGTGGATTTGGCTGGCAACGACTTTGAGTTGACGGCAAATTATAGCGATTTGGGAGGCCCTATGCAGATTATGAAACCTGGTTATCCGCTCGGCTCGTTCTATGTTTATGATTGGGTTGGATTTGACGACAGCGGTGCAAACCTCTATCGCAGTGCCAACGGCTCGCTTACAACAACCCCGACATCGGCCGACCTTATTATAAAGGGTCAGGCAACGCCTAAATGGACATTTGGCTGGAACAATACTGTGACGTGGCGAGGATTGTCGCTTAATGTATTCTTTAATGGTGCGGTAGGTATGGATAGGTTGAATATAAGCCACTTTACCACCGCCTCAATGAGTGGAGTATCACGCTTTGTAACCTTGCGAGATGCCTATTTCCAGGGTTGGGATTATGTAGAGGACAAGAGTACGGCGAAGTATCCGAGCATATCGAATACCGGCAATAAAAGTTATGCGAACTCCGATTTCTGGTTGGAGGATGCCTCCTTCTTCAAATTGAAGAATATAACCTTGTCCTATATGATACCTCGATATGTTACCCGTTTTGCGGAGATACATATCTCGGTAAGCGCACAAGATCTCTTTACCATAACGAAGTACAAAGGTATGGATCCGGAGGTGTATAGCGGATATGACGGATTGGATTATGGAGCATATCCGGTACCACGAACATTTACTTTTGGATTGAAACTCGTATTCTAAAAAGGGCTATATTATGAAAAAGATTATATATATACTTATTGGAGGATTGATGTTTGGCTCCTGTACCGACTTTTTGGATGAAAATCCATATGGAAAGTTGTCAAGTGATGAATTCTTTACACAAAAGGAGGATTTGGCAGCCTCGTTAAATGCTCTATACTCGGTTGTGGCAACCTCGCAACAAGAGAACGACTTTGTCGGTACCAATTTCTTATCGGGAGATGACATCTCGACCCACCCCGCAAGTAATAAGCAGCCGCTTCGTGAGCATGATCAATACAATGTTACGGATAATAACTCGTGGATGGTAAATCTGTGGGAGCAGCGCTACAAGGTTATCAAGGCTGCAAACTTTATCATCAACAATGCTTCGCAGACTCCGGATGTGTCGAAGGAGACTATTGCCGAGGCTGTGGCACAGGCACACTATTGGCGAGCATATTCACTCTTCTATCTTGTTACGACCTGGGGTGCTGTGCCTGTAATGCTTAATGAGGAGATAGATTACAATGCGAAGGTATGGTCGGTGGAGGAGGTGTATGCGCAGATTCTCTCCGATTTGGCTATTGCCGAACGAGATTGCCCTGTAAAGTATTCGGCCGCTCCATATTACAATGGTAGTGTTAATGTGTCGGTGTCGAAGCCTGCGGTAAAGGCAACTTTGGCCTACGTCTATATGTGCATGGCGGGTTGGCCGTTGAATAAGGGTGCGGAGTACTATACTTTGGCAGCAAATAAGGCTGAGGAGATTATAGAAATGGTAGACTCTAATATTTATGAATATAAGTTGCTCGATAAATTCTCCGATGTCTATTCCGTGGCATATAGCCAGTCTAATCCGGAACTTCTACTCGGTATATACTATAATCGAGACAGGACTCCACAGATGATACCTCTTACAGACTTGTTGCTTGATATGAAATTGGGTGGTTGGGGAGATACGCATGGCGAGATAAAGTTCTGGAAGGAGTTTCCCGATGGGCCTCGTAAAGATGCAACCTATCTTCCTAAGGTGTTGCTTACGGATGGAGAGTTGCACGATTGGTGGTGGGATAATGGCGACCGTGAGGTCGTAGCGCCTGTGTTTAATAAATCCTCCGAGTCATCTACTCGTGGCGAGGAGTTTGATTATACGTCGCCGCTTGCTCCTCCGCAATTCGGACAGAAGACCATCCAGGTTATTCGTCTTGCTGAGGTCTATTGTTGGTATGCCGAGTCTGTTGCACGAGCAGGTGCCGTTACGAGCAAGGCTGTGGAGGTGTTGAATAGAGTTCGAAATCGTGCCGATGGCACCGCTACAAATCGTTATACAATAGCCATGACAGCCGAAGAACTTGCCGAGGCGGCATATAACGAGCATGGTTGGGAGATGGCCGGATATTATTGGAGCGGTTTTGCGACTCGTTCCAGAGATATGTTTAGAATGTACCGCATGAAGCAACATTTCGAGTATCGTAAAGAGAATCCGATGATAGAGGTTGCTCCGGGCATTCTTCGCAATGAGGGCGTGCCTGTTTCGGGTACATGGGATGATAGCAAGATGTATTGCCCGTACCCGTATGAGGACACAACCTTTAATCCCGGTTTAAACAATTAAACGAAGATAGCAGCAGACGGAAAAGGCGCAGGTTGCCTCTGTTTGGTATGGTTTGTGCGATTCGTAAGGGTGAATAATCTCAAAAACACTCTTATTATGAATCAAAAAAACACCAACGCAACCGATGTCTTGAAGTCGGAGACCAAATCAGCACTTGCTTCTGCACCTACCGAGGTAATCCCTCAACATCCTATGAGTCCGGAGGCAGCCTATCGCCTTGTCAAGGGCGAGACCTACCCGCAGACACAGCCACGCCTCAACCTGGCTACCTTCGTTACGACCTATATGGACGAGTATGCAACGAAGTTGATGAACGAGGCGGTAAATGTTAACTATATCGACGAGACCGAGTATCCTCGTGTGGCTGTTATGTGTGGCCGTTGTATCAACATTATCGCCAACCTTTGGAATTCGCCGGAGAAGGCGGAGTGGAAGGCGGGTGCTGTTGGTATCGGCTCGTCGGAGGCGTGTATGCTCGGAGGCGTGGCGGCTCTGTTGCGCTGGAAGGCTCGCCGTAAAGCAGAAGGTAAGCCGTGTGATAAGCCAAATCTTGTGATGAGCGCCGCATTCCAGGTTGTGTGGGAGAAGTTCTGCCAACTCTGGTCGGTGGAATTGCGCCAGGTGCCTTTGTCGCTCGAAAAACCGTCGCTTGATCCAAAGCAGGCATTGGCAATGTGCGACGAAAATACAATCTGTATTGTGCCTATCGCAGGTGTAACCTGGACAGGACTTAACGACAATGTTGAGGAGTTGGATAAAGAACTCGATGCCTACAATAAGAAGACGGGCTACGAGATTCCTATTCACGTGGATGCCGCTTCGGGTGGTTTTATCCTGCCATTCCTCAATCCTGAAAAGAAGTGGGATTTTCGTCTTAAATGGGTGTGGTCAATCTCGACCTCGGGTCACAAGTACGGACTCGTATATCCGGGTCTGGGTTGGGTTGTATGGAAGGATAAGAAGTACTTGCCACAGGAGATGGCATTCAGCGTGAACTACCTCGGTGCAAATATCACGCAGGTGGGTCTTAACTTCTCTCGTCCTGCGGCGCAGATTCTCGGACAGTACTACAACTTCCTGCGTTTGGGCTTTGAGGGTTATAAGCAGATTCAGCAGACCTCGATGGATGTGGCTTGCTACTGCCACGAGCAGATTGGCAAGATGAAGTGCTTCTGCAACTATAACAAGACGCTCGAAAATCCACTCTTTATATGGTATATGAATCCGGAGTATGAGAAGACGGCAAAATGGACTCTCTATGACTTGCAGGCAATCTTGCAGCAGAGCGGCTGGATGGTCCCAGCCTATACGATGCCGAAGAATATCGAGCATTTAGTTGTGATGCGAGTTGTAGTGCGTCAGGATATGACCAAGGATATGGCCGATATGCTCTTGACCGACATCCGCAATGCCGTTAATGCTCTCGAAAATCTCAAATATCCTACAACCTCCCGTCTCGCTTGCGAGAAACAGGAGCACCAAAAGGGTAAGGTGTTTACCCATTAGGATTCAGTTATTAACCTCAAATGACGAGTGTCTTTTGGTTTTTTATACTGAAATCAAATGATAATAAGACCAATCAATGGATGAACTAATCCATAGACGAACAAACACGGGTCGGCATCTGTTGCCGACCCGTGTTTTGTTTGTCGTTATTTCTTACTCTTCTTTGCGAATTCGCTCTTTGCTCGCTTCATCTGCTTGCAGAACTCCTTTGAGTTGTGCATGGCAACCACAGCAACTCCGGCAGCAATACGTGCAGCATCTACATCGCTCTGCCAGTGGTAGCCCGTAATAATTCGGCTCTGACCACACTCGTAACCCTCTTTGAGCAGTGCATCTGCGGCAGCAGGATTAATCTCGGAGAGAAGGAGCGCACCTGCAAAACCGATAATTGTGTGACCCGACGGATATGAGCCATTGTTGCGAAGCACCTCTTCGGCACTTGGAACCAATGTCGGCTCGTTGAAACGGCTGAATGGGCGCTGACGTTTATAATGTTTCTTTGGCTTACGTGAGATGTTGTTTGTGGTCTCCATACCGTCAACCAACAGGCGGTAAATCTGTGGTGTATTCTCTGGCGAGATCTCCATACCCATAGCCTCGTTAAAGTGGCTGCATACAACTACGGGGTTGATACTTGCGTGGTGGATGGCACGCTCTGCACGCTTTGTGTCTTTGCGCTGCTCCTTACCCCAGCCGTAGCGGTGAATATCATACTCAAAAGCAGCACTACCCTCAGCAGGCGGCTCCGGCAACCAATAAATCATATTTGGAAGTTCGTCGGGAGTCAGATAGGCCTTTGCTCCTTTAAGAAGTTGCGCAGAAGCGGTGCTGATAGTGCACAACGATACGAGTAATACAGCGATAGATAGTAAACACTTTTTCATAATTGGGTCATTATATTATTGCACAAAGATATGTTTTATTTTGAATAAAATATATTACCTACGTAAAAAAACGTAGAGAATGATAAGTTCCTAATTAAAACAGAAGGCGCCACAAAGTTGTGACACCTTCTGTTTTTGTGTAATATTCTCTACTCTTCGATAATTGAAATCGAGAAGATGAGGTCGCCGGGGCGAATATCGTCGATAACATCCTCGCCCTCAACTACCTTACCGAAGCAGGTGTGAACACCGTCAAGGTGCTGGGTGTTGCAGCGGTTGTGGCAGATGAAGAACTGCGAGCCGCCTGTATCCTTGCCACGGTGCGCCATCGAGAGAACACCACGGTCGTGGTACTGACGCTCGGCATCGGTCTCGCACTTGATCGTCCAGCCCCTATATTTTGTTGTCTTATTTTGTCGTAAGACTATTGTTTACCTTTACTAAAAGTCATAACCGACGATATAATCATAGTATGACGACCAACCTAAATCTGATTTATATGCGCTAACAGAAGAACGTGGCACATGAATCTTTATATCGGAGTTCATCCATGAGAATATGTTGTAACTAGCTGTCGGTACAGTTGTGGCCTTTATGAAAAACTTTTTCAATGAAAGGCAATAACTAAATGCAGAATCTCCAATGGAAGTACAATTTTGTCCGACTGTTAATTTCTCTATATTTTGACAATTATAAAAGGCATATTCACCAATTGAAGTGATACTATCAGGAATGGTTACCTCTGTCAATGAATTACAATATGCAAAAGCTGCATCTCCAATATAATTTAGATTATTACCTATTGTTAAATCTGTAAGAGATAGACAATTGTAGAATGCATAGTTGCCAATAGATGTTATATTATCTCCTATTGTTACGCTTTTAAGATTTTGACAATCACAGAAAGCATAACCTTCAATAGTTGTAGCTTCATTTGAAATAGTATATGTTGTTATACCATTTGGCGCAAAAGCTTTCAGCACACCATCAACAACTAAACAACGATTGTCTGATGAAGCGAATTTGCCATAAAAAGCAGATAGTGACTCGCAGGAATAGAATGGATACACTCCAACATGATTTACACTCTCAGGGATTGTGACACTTTCCAACAT
>JAZOWW010000019.1:0-2631 GCA_045659425.1 Alistipes sp. | reverse complement strand
GGGAGCGTACAACTTGCGAGATGAGCGAGTTCCAGAAGAAGATTTATGACGCAGGTTTGGTCGATGGTGTCGAGATTACAAATGGCTCATCGTTCTATCCTGATATTGTGCGTCGTTGCGTTGAGCGTAAGTTGTACATGGGATCGGCAACGGATATCCACGCTGCAACCTCGAATATCTATGGCAAGCACAACTTCTACCGCGATATGACTCTCATCTTTGCAAAGGACAAGAGCGAGAAGTCATTGCGCAAGGCTTTCCTTTCGCAGAAGACACTTGGTTATTGCGGTGGCAACATCATTGGTGAAGAGTCGCTTTTGGCAAAGTTCTTTCAGGCATCAGTCAAGGCTGACTATGTGGGCGTAGCAAAGAAGGGCATCAGAGTATCCCTCACTAATAAGACATCTTTTGCCTATCATCTTGTATATAATGGTATGAAGATTGATTTGCCTGCATTCCACACTGTTTTGGTTACACTCAAAGATGAGAAAGCAGTTTTCACTGTGGAAAATATGATTCATATTGATTACCAACACCCTACTATTGAACTTAAACTCAACAAGTAAATAACTATATGAAAAAATTATTTTTCATTTTGGCATTGGCAGGATTCTGCATTGTTGATGCCACTGCTCAGAAAGAGATTCCGGAGACAGTAACATTCACACAGAAAGCGGACCGTCGTACCGAGATTATCCTTCCGCAGGTGAATGGCTTGAATGTATACAAAGCCGACCTACACACCCACTCTATCTACTCAGACGCAGACCTTACGCCTGAACAGCGAGTAAAAGAGGCTTGGTATGATGGTTTGGATATCTTCTCTATGACCGACCATGTTGAGTATCGTCGTCACGAGCCTTCGATGCTCAAATTCTTGAAGGGTTACACCGGAGGAGAGGCGAAGAAGGCTGTAAACCACAATGTTATCCGCAAGGCTGCGAACGAGGAGGGCATTAAAGTCGACCTCAACATTCCTACCAAGCTCGCACAGAGTGCTGCAAAGGCGTACGGTGGTGCAATGTTGATAATTCCGGGTTGCGAGATTACGCGTGAGCCTAAAAAGATTGGTCACTACAACGCTCTCTTCACCACCGACAATAACACCATTTACGATACCGACCCATTGCAGGCTTTGCGCAATGCAAAGAAGCAGGGCGCTCTCATCACTCACAACCACCCAGGTTGGTCGCGTAAGTCGTGCGACTTCACCGAGTTTGAGTTGAAAGCATACGGAGAGGGGTTGATTGATGGCGTAGAGATTATGAACGGTTATTGGTTCTATCCTAAGACCATGCAGCGTTGCGTAGAGCAGAATCTCTATATGCTCGGTTGTACCGATAGTCACGCCCAGACAAACATATTTCGTCTAAATGGCCATTTCCGCACCATGACGCTTATTTTTGCGAAGGAGTTGACCGAGAAGGCTATCCGCAAGGCCCTCGAAAAGAGAATGACTTTGGCTTATAGCGCAGGTAATATTGCTGGCGATGCGAAGTTGTTGCAGGACTTCTTCAAGGCTTCGGTTAGTTGCAAGTTCCTTGCTCGTGGCAGAAAGAACTCAGCCGTATATGCTTTGACCAACACCACCTCGTTAGGTTACAAGATTCGCATTGGTAAGAAGCTCCTCGAATTGCCTGCATTCCAAACCATCACCTTCTCGGTTGGCAAGGATAAGAACGGCAACGACAAGGATGTTGAGTTCTATGTGGCAAATATGTGGGAGGTTGGCTACAAGAATCCTAAAATTATCTACAATGCTTCGGCAAAATAGAAGTTCAACTTCTAAAATAGGAGATGGCTGTCGTTATTGCGACAGCCATCTTTTATTCTACTCGCCAAGCGATCTCCTCTCGGAGAAGTTGGGTTGTGGGATTGTCGGGAATAGTTTGCAGAAGATTTTTCACGGCTTCGTCGCTCAACTGCATTGCCAAAGCCGTTGCGCCCTGCGCCACAAGGCGATTATCCGAGAATGTTGCGACGGCTTGCACTATCGCTTTGACTGCCGCTTCGTGCGCTACCCCGCCATTGCGTGCCGCCGAGAGTAGGGCGCAGTAGGCAAGCAGTGCGTTATCCGACGAGCACCACGCAGAGAGCAACTCTGAGATGGGCTCTATTCGGCTCAGAAGTGCGTGTGAGGCCTGCTCCGCAACCTCGGAGTTGATAATTCCCTCCGCCCAAAACGGAAAGTCGGCAACCTCTACCCTCTCGGCATCGGCTATCCACAACGCCACAAGGCGCACCTCACGGATATTTTCTGTATAGAACGACACGGCAAGGTCGTGGTCGGTACCAATCTCACGAGCGAGGTTGCGAATGGCGTATATCTGCACGCCATAGTTTCGCCCGTAGTCCGCACCAAAGTAGCACATCGTATCGAGCGCAGCACCATTCATCTCCTTGCGAAGACGATATAGGAGGAGGCGTTTTTTCTGCTCCAACATATTTACTTAATGGGTAAAGCCGTTACCGTTTTAGCGCCATAGAGCGGTGATGCAAACTCCACAACACCCTTCAACTCTGCGCCGATAATAAGCGAACACTTCGACTGTGGAACGATGATATACTCTGCCGATACCTTATCTTTTGGTCCGAGTGGTTTCAACTCGGCATACTCCTTATGCGGTGCAG
>JAZOWW010000018.1:0-41133 GCA_045659425.1 Alistipes sp. | reverse complement strand
CTTCGATTGGAAGTTCTTCATTCAAAGGTTGCAGCAGTTTGACAAGTGTTACAATCGGTAATAGCGTCACTTCGATTGGAGATGTTGCATTCTGTGGTTGCAGCAGCCTGACAAGTGTTACAATCCCTGATAGCGTTACTTGGATTGGAGAGTATGCATTCGATGGTTGCAGCAGTTTGACAAGTGTTACAATTCCCGACAGCGTTACTTCGATTGGATGGGATGCATTCCGTGGTTGCAGCAGTTTGACAAGTGTTACAATCGGCAATAGCGTTCGTTCGATTGGAAGGGAAGCATTCGAGAATTGCAGCAGCCTGACAAGTGTTACAATCGGCAATAGCGTTCGTTCGATTGAAACATCTGCATTCTCTGGTTGCAGCAGCCTGACAAGTGTTACAATCCCTGATAGCGTTACTTCAATTGAGTATGAATCATTCCGAGGTTGCCGCAGTTTGACAAGAGTTACAATTGGCAAGAGCGTTACTCGGATTGAAGAGTATGCATTCGGAGATTGCAGCAGTTTGAAAAATGTATATTGTAAGCCTACAACACCTCCAACAGGTGTCTCAACTATGTTCAGCAACAATGCTTCTGGTAGAAAGATTTATGTGCCGACAGCATCAGTCGAAGCATACAAAACGGCCCTATTTTGGCGCAATTACGCTTCCGCCATCGTCGGCTACGACTTTTAGGTGGGGGGTAAATATAAAAAAGGGGCAGTCCGGGCAGGTGAAAGTCTGCCCGGGCGCGTTTTTTTATGCACGGCCTACCCTTTTACGGCGACAAGGATACTGAGTGTAAGGGGAGGGTATTCGGCTTGGCTTTATGTGGTATTTGGGTGGTTTGGTTGAAATTATCGTGGCCGATTTTCGACTCTTGATTTTTTTTCCTACTTTTGTATGAGATATGTTATACAAATAGATTGAGACTGAATGCTTAATATCAAGATTCGCAAACAGATAATCGGAGAGAACCTGCTCTACCTGATGATATGGAGTGTCGTTCTGCTTACGCCTTTTATGAATGTAGGCTTGATGGCGATACAGGGATTCGACATTGGCGAGTTGCTGCTGACGTGGCTCAAAATTCTGCCATTCTACCTGCTTTTTGTCATCCACAACAGTGTATTATTGCCATTCCTATACTACAAGCGCCAATATTTCATCTACGTAATCATATCGTTGGTGCTGATTTGCGGAATATTTTCACTGATTGAGTGGTACGAGAGGTTAAATCTGACAATTGCCTTCTCGTTCGGACGAGGCGGCGAGAAAGCAGCCTTCCGCCATATTTCGCTCGTAGTATTCCCTCTGTTGGGAAATATACTTGCGGGTATGGCGATGCTCTTTGCAAATCTTGTCATCAAGAACATGTATCGCTCGATGCAGGCCGACGAAGACAAGGAACGTTTGGAGCGTGAGCATATCCAGGCTGAGATGTACTATCTGAAATATCAGATAAATCCCCACTTCCTGATGAATACGCTCAACAACATACACGCTCTGGTTGACTTCGATGCCGAGAGCGCCAAGCGTTGTATCATCGAGTTGTCGGGCATGATGCGCTACGTCGTATATGAGTCGAGCGCCGACCACATTCCGTTGAAGCAGGATATGAAATTCCTCGAAAACTATATCGAATTGATGCGCATACGATATGCACAGGATATTGATATAAAGTTAAATTATCCAAAGGATATTTCGTCAAACATAAAGATTCCTCCACTGATTTTGGTCGTCTTTATCGAGAATGCATTCAAACACGGCATAAGTCCGAATCATCCATCGTTCATCCATATCGACATCACCTGCGAGAACGACTACATGACGGCACATTTCAGCAACTCGCACTTCGTGACACAGAGCGAGAAACAGCCTGCCGGCATCGGTCTCGACAATGTGCGCAAGCGTCTTGAACTACTATACGGCAAAAACTATAACCTTGAAATCGACAACTCGAACGATGGCATTTATTGTGTAACCCTTAAAATCCCGGTCAAAACGTTATGATTAGATGTTTGGCAATAGATGACGAGCCGCTGGCTCTGCGACAAATACGTAGTTACATCGAACGAATACCTACCCTCGACCTTGCAGCGACATTCAGCAACGCCATAGCGGCGCAGGAGTGGCTGATTGACAACAACGTAGATTTGATATTCGTGGATATTAATATGCCCGGTCTCAGCGGTGTGGATTTTGTCCGTTCGCTGAGCAATCCGCCGATGATAATCTTCACAACGGCATACTCGGAGTATGCTGTCGAGGGCTTCAAACTCGATGCGATAGACTATTTACTGAAACCTTTTAGTTTCAACGAATTACTACACTCGTCGAACAAGGCTCTCTCTCTTCACGAATTACGCCAACTACGTGACAACGCCTCTGCCGAGAAGAGCGAGGTCACAGACGAGCCGTCGGCGGACAAAGAGTATATTTCGATTCGTGCCGACCACAAGACTTCGCTCATCAAGGTCGCAAATATCGTCTTCTTGGAGAGCGAGGGCGAGTATGTGCGCCTGCATCTGAACGATGGCACAAAACTCGTGACACTCTTCCGCTTGAAGAACATGGAGAGCGCCCTACCAACTGATATGTTTATGCGTGTACACCGATCGTACATCATCAACACAAACCATATATCCAGTTACACCAAGGGACGCATTTTCCTCGATACGGATGACTACGTGCCAATCGGCGATAGTTACAAAGAGGCCTTCGCAGAGTTGGTAAAACGCAAACTCTAACCCGACAAAAGAACAAAAATCAAAAGAAATGTTCGCCTAATTTTGTGACCTTCACGCTTTTCGCCGAGACAAGATACAAGTTTGCGAATTTTCTTGCTTTTATAAATATTTTTGCATACCTTTGCAACTCATTCCTTGCGGATATGGTGTAATTGGTAGCCACGTCAGACTTAGGATCTGATGCCGAGAGGCGTGGGGGTTCGAGTCCCTTTATCCGCACTTCAAAAATAGAGCAGTCGAAACCGATTGCTCTATTTTTTTGTGCGGAGACTCCGCAACTATATTTACATTCCCTCCAAACCTCCCTTTGGCAAAGGGAGACTTTGACTGTCATTTGGCAGTCGTTTTTTTGTGCGGATAAAGGGACTCGGTCAGTTTGTGGCGGTGTTGCAGTGTAGCCTGCGCTTATCGAATGCGCATAGTTGCTGCGCAACGTTGGAATATTGTTTGAGAAATATCTGCTCAAACGAGTTTGGTATTTATTCTCAACCAATCTTCCCAACCTTCGGTTCTTCTGCACATTCTCTCTGCTTGCACTGCTCAAACCTGCGGCCACCGTTCGAGCCCTATCGGCGCAAGTTCGATTGTTTGGCTGGTTGTAGCAGAGTAACCTACAAGTAACCGCTTACAATTTATCCGATTGGTTGCCTTTGATGACTTTGCAAATAAAAACCGTCAATGGTCATCCATTAACGGTTTGGGGAGGGTATTGGGTAAAATACTATTCGATGGTAAACCTACGGGTAGTTTCGTCGAGAGGCTCGATGCGGACAATCATCACATCATCCGGAAGCAGTTCCTCGACCCTCTCAGGCCACTCAACCAAACAGAGATCGCCTGAATAAAAATACTCCTCATATCCCATATCGAAAGCCTCGGCAAGAGAGTTGATGCGATAGAAATCGAAATGATATACAGGGTCCTGCGACGCCGTATAATATTGATTCACAAGTGCAAATGTCGGACTTGTAACTGTATCGGCAGAGCCGAGATACTCCATTATGGCACTAATAAGTGTCGTCTTACCCGCTCCCATCGGGCCGCAGAATGCAACCACCGAGCGACCATCCAACGCTGCAATCAACGCCTCAGCCACCTGATCCAAATCCTTTGGCGAATCAATAACTATCTCTTTCATTCCACGCAATCTTTTTTGCAAAGATACACTCTTTTTGACATTTATCAAATGAGGCCGTTTCCAAAAGATAAAAAAGTTATTTTAAGGGAGGGATTTCAAGGCTTGGATATTTCAGCACGGTGGAAACCTCTGCAATACATTAAAAAGTTATTTTAAGAGAGGAGTTACAACGCTGTTGAGTATGGTTTGGTGGGAGCATACTAACCGTATGTGACCATCAAACCACACGCAGACAAAGGCAGTAAATCGCTCTTAAAATAACTTTTTGGGTTGGAGGACGATGTACGGAACAATCATCTCCTCCATCGATATTCCTCCGTGCTGGAAAGTATCTCGATAATAACGGATATGACGATTCGCATCGTTGTTATAGACAAGGAAGTCGTGATTGTAGGCGAAGATGTAACTCGACGAGAGATTTATCGATGGCAGTTGCACCTCCTCCGGTTTGGTTATCTCGAAGACCTCCTTGCTGTTGTACGCAAGGTTGCGACCCGTCTTGTATCGAAGATTTGCAGAGGTCTCACGGTCGCCCTGCACACGGATAGGGTTATCGACACGCACGGTACCGTGGTCGGAGGTTATGATGACGGTATGACCTCGCTCGGAGAGCATCTTCAACATAACGAAGAGTTCGGAATGCTCGAACCATGAACGTGTAAGCGAACGGAATGAGGCATCATCTTCGGTAAGTTGGCGGATGATATCGGTTTCAGTACGGGCGTGCGATAGAATATCCAGGAAGTTATATACAATGACAGAAAAATCAGCATCGTATATGTGTCGCATATTATCTATAAGTTTACGTCCCGCCTCCGGACGAACGAGTTTATCGAAAGAGATGGAGTATCGCTTACCGGTCTGCTGAATCTGTCGGCGCAGGAAGTCCTCCTCATATTGATTTTTACCACCCTCCTCGTTATCATTCAGCCACTTATTCGGCATAAGTTTATCTATGGCCAACGGCATCAGACCCGCAAAAATCGAGTTACGGGCATACTGCGTAGCAGTAGGCAGAATAGAGCAATAGAAGTCATCGACCTCCACATCGTAATATCCTCGCAACATGGCACTTATAGCACGCCACTGGTCGTAGCGGAAGTTATCGATAAGGAGCAGCGTCGTCTTCGGATTTACGTCCACCGTAGGGAAGATCTTGGAGCGCATAAGTGTATGCGACATCGTCGGTGTATCCTCATCTCGGCAATTTATCCAATCCTTATAATTGTTGCGAACGAAGCGGCCGAACTCCTGATTGGCCTCATTCTTCTGATACTGCAAAATCTCACGTATGCTCTCATCGCTCGACGAGGAGAGTTCGATATCCCACGTCACAAGTTTGCGATAGATGTTACACCACTGTCTGAACGTCGAAGCATTCTGCACCATCTGGGTAATACGACCGAATTCGGCACGATAATCGGCCGTAGTCTGTTCGATTACAAGTTGCTGTGAGTGAACGTGTTTCTTAATCAACAGCAACATCTGGCTCGGATTCACGGGCTTGATGATGTAGTCGGCAATCTTGGAGCCTATGGCTTTATCCATAATATCCTCCTCCTCGCTCTTGGTAACCATAATGACGGGTGTTGTCGGGCGCACATCCTTAATCAGAGGAAGCGTCTCCAAGCCTGTCATTCCGGGCATCATCTCATCCAAAATGATGACATCATACGCCTTCTCGGTGGCCATATCTATTGCGTCGTAACCATTATTGCACGTATCTACCTCGTAACCCTTTGATTGCAAGGTAAGTATATGCGGTTTCAGCAACTCTATCTCATCATCTACCCACAGAATCTTTACCATAATTTACATATTTTTTGCTGCGAACACTCTTCGTATTGACGGGTATGTCTTACGCAGGTTCTGCTCAACCTCTTCGGCTGAACACCACTTTGCCGAAAGGATATCCTCCTCGGCCTGCGGCTTGGTCTCGCACTTATCGGCACGAAGTTCAAACCACGAGGTGCGCTTCAACTCCCACGCTCCATAAACGTTGTATGTATGGAGCGTATTGCACAAAAATCGAACAATTTTTGCCCCCTTCACGCCTGTCTCCTCACCAACCTCTCGCACAGCGGTCTCTGCATCGCTCTCGCCCGCATCAACATGCCCCTTGGGCAGATCCCAATGTTTATAGCAATATATCATCAGCGTCTCGTTCTGCTCGTTGCAAACCAAGCCGCCAGCAGCCTCCACATATTTGAATTCGGCGAAGAATTGTTCCGATATTGCCTCGATAGCGCTATCGCAGACCTCGACGGTGTTGGCTGTTTCAAAAAATTTGAGTACATTCGCAATCGAAAGATATGACGAAGGCATACGGCAAGCACCCTCCACCCCACTCGGAGAGTCGGTAAGGATGAGCATCTTATCGCCAAAAAATATCTCTGTACGCATCTTCGTTATCGCTTTTATTAGATACAAAGATAGGAATTTATATTAAAATATTGAGTATGAAAAAACATTTTATCGCTATGGCTGCTCTACTTTTGGGTGCTGTCGGGTGCAACTCTGCCCCCGAACCCCTCACAATCAATAATTCTCTTACACAAGAGGAGATTTCGGCCGCTCGACTCACTCCCGAAGTAATGTGGAAGATGAGCCGCATAGGATCGGCAGAGGTTGCGCCCGACGGCAGCAAGGTACTCTACACCGTAACACGCTACTCTATGGATGAGAATCGTGGCGTAACACAGATTTACACGCTCTCGCTCATTGATGGAACAACAACCGAACTGACCTCTACCGACTCGAACAACACTGCGGCACGTTGGAACATCGACGGCAGTCGCATCCTCTTTATGTCGAATCGCAGCGGTGCGATGCAGGCATGGAGCATGGCGGTCGATGGCAGCGACCCTCGCCAGATAACAGACGTAGAGGGCGGTATCGAGGATTACGGAGTATCGCCTGATGGAGAACTCCTGCACTATGTTAAGGCCGTACAGGTCAAGGATGTACGCTCGAAGGATATCTACAAAGATATGCCCCACTCGAAGGCTCGCATCTATGATGATTTGATGGCTCGCCACTGGGATTATTGGGACGAGGGCGAGTATCGCCACATCTTCGTTGCTCCAATTGTCGAGGGCAAAGCGACCGAGGCGCAGGATATAACGGGAGCAGATGCCGCTTGGGATTCGCCATTGGCACCATTCTTCGATGGTGGAGAGATTGCCTGGCACCCTAACGGCAAGCAGTTGGCATACACCTGCAAACCGCTGACAGGCAAAGATTACGCTGTATCGACCGACTCGGATATATTTATCTACGATGTGGCACAAAATAAGACGCTCAACATCTGCAAGCAGGGCGCTCTGCAACACGTAAGCATTAACGGCAAGCCTGCGGCAAAGAGTTTTGTAGGCTACGACAAATACCCTGTTTGGTCGCCAAACGGTAGCAAGATAGCCTTCCGCTCGCAGGAGCGTGCCGGCAACGAGGCCGACAAGCAGCGTCTGTTTGTTTACGACACCGCAACGGGTGAGATGAAGTATATCACAGCCAAATTCGACTACAACGCTCAGAATGTAGTATGGCAGGGAGAGGATACCCTCTACTTTATCGCTCCGATTGAGGCGACACACCAAATCTGTCGTGTAAGACTCGACGGCTCGCCGGTAGAGGTTATCACATCGGGCGACCACGACATCACGTCGTTTTCACTCGCAGGAGACAAGTGTGTAGCAACCGTGCAGAGCATCTCGATGGCAACAGAGTTGTTCGAGGTAGATCTCGCAAATGGTCAGATGCACCAACTCTCGCATACGAACAAGGAGATATACAACAACATTCGCTTCGGCGAGGTACAGAAGCGCTGGGTACGCACGACCGACGGCAAAAAGATGCTTGTCTGGGTTATTCTACCGCCAGATTTCGACCCTTCACAGAAGTACCCTACCCTGCTCTATTGCCAGGGTGGTCCGCAGAGTGTCGTATCACAATTTTGGAGTTACCGCTGGAACTTCCAACTGATGGCGGCACAAGGTTACGTAGTTGTTGCTCCTAACCGCCGTGGTCTTCCGTCATTTGGACAGGAGTGGCTCGACCAAATCTCCGGCGACTATTCGGGTCAAAACATTCGTGACTACCTCTCGGCTATCGACGACGTGGCAAAGGAGCCGTGGTGCGACCGTGAACGTTTGGGTTGCGTAGGCGCTTCGTTTGGAGGTTATTCTGTATTCTATTTAGCAGGACATCATCAGAAGCGATTCAAGGCATTTATCGCCCACTGCGGCATCTTTAACTTCGAGTCGATGTATGGTGAGACAGAGGAGTTATTCTTCCTGAACAACGACTTCGGAGGTGCTTATTGGGACAAGGGCAACCGCACTGCAATGCGCTCTTACGCCAACTCTCCGCACAAATTCGTGGCAAATTGGGATACTCCGATTTTGATTATCACGGGCGAGTACGACTTCCGCATCCCATACACCCAATCCTTGCAGGCATTTACGGCTGCCCGTATGGTTGGTGTTCCGGCTCGTTTGGTGGAATTCGAAAATGAGGCTCATCAGGTATTCCGACCACAGAACTCGCTGGTATGGAATAGAGAGTTTTTCGGCTGGCTTGACAAATATCTCAAATAAGCCAAAGCCAAGAGTTAAAGATAATATCTTTGTTTATAACAAAACACCGCAATTCTGTTCATCAGGACTTTGCGGTGTTTTTATTATGAAAAAATGGCTGTTCGTTGAATTTATTTTTTGGTCCAATCTCAAAAACGTATTTTTGCCGTGCATTTATAGAAAAAGTATGAAAAGAAGATTTTTTGTAACTCTCATTTGTGGATTGCTTGCAATCTCTTGTGCTATGGAGCAAGACTCTGCAAACGAGATTACCACCAACGGAAAGGTAAAGGTTTCGATTGGTCAGTCCGTAAAGATTAAGAGCCGCACCACTGTTGACAGCGATGGTCGCACCGCTATCTGGGAAGGCGACGATAAGATTGCAGTATGGGCGCAAGGCTCCGACGGTAACTTCGATTTGACCGGTGAGCGTTTCATCCTCTATCGCTTCACCAACTCAATGACGCAGGCTATATTTACCGCCTACATCACACCTATGGAGGAGGATAACTACACCTACTACGCCGCATACCCTACTCCAACAGCCATCAACGGTACCGAGGCAACATTCTCTCTCTCTGCGGTACAGAGCGGCGAGGAGTTTGTGGGCGACTGCGACATTATGGTATCGGCACCTATTCAGAGTGGAGCATTGACGGCAGAGAGAGTCACTCCGCTTGATTTGCGTTTCTCGCACAAGATGCACGCCATGCGTTTCGATATTCCGGAGAATGGCAACTTGATGGGTATGGCAATTGACAAAATTGAGTTCACATTCCCGACAAATGTTGTAGGTGATGTAACCCTGGATGTTGCAAACCCTGACGCAGCCCCAACGTTGAGCAATGGCTCTAACGTCTTGACACTCGACCTTCCAAACGGCGCAGAGGCAGGCGACACTCTGTGGGCAATGATATTCCCGACCGAACTCACGGGTGAGATTACCTATAAAGCCTACTCAGGCAAGTACTCATCGGTTGAGGGTCGTCTCGAAATCATCAAGACAGCCGAGGCTCAACACATGACCCGCACGGATATCCAAATTCCGGAGTTATACCGCATGACCACAATCACACTCAAAGTAGTAGAGAATAACCTTGGTGAGGATTTTAACACGATGACCATTCTCGATGCTTCGGGCAAGACACTGTGGAGTTTTTCGAAGAACAGCACCGACGTGTACGACACAAAGATTGAGGGTGTATATGATGTTACACCGTTGCGTGGAGCAACACTGACTGCCCGCTTCGACACGCCAAATGCCGTTATCGACTACAACTTCACAATGCCGTCAGATATGGAGTCTTATACTCAGACAAGCACTGACGTAAAAATCCCTTACCTGTTGTTTGAGGATTTCTCAAACTCCTCTGACGTAGAGTCTCAGGATGCATACGCAGCCTCAACAGACGACGTTCAAAGCGATGCAAAAGGACAACTCCTTGACGGCAAGATGAGTCGCAACGGTTGGAATGCCGCACGATTTAAGTTGTCGGGCGGAAACCGTATCCGTATCAACTGCCACTACGATAGTGCCATAATGTCATACGCAAGATATAGTGGCCGTCTTGACACCCCTGCCATCGGCCATCTAAAATCAAACAATGTACCATTGAAGGTAACCTACGATGTTGGCTGCTATATCCCTATGGGTTATCAGACTCTTAGTAGTTTTGATGATACCCAAAGTGGAAATGCATACTATATAGTCGGCACACATACCAAATCCGACACCTCAAAGTTGGATGGTGGCAATCAAAACAACATCAGCAGTAACTTTACTTCGATATTCACATCAAACGGTTACAAAACTAACGACTCGCTCAACTTCACATCGCCAATGCCGGAGACAGTATCTCATACTATTGAAAATTGCGGTGCCTCAACCCGTATTGTATGGTGGGCTTGTACTAAACAGACCAAAGTCGTTTTCCAGGGTGCTAACGCTCGATACTACTTCTACATAGATAATATAAAGGTACAAATTGCCAAATAATAACAACTAAATAAAAACAAATGAAAAAATTACTATTTATGGTATGCGTAGTCGCACTAACGGCAGGCTGCCAAAATGGAGATTTAGAGATTGTAGGAGGCGGCGAGATGGGCTATATTGCCATTAATGCATCTACCTCCGGTGCGATCCAGACAAAAGCCGAAACCGAGTCAGGTATTATGCTCGAAACTCCGGCATTAAGCGATTTCTCTCTCCTGATTACAGGCGAGGCGAACGATTTCTCGAAATCTTGGAACAGCATCTCCGACTATAAGTCGGAAGACGAGCGTTTCGTTAAGGGAAATTACACCGTTTCCATCGAGTGTGGCGATATAACCGAAGAGGGTTATAACAAGCCTTATTTCTACGGCAAAGCAGTTGCTCCTGTGCCAGACCGCAACAAAACCGTTGATGTAGAGGTTGTTGCTACCGTAGGAAACGCAATCGTAGAGATTGCTACCACAGAGAACTTTCGTGGTTACTTCCCTACATACGAATTCAAGATGACAACGGCTACCAACGAGTTTGAGTTGGTTGAGAACAGTTCAGAGCATCTCTTCATTGCTCCACAGGCGAACGTTACTATCGATTGCAACTGCATCCGTCAGTCAAACTTGGCAACAGGCAAATACGAGACACTTCCGACACAGACAATTCCGGAGGTTAAGGCTCGTACCCGCTACATCGTAACTTACGACTTGGAGAGAGTCGGCAAAGTAAACGTAACGGTAAAACTCAACGACACAATCATTGGCACCTACGATATTGATGTCGAACTTAACGAAAATGCGTAATTAAATAAAATCAAATATATGAAACTTCTGAAAAGTACAGTAATCGCTGCTCTCTCGCTTATGGCTGTGGCATCGTGCAACAACGAGTCATTGCGCATTGAGGGTCAAGGTAGCGAAAAATCAGGTCAGGGATACCTCTCGTTTGAAGGTTTGAGCGTAGAGTGTGTCGAGGATTACCATCAGGTAGGCGAGAATGTCGCAGACAAGCATGAGCAGTTATCTGTTAAGACTCGTGCTGCGGTAGATATCAACACCTTCACTTGCGAGATAATCAACTCGTCAAGCGAGGTTATCGCTTCTTACCTATATAGTGCATTGCCAAAGGACCCTATAACTTTGGATGTCGGCAACTACATCTTCCGCATTATGTCGGGTGAGGTGGCAGATGCAGCGTGGGAGAGCCCTGTATATGGCATCGAGCATCCATTCACAATCAATCGCAAGGAGACAACCCGTATTGAGGATTTAGTCTGCACATTGCAGAATATTCAGGTTACGGTAAGTTTCTCCGAGGATTTGCGCAGAATGTTGAGCGACACAACCACTACAACCGTATCTATCGGCGAGTGCGAGTTGGTATATAGCATGGACGAGAGCCGTTCCGGTTATTTGAAGGCTGTAAACGAGACTAACACTATCGAGGTAGTTATTAAGGGTTTTTACACACCTGAGGGCAAGACCGAGGCCTCAGAATTTGAGATGACTGCATCTATTGAAGGTGTTAAGGCCGGTCATCACAGCGATATTAACTTCTTCATCGAGTACTCTGGCGAGGGTAGCATCAATATCGGTGCGACAATCGACGGCTGGGTTGTGGATGAGTTGCTTGTATATGAATTCTCGTCTTCTATCACCGAGGATGTTATCATCGAGACAAGTCAGTTGCCTACTATCTTGTTGGCTAACGGCGATATTGACGCTCCTGTAACCCTGCTTGCAACCGATTTCGACGAGCGTAACAACTACACCAAAGATATTGTTGTAGATATTGCAGCCGCAGGCGAGAATACCATCTCTTCAATGCTGGTAGAGATCTCTTCTACAAACAGTTCTCTCGTTTCATCGCTCGCTTCGTTCAATATTCCGACTTCATTCGATATGTGTAATGCGGGCAATGCAACTATGGCACTCCGTTTGCTTGGTTTGAAGGTTAACGAGAGTGTTCTCGGTCAGCAGAGCGTTTCATACACATTGACAAGTCAGATGGATGAACTCTTCGCATTTGCAGGAACTCACACATTCAAGGTTACCGTAACCGACAACAAGGAGAATACTGCAACAAAGAGCCTGGTTATCGTAGCAGGTGGCAATGTTGAGGACCCTGCACTCATCTGGGAGGGTCGTGACTTTGGTATTCGTCACAACATTACCGAAGATTTCAAGGCCGACTTTATGGTGACTGCTTCGAATGGTATCAGCGGTCTTGTTGTGGAGATTCACTCGGAGGTTATGGGCACAAGTTCATTGCACGGCGTAGGCCTCTGCAACCAATTGAATCTCTGTAACCCTGATCAGTCGAAGTTCGTATCTGCAATTTATGAGCCTAATTTCGACCCTGCAAGTTTGGCTTTCGACCCAAGTGGCGTAGCGTCGGCTCTTGCAAAACTCGGTCTGCCTTCTGGTGATCAGGTTGCTGGAAAGAAAGAGTTGCCACTCTCTATTACCAACTTCCTCTCAATGCTTACCGCTTTGGGCGAGGGTGCACACGACTTTGTTTTCACTATTACCGACTCGCTCGGCAATGTGACTAATAAGACCATTATGTTGTACACTCCTGCTGCGGAGTAATTATTTAGAGCAAGATTATCATGAAAAAGATATTTAACATTCTAACTTTCGCCTTGCTTGCACTGCTCGTTGCAACCTCTTGTATAGGTTCAAACGAGGAGGTACGACTCCCTATGGGAGAGAACGAGGGTGTGCTTGCCTTGAACTTCAACTATGGTACAACAAAGACCACCACAGAGGAGGAGCAGGCTTACGTATTGCGCATTTTCCGTTACACCGGCGAGACTGACCAGGAGAATGGTGAGCCTATTAAGGAGTTGGTACGTAAGTTTACTGCCAAGAGCGAAGTTCCGGAGTATATCTGGCTTGTTAACGGCAACTACTGTGTTACGGTAGAGGTAGGAAACAAGGAGATTGCAACTTCGTTCAACCAAAGATTCTTCTACGGCGCAGAGGATTTCGAGATTACCTCCGGAAAAATATCTAACGTAGAGGTTAAGTGTAACATGTGGAATGCTGTGGTTGCAACCGAATTTGACGCCACCGTTGCCGAGAAGTTTACAAAAGAGTACTACGTATATGTAAGCCTCTCTGACACCTTTGACTTGGCTGCTGCCAAGAGTGGTGAGGTTGCTTCGCTCAAATATACCGACAACAGACAAGGCTATTTCTTGCTGCCGGAGGGTTGCACCACATTGAGTTGGTACTTCTATGGCGCAAACGATACTGACGTAGTCGAGAAGCAGGGAACTATTACAGATGTAGAGGCTTTGAAACTCTATACCCTCAAATTCAAGTACTCGAAGGATGCACCTGGCTTCGTAACCGTAACCGCAAAGGTTGACCAGAGTGTAGATTACCACAGACACGATATTGCGTTCAGTCCTGACCCAAAGGTCAAGGGTGACGGTTTCGACTCATCACTGCCATATACCTACACGTCTGGCGAGCGCAAGTATATTGTAACTGCATTGGATAACATTTCACAACTTCAACTCGTAAACAACGGCACCACATTCGACCTGCTCAATAATACATATGCAGGTGCTACGGTAAATAAGGTTAGTGCGAAAGAGTATCGTCTAACATTCAGCGAGGAGTTCTTCAACTCTTTGCCTGGTGGTGAGCAGACTCTCCAATTCCGCATCAAGGATATCAGTGGTGGCGTAGGTTACTGTGATGCTGTATATCATTTACAGGGTGTCCTGCCTATTGGTGAGGATGACTACGAGCTGTGGTTTGGCACAGCAGACTTCCGTGCACAAGCATTCGGAGGCTCGAACATTCAGGTAGGTTGCCGTGCAAGTGGCACAAGCGAGTGGTCGATGTATCCGACATCCGCATCAGGCTCGGCCAATCTCTACAACGCTGTGGCAACATCGGGCATCTCGGCAGAAAAGACCTACGAGTATGCAATGTTTATCGATTCTAAGCAGGTGGGCGGCATACTCTCATTCACGACCGCTAATGGTGCTCAGATTCCTGAGGCAGGCTTCGAGGATTGGACTAATTATAGCGGCGGTATCGCTTGGCCTACGGCAAATATTGATTATGCAATGTGGGACACCGGTAACCATGCAACAAAGAAGTACAAAGACAACGTAACTGTATCAGACCTTGATGCTCGTCCGGGTTCAACGGGCAGCAAGTGTGCCTATCTGCACTCCGTCGAGGCTGTTATTGCATTTGCAGCAGGAAACCTCTTCGTTGGTCGCTTCAAAGGAATCTCCGGTTTGGGTGGTAAGGTTGACTTCGGTCGCCCATTTGAGTTCAATGCCCGTCCAAAGGCCCTGAAATTCTGGATGAAGAATAATCAGGGTAAGATCAATATGAAGGAGGGAAATCCTGGTAGCGGAACAGATATGTTCAAAATCTTCGTGGCATTGGCAAACCGTGAAAACGCTGAGGCATACCACGTAGATACAGGTTCAAACCCTACCGTACTGTTTGAGACCCCGGAAGGACAGCCTGGCGTAATAGCATACAACTGTTGGACAGGCACCGACTCTCGTAGCGAGTGGACTGAGGTTGTCCTCGATTTGCACTACTACGACACAGCAAATACTACAAAACCAAATGTACTCGTTCTCACATTTACCTGCTCCGGCTATGGTGATTACCTCTGCGGTAGTACCGATAGTTGGATGAAGATTGACGATGTTGAGTTCGTATATTAGAAGAAAACGGTTTAATAATAACCAGATGTATTTTTCAAAGAGACTAACAGCGTTGCTCCTTGCAACGACAATAACTATTAATGGTCTTGCACAAAGTAACACATCGGTAGCGGTCGCATCCGCTACCGAGAGTGTTGCAACATCGGCAGCACCAGCAAGCAAAGGCGAATTCCGTAAGAATCGAGGATTGGCAAGTATGAAGACCACTATCGTACCCAAAGGGCAATGGGTATTCGGCGGTACTGCTTCATATTCGACTCACACCAACAACGCATACAAGTTGTTGATTATAGACGATATTAACTCCGAGGGCTACAACTTCAAAATCAGTCCTCTGGTGGGTTACTCGCTCTATAAGAACTCTATCATCGGTTTGCGTTTCGGATACTCTCGTTCTTTCCTCACACTCGATTCAGCAGCAATCAATATCGGTAGCGGCGATAATGCTCTGAACTTCGGATTGGACTACTACTATGCGCTTAAACACACGTACGATGTAGCGGCCATCTGGCGACAGTACATTCCGCTGGGAATGAATCGTCGATTCTCGATATTCTGTGAGTGTCAGTTGGCATTCGGAGGCTCACAATCGAAGTTTGCAGAGGGTTCGCCTATCCGTGGAACATACGCCAAGGGATTCGACGTATCGCTCGGCGTAAATCCGGGAGTGGTAGCCTTCATTACCAACAATATGGCTTTGGAGTTAAATATTGGCGTACTCGGATTGAGTTATTCCAGTTCGCAGCAGGTACACAACCAAATCAGCGTAGGAGAAACAGAGGCGAGCCAAATGAACTTTAAGATTAACATCCTTTCCATCGGAATGGGTATTGCGTTCTACTTATAAAACAGCGGCACTATGAAGAGATTTATAATTACTACACTGCTTATTGCCGCCACATTTGCAGCACAGGCGCAAGAGAATATATCCGTAGCACAGACCTCGGATGTTAATGTAAAGAACAACTCCACTATCTCAGCGGAGCATATCGGCGTAAAGCAACCGAAGAAGCCACGCATAGACCGTGAGGTAAACAAACACAAGTTTGTATTCAAGGGCGAGACAATGGTCGGACTTACGGCGTCGTATGGAACAATCGACACCGAAGATACAAATATCGGATTGATCTTGGATGAACTCAATATCGAGGGTAACATCGTATCGATAAAGCCGTTTGTCGGATATTTCTACCGAGATAACAACTGTATAGGTCTTCGTTTCGGATATTCTCAGACCAACGGAAGCCTGAACAATGCCGCCATTAATCTTGGTGAGCAGAGCGGCATTTCGGTGGGTATCAGCGATATTCACTACAAAGACAATAGTTATGCTTTGGGACTGTTCCACCGCACATACGTGCCACTGGATCGCAAGGGCCGTTTCAGCGTCTTTGCCGAGTGGGAATTGTCGGGTTCAATGGGAAAATCGAAGTTTAGTTTCGGAGCAGCAGAGCAGAAGGATTGGAGCATCTCCAAGACTTATAAGGCGGACCTCTCGTTCAGCCCGGGATTGGCCGTATATATCTTCCCTAACGTATGCGCCAGCGTATCGCTCGGACTCGGTGGTTTAAAGTACAACCATATTCGTCAGGAGGACGGCGCAGGTAACTTTACCGGCTCACGCAACTTCTCGAAATTACAGTTCCGTCTTAATCTTGCCGATATAAATATTGGTGTAAATGTACATCTTTGGAGCAAGAAGAGAGATAAAGAGCGTTTGGACAACTAACCGTTAATCGTTTTTGATTATGATTTTTAAAAGAATATCACTGCTAATCATTGCTACAACCATTGCATTATCGTCGTGTATTACAAACGACATTCCGTATCCTGTTGTAGAGTTGGGCATCACCTCCATAACCGTAGAGGGAACATCCGCCGATTGCAGTATCGACCATGTAAATCGCACTATCACCATTCCATTGAAGGAGAATACCGATATTCGCAACGTGAAGATTACCAACGTAGAATATACCGAAGGTGCAACGCTATCAAAACCTATCGTAGGCACATTCGATATGCGCTATCCGCAGTATATCACACTCTCTCTATATCAGGATTACGAGTGGACAATATCTGCCAAGCAGACTATCGACCGTCGTTTTGCTGTCTATGGACAGATTGGCGACACAGAGTGGGATGTCGAGCGTTGCATTGCCAAGGCGTATCGTCGTGCAGACTTCGGAATTGATACCGTTACCGTTTCGCAGTTGCGTTTTGGTCCTTCTCCTGAGTATGTCTGCAATCGTGACAAGTCCGAGTTGCGTGACTTCACAAGCGGCAAAGAGCCTAATACCCTTACCGCAACCGTAGATGCTTATGGTCGCCAAGAGATTTGGCGCCTGATTGTCGAGCCACGAGAGCCATCCGTGGAGATTACTCGCTGCATGGTCGGCTCGCAGGTTATTTGGCTTTCGGCATCGGGTATTGATGGTGCAGAGTCTGGATTCCGCTATCGTGCAAGCAACGAAGAGCAATGGAACGATGTTCCAGAGCAGTGGTACACAAGCAAGGGAGGTAAGATGGAGTTGGTAATCCGACACCTTATGCCTAATACTAATTATGAGTTGTACGGCTATGCCATAACCGACAATGGAGAGCAGCGCTCGGAGGTACGCAACGTAACCACGGGCAGCATCTTCACACTGCCGAATGCTGGTTTCGAGGATTGGCACCTTGACGGCAAGATTTGGAATCCTTCATCTTCGGCCGAGACCAAGTGGTGGGATACAGGTAACAAGGGATCAAGTATCGCCGGCGTTATACTTACAAGCCCGCTTAACACTTCGTTGCACGAAGGTACTACGGGTACCACATGTGTACAGATGTCATCGCAAAATGCCGTCTTGAAGTTCGCCGCAGGAAACTGCTTCGTCGGCGAGTTCGACAAGATTGTAGGTACTGACGGTCTGGTAAATTTCGGCCGCCCATATACCGAGCGCCCTACCGCACTCAAAGGCTGGGTTAAGTATCAGCAGGGCATTATCGACTGTGCTCCAAAGCCTGACATGCAGGGTAAGACCCCTAACATTGGCGAGAAGGATGGTGGTATCATCTACATAGCCGTAGGAAAGTGGGATGCCGCTACGTACGGAGGTACAGAGACATCGCCGGTACAGGTTGATACCCGCAACGAGGCTTCGTTCTTCAACTCACAAAATAAGGGTATCATCGGCTATGGAGAGATTAAGTTCGATGCTTCGTGCGAGTGGTACGAGTTTAATATTCCGCTCGAATATCGTGACTACGAGACCACTCCGACACACATCATCCTCGTCTGCACAAGTTCTCGCTACGGCGACTATTATGTCGGCAGTTCGACCTCGACAATGTGGATTGACGACTTAGAGTTGTGCTACGACCTTGACTAATGCGCAAAGAGTTACAGAACTATATAGAGAATGAGATTATGCCGTGCTATGCCTCCTTTGATAAGGCGCACGGCATTTCTCACGTTACGCAGGTAATCGAGCAGAGTTTAGCCTTGGCAAAGCATTACGACGTGGATGAGGATATGGTATATACCATTGCCGCCTACCACGACACAGGGCTATGCTGTGGCCGAGAACAACACCATATAGTCTCGGGAGAGATTCTTATGGCGGACAAGTTCCTGCAAAACCTCTTCTCGCAGGAGCAGATGGATGTGATGCGCCAGGCCGTCGAGGACCATCGTGCTTCGTCAGACCACGCACCACGCTCTGTTTATGGTCGAATTGTTGCCGAAGCAGACCGTTGTATCGACCCGCAGACAATCATTCGTCGCACAGTGCAGTATAGTCTCTCGCACTACCCTACTCTTGACCGAGAAGGACACTTCGTTCGCTGTGCCGACCACCTCGAAGAGAAGTATGGCCGCAACGGTTACTTAAAACTCTGGATTCCCGAATCGGATAATGCTACCCGATTAGAGAAATTACGCCAGATTGCAGAAAACAGCACACTGCTTCGCCAAATCTTTGATCAAATATTTGACGAGGAGAAATAAGATGCATTATAAAGAGTAACGCCGATGGGTAGTACTTTGCGTACGTCCTATTGGTGTTCTATTTGTTAGCGATAACAGGTATGCCATTATCTGCCAAAATAGATAAGTGTGTGGGGATTTTGGCATCAGAAGGGCGCAGATGCAACGCTCGACAAAAGTAACGCTGATGGGTAGTACTTTGCGTACGTCCCATTGGCGTTATCTTTGTTAGCGGCAGCAGGTGCGCCCTTATCACGCCAAAATATCACGCCAAAATAAATATGGTAGGCTTCTTCTGAATATCAGGAACCCCCAACTTCTTCCACTCGGCAATACTCTTGGTACGTATAAACTCATCGGCAGCAGTAATGTTGCAAGCAACACACAAACGAGTATTAGGCGAGCAAGTACGTAACATCTGCTCCATAAGTTTCACATTGCGATATGGTGCCTCGATAAATAGTTGCGACTGTCGCTCGCTCTGCGCACGGCTCTCCAAACGCTTGATTGCTCGTGAGCGGTCGGGCTCTTTTACGGGGAGATAACCGTTGAAGGCAAATGACTGACCACTCAATCCAGAGGCCATCACAGCCATAAGGATTGACGATGGGCCGACAAGAGGCACAACACGTATGCCGTGCTTATGGCACAACTCCACAACGGCCTGTCCTGGATCTGCAACAGCAGGCACACCCGCCTCGGAGATAACACCTGCGCTACGGCCTTTAAGGATAGGCTCAACCATACGTAAAATGTCGGTTACGGAGGTGGTATGCTCATTGAGTTCAACAAACTCGGCATCGTCGATTGCTCGTGCGTAGTGCGCCTTCGACAAAAAGCGGCGTGCCGAGCGGGTATTTTCGACGATAAAGTAATCGAGTGAGTCAATGATAGCGCTATTTGCAGCAGGAGTTACCTGCTCGACAGCAGTATCATCGGATATAGGACAAGGGATAAGATATAGAGTTCCAACCATTGTTATTCGTTTATATAGATTCGTTTGACACGCTTTGCCACCGATGTCAGCACCTCGTAAGGTATCGTATCGAGAAGTTGTGCCATATCCTCAACCGTATTGCCCTTCGCAGGGGAGAATATTGTAACCTCGTCGCCCTCTGTAACGCCCTCAATATCGGTTATATCTATCATACAACTATCCATACATATACGGCCAACGGTCGGAGCAAACTCGCCATTTACAACCATAGACCAACGGCCACAGCCAAGGTGTCTATCCAGACCATCGGCATATCCGATAGGAATTGTTGCGATACGACTACGACGTTCAAGCACTCCGCTACGACCATAGCCTACCGTCTCGCCGGCAGGAAGTTCTCGGATTTGAACGATGCGTGTACGCAGCGCAGATACCATTTCGAGGTTATCGTTATGCTCATAACCAAAGCCATACATACCCAATCCCAAACGGCACATATCGAATCGTGCCTCAGGGAAGCGCAACATTGCAGCCGAAGCGGCAGCGTGTCGAAGCACCTTATACGGAAGGTGTGCGGCAACAGTATCACTAATACGCTTAAAGCGAGCTATTTGCTCTCGGGTAAAGTCATCCTGCGAAGGGTCATCGGCAACGCAGAGGTGTGTAAATAGGGATGCGACACGCAGGCGACCACTCGCCTCATCTAAACGAGTCAGCAACTGCGGAAGGTCAGCCTCATCAAAGCCCAAGCGGTGCATACCCGTATCAAATTTAAGATGTACAGGGTAATTATTTGCGCCATAGACATCAACCGCACGCAGGAAGGCGTTTAACGAACGAAGGCTATAAATCTCTGGCTCCAACGTTGCCGAAATCATAGCATCGAAACTCTCCTCGTCGGCATTAAGCACCACGATAGGCATCGTGATACCCTGCCCTCGCAACTCTACGCCCTCGTCGGCAAACGCCACGGCGAGGTACGAAATGCCCTGCGTCTGCAACATCTGTGCAATCTCGGCATCACCAGCACCATAACCCGAAGCCTTAACCATTGCCACGAGTTTTGTTTCTGCGCCGATATGCGAGCGGAAGTAGTTGATATTGCGCACCATAGCCTGCAAGTTTACTTCAAGCACGGTGGTATGACTTTTGAGTTCCAGGCGGTGCGACACTCTCTCTATCTGTGCGACACGATTGCCTTTGACAAGAACTGCCGCAGAGGTAAAGTCCACCTCTCCGATATGGAGCAACAACTGCTCCGTAGAGTCGAAAAATCGACCATTCTTACCAAAGAGCGAGCGATGTGCCGAGATTTTTGCACCCACACCGATAAAGGTATCTATGCCCGCATCATTGACCATTTGCGCAACAGTACCATAGAGCAGTGCGTCGCTCATGGCACTCTGCAAAATATCCGAGAGGATTACAACCTTACGACGCTCGCCTGCTACCGAACGCAGATAGTCAAGCGCAATCGAAAGTGAGTTTATATCAGAGTTATAACTATCGTCAATAAGCAGCGAGCCTGACACGCCCTGCTTAACCTCCAAACGCATAGCAACAGGCTGTAACGCAAGCATATCACCCACAGGGTAGTGCATCACCTGACAGAAGGCAGCAACCTGCTGGGCATTGCGCACCGACGCCACATCCTTCATCGGCAGCGGAGCCATCTGCGCCGCATCGACAAGATTTCGAGCAGCATATTTAGCCTTGATACTCTCGGCAAACAACGCATAATCGGAGTGATATATAATCGTCTTGGCAGAGGCGGCGAGCAAAAGTTTCTCATCGACCTTCTGTTGCAACGAATCGAAACTCTCTTGATGAGCATCTCCAATCGAGGTAAACAGCACAACATTCGGACGAATCATCTGCTCCAAACGGCTCATCTCGTTCGGCTGCGAGATACCTGCCTCAATAATTGCCACATCGCAATCATCAGGCATCATCATCAGCGAAAGAGCCACGCCCAACTGTGAATTATAACTACGTGGCGAACGGAAGAGTTTTACACTCTGCGGAAGGCTCTGCGCAATCCACTCCTTAACCACCGTCTTACCATTAGAGCCGGCAATAGCGACAACCTCTCCACGGAACTGCTCACGACGATATGCTGCCAACTGTTGCAATGCCGCCAAAGCGTTATCTACCACCACCGCTCCTGCATCGTGCGGAAGGGCAACCTCTCGCTCCGTCATAAAACCTCTGACTCCTCGTGCAAGCATTGTCTCGACAAAGTCGTGTGCATCGTGATTCACGCCTCGCATAGCCACAAACAGAGCATCATCAGTAACGGCATAACTACGTGAATCGGTAATTACACTACTGATTTCAACATCCTTGCCGAGGTGCCTACCTCCACAAATCTTCGCTATTTCGGATAACAAATATCTCATACCCTATATTCCAAAGGTTACTATCGTAATTCCGGAGCCACCTCTATCTGCATGGTCATCAACTGCACTCTCAACCTCGGGCAATGCTCGCAGGTATCGGCGCACCTCCTCTTTCAAAGCACCAGTACCCTTACCGTGCAGGATAGTGACAGTATTTACACCCACCATTAAAGCATCGTCAACCAACGCCTGCACCTTCTCCAACGCATCAACAACACGCTCACCTCGAATATCTATCGAAGAGCGGAAATTGAGTCTGCGCTGCGAAATATCGGAACTGATAATGGTACGTGGGGTCTCAGGTCGTGTTGCTCGCTTATACTCAGCCGAGGAGATAACCTCCAAACGTGACGCATCGACCGTAGTAAGTATCTGACCGAAGGCTATTTGTGCCTTATTGCCACGCAACGACTGCACAACACCTACGCCATCTTGTCCGATAAGGCGCACCTTGGCATCGACCTCCAACGGAAGTCGCTTCACGGCAGGTTGCTCAACAACCTTCTCAGTCTTTGTACCCTTATTTTTACGCTCGTTACGGCGCTCCATACGACGCTCCAAGCGAGCCATCTCTCGTTCCAGACGCTCATCACACTCTGCCTGCATAGTATTCTCCTGCTCGACATTATCTTTGAACTCGTTGAACGAGCGGCGCAATAATCTTGTCTGCTCCTTATCGGCCTGCGACTCACGGATGCTCTTAATTGTAGTCTCAATCTGGCGATTAGCCTCTGCCATCAACTCCTTGGCCTTAACCTTCGCATCACGCAGGATTGCTCGGCGCTCCTCCTTGATTGATGCGAGTTGCTCTCGGTAGTTCTGCTCCAACTCCTCGACCTTGCGGTCTGTCTGGCGGATACGCTCACGTTTCTGCTCCCAATAGCGTTTATCACGAGCAATCTCTCGCAATTGTTTCTCTATATCCACGTGGTCAGATCCCGCCTTCTCACGTGCTGCCGAGATAATATCCTCTGGCAAGCCTATCTTGCGGGCTATCTCAATGGCAAACGAACTGCCAGGCTTACCCGTTTCAAGACGAAATAGCGGGCGGATATTCTGAACATCGAACATCATGGCTCCATTCATCACGCCCTCCGTAGCCGACGCATAATATTTAATATTGGAGTAGTGCGTAGTAATCACACCATAGCAGCCGCTACACACCAATCGCTCCAAGATAGCCTCGGCGATAGATGCACCCATAACAGGCTCCGTTCCCGAGCCGAACTCATCGATAAGAATCATACTGCGCTCATCGGCACCAGAAAGCATAGCCTTCATATTTAGCAGGTGCGACGAGTATGTAGAGAGGTCATTCTCAATAGATTGTTGGTCGCCAATGTCGATATAAAGTTTACGGAATACGGGCAACTCGCTATTTTCGGAAGCCGTAATCGGAAAACCACATTGGAACATATACTGAATGAGTCCGAACGTTTTAAGGCAGACAGATTTACCGCCGGCATTAGGACCCGATATCACAAGAATTCTGTTCTCCGCATCAAGGCGTGCCGTCAATGGCACAACCTCTCGTGAGGTATTGCGCAAGGTTTGAGCCAACAGAGGATGGCGAGCCGAGTAGAGTGCCAAATCGCCAAACTCTCTCTCCGTAGTTGAGATTATCGGCTTAACCGCACCATTCTCCAAAGCCCAGCGAGCCTTGGCACGAATCATATCAATATGGGCGATATACTCACCCGAATGTGCAATCGCATCAACATCGCCACGCACCATATCGGTAAAAGCGGTAAGCACTCGCACAATCTCTCGGCGCTCGGCATACTCCAACTCTCGAAGTCGATTATTCAACTCCACGACCTCGACAGGCTCTACATATACCGTCTTTCCCGTAGCAGACTCATCGTGAACAAAGCCCTGCAACTTGCGCTTATTCGACGCTGTAACAGGTATTACGGCACGTCCGTCACGAATCGATATGGTAGCATCGGCATCCACAAAACCTGCACTCTTGGCCGACTGCAACACGGCCTGCAAGCGCTTCGAAACCTGACCCTCATGGCTACGAATTTCTCGGCGCACAGAGGCGAGTTCCGGCGATGCGCTATCACGCACCGAGCCGTGATCATCAACGATACGATTAACCTCAACCACAATATGATGCAAGGACTCTACCCTCTCGCTCAGTCTCACGAGATATGGGTATGCACCCTGCTCACGGCTACGTATAAATTCTACTGTCGTGGCAACTGCTGCGAGTGTGGCTCCGAGACGAACGACCTCCGCCGTATCAAGAAATGTACCCTCAATACGAATCTTATCTACAAGGGTGTCTATATCAAAATATTCATCGCTCAAAGCACTACCCGACTCCGAAAGCAGTCGTCGCATCTCATCGGCCAGGCTCTGACGACGGGTTACATCCCGCAATGAGGAGGAGAACTTTTCCTCTTCGAGCAAAGCACATGAGCGTTGCATCGTACACAATGTACGACACTGCTCACGAATCACATCGAAGCCGATTCTCGCCTCAAAATTGTCGGGATAGACCATACTTCTCTAAAACTATTTCTTTGCGGCCTTCTTCGCTGCCTTTGCAGCCTTCTTCTCTGCCTTTGCCTTCATCTTCTGCTCGTCGGCACCAAAGAGCGAGAAGTGAACATAACGATGAGGATTCTGCTTCAAATCACCAAGCAACGCCTCCAAGTTAGCCGATGCCTGAGTAAGGTTTGTGTAGAGTTCCTTATTATTAAGCAGGTTGCCAAGTGTTCCGTTAGGATTGCTTATCTCCGAGATTACCGCATTGAGATTCTCCACGGTAGATGCAAGCGACTCGATAACTCTGTGCTGCTCCAAATCGGCAACCAACTTATCAACATTAACCATAACGCTATCCAAGCGAGTGGTCGAACTCTCGATATTGCCGATAATCTCAGACTTTTCGAGTTCTGCCATAACATTTTTAAGGCTGCCGACAGCCTTTGTGATATTCGCACTATTATCGTCGAGCAGACCATTGAGCGAAAGCACGGTTGTGTTGAGATTATCCATCAAAACCGTCAACTTTGCCTTAACATCCATAACCTCGGCACCAACAGTTGCAATCAAATCCTTCTCGTTCTCAGACTCCATCTCTGCACCATTTTCGAGAGTCTGCTGCGACGAGCCGAAAATAATCTCCAAGGCTTTGCCGCCCATAAGACCCTGACTGCAAAGTTTAGCCTTTGAGTCAACAGGCAACTTGTAATCACTCGATACCGAGAATGTAACCTTAACTCTATCAGGCTGTTCCGGGTTAATTTCAACAGACGACACCTGTCCTACCTTTACTCCACGAATAACAACTGCCGACGCACTCTCCAAGCCAGGAGTCTGATCGTAATACGCATAATAGAAGGCGCTACGACCCAAAACATCAATGCCGCTCAAAAAGCGAATACCCGCCCAAGAAGCCAATACAATCACTACGGCATAAATGCCGATTTTTACCTCTTTCTTAATCTTCATATCTCTTAATTTTTATTATTTTTTATCTACAACTTTACCATTGCTCACCGCAATCACAAATGCCGACGCAAAGCGCTTACGCACCGCAGCAATATCGGCCTGTGCGGAGGCTTTGTCCGCATAGTCACCCACGCAATATTTATACTTAAAACGTCCATCGGCAAGTACCTCCTTGACCGAGCCTCGATAGGCTCCAAACTCGCTGTGGTTCAGCGGCACAGGCTTATCGTTTGCCATAATCTGGATAGTATAGCGCACGGCATTTGTCTGCTTCGGTGCAGGAGATGATTGCGCAGGCTTCACCTCAGGTTTTGGTTGTGGCTTTGCCTCGGTTTTTGATTGTGGCTTTGCCTCGGTTTTTGGCTGCGCTACCGTCTGGCTCTCCGTCTTCGGAGCATCAGGGAGCAGGGTCTTTCTTACAAAATCAGAATAATCCTTAACCGCTCCAAAAATTGCCCTTGCAATCTCATTCTGCCCCTTCTCCGATGTAATATATTTCAACTCGGCAGCATTGGACATAAAACCTATCTCGGTCAGCACACTCGGCATATCGGTCGCATACAGTACTTTAAGCGGTTGCTTACGTACTCCTCGATTATGAAGTCCGAGTTTCACGTAGTGTTTCTGTACCAATCGTGCCATCATCTCGGAATATTGGCCATAGGTAAATTGCAGATTCTGGATATACGCCCTAACAATCGCCGCCGTCTTATCATCCGACATATCGAGCAACTCATCTTTATTATTGAGGTAAACCGCAGCCTCGTTGATACGGGTCTCCATCGAACTCTCTCCCATAATCAAAGTCTCCACACCTCGCACATCCGTATTACGTGAGGCATTAGAGTGGATCGATATAAAGAGATCGCCCTCGGCATTATTGGCAATATCGGCACGTGCCTGCAAATCGTCGGTAAGAACGCTCGAAAACTGCTTCTCCACCTTACGTGTATATACAACCTTTACACCCGGCATACCCGACTCTATCAGCGCACCGAGTTTCAAGGCAACCTGCAAATTGATATCCTTCTCGTTATAACCGCCATATCTGGCACCCGGAAAACGTGGGCCACCGTGTCCAGCATCGATTACGACAACTCGCACACCCGATGCAGCACCACCCTCTCCCTTTGCATCAAAACAAAGCGAGAGAGAAACAAGCAGTATTGCGATAAAAAACATCTTACGCATAGCGTATATTGGTTACAAAGTTTGATATATCCACTTTTTTCACTATCTTTACACGCTCAAAAAACACGCATACAAGCGCACACAAGGGCTTTTTTCGGTTTTTTGCCGGCTCGCCGGCAAAGGTACTAAAAAATATTGGATTTTTGAAGAATTTTAGACTAAAATATCTACTCACCGTAGTAACAATGATTGCAATGGTGCAATCCCTGTTCGGTATTCCGCAACCGAAAGCACTCTCTGACCAGAGTCTTTCCACTGCGACAAATGTCGAACAAGACTCTATTTCTACCGAATCGATTCAGGCCGTTGACACCTCTACGGCTCAACGCATACGTGATATTCGTCGCCAGCGTCGCACCACACCTCGTTCCGAGGGTCGCATCGCTCCGCTCAGCGATTCGACAAAGAGTATCGCTACACCAAAGAGCGACTCTATTGCACCTGAGAGCCGTGACACCATACGCCAGAAAAGAGCAGGGGCAGGATTGAACGAGATAATCGAGGGTAAGAATACCGACTCGCTCGTTTATGACATCCGCACTCAAAAGGTTTATATTTACAATCAGGGAGATTTGAAGTATGCCGACAAGTCGCTCCAAGCAGACTTTATGCGTATCAACATGGAGAATAAGGAGATTCACGCATACGGAAAGCCCGACACCGTGGACGGCAAGCCGACAAAGACCCAGCCTGTATTTGCCGACGGCGGTGCATCATACACGATGGACACCATCACATACAATTTCTCATCGGAGAAGGCTCTGATTAAGGGTGTAGCAACTCAACAGGGCGACGGATGGCTCGTAGGCGGCCGTATCAAGAAGCAACCTGACAATACTATCAATATTCAGCACGGAAAGTACACCACTTGTGATCACACCGACCACCCGCACTTCTACCTTGCGATGACAAAAGCGAAGGTTATTCCGGGCAAAAAGGTAATCACAGGCCCCGCATATCTGGTTATGGAGGATGTGCCTATCTATTTCCTCGGTATTCCTGAGGGATTCTTCCCGCTCAATATGGGTCCTAAGTCGGGTCTGCTGATGCCGTCATACGGAGAGGATGCCTCACGAGGTTTCTTCGTACGTGGTCTCGGATATTACTTCATCATCAACCAGCACATCGACCTCGCACTCACGGGAGGTATATATACGCTCGGTTCGTGGGAGGTACAAGCTTCATCTCGCTACGTAAAACGATACAAGTATTCGGGTAACCTCGCTTTCGATTTTTCAAGTGTCAAGACAGGAGATAAGGGAGAGCCTGACTATATCAAGCAGAACAACTTTAAGTTTACCTGGACACACTCGCAGGACCCAAAAGCAAACCCCGGCTCAACATTCTCGGCCTCGGTAAACCTTTCGAGCAGCGGTTACAACAAATACTCCGCAACCACACTCAACGACATCCTTGCAACACAAACCAACTCCTCAATCTCATACTCGAAGAGTTGGGCAGGAACGCCATTCTCGCTCTCGATGAATCTCGCCGTTTCACAAAACTCACAGACAAAAGCCTTGTCGGTAACACTGCCAAACATCGTATTCAACGTCGCTCGTGTATATCCGTTCAAGCGTAAAGAGGCTGTGGGCAAGCAGCGCTGGTACGAAAAGATTTCATTCACATATACCGGAAAATTGACCAATTCGGTATCTACAACCGAGGATAAAATCTTCACAAAGGAGACTCTGATGAATATGAAGAACGGCGTCGAACATTCGTTGCCGGTATCAGCAAGTTTCTCCCTCTTTAAGTATATCAACATCACCCCGTCATTCAACTACACGGAGCGTTGGTACTTCAAGCGTCAGATGCAGGAGTGGAATCCTGAGGCCAACAAAATCGAGAAGTTGGCTCCTGAGTATGGTTTCTACCGAATCTACAACTACAATGCCTCGGTATCGGCCAACACAACCATCTACGGTATGTGGCAGATGAAGTCCAAGACGGCAAAGATACAGGCCGTGCGCCACACCATAACACCAAGCATCGGATTCTCCTATGCACCTAATTTCAGCAAGCAGAAGTATGGCTTCTACCAGACCGTACAGGCTGATTCGCTTGGTGGATACACCGTATATTCGCCATACGCAGACAATGCTTACGGCGTGCCGGGCAAGGGTGCGTCCGCTTCGCTCAACTTCTCACTCAAACAGAGCCTCGAAATGAAGGTTCTGAGCAAGCGTGATACTTCGGGTGTCAAGAAGATTAAGATTATAGACGACCTCTCGCTCAGCGGCTCGTACAATTTCCTGGCCGACTCGCTCGGACTCTCCAATATCTCGGCATCTATCCGAACGACGATATACGGCAACTTCGGTATCAACCTCTCGGCGACAATCGACCCTTACGAGGTTACGCCACAGGGTGTGCGCTATAATAAGTTGATGATAAGACGAGGTTTGCTGGGACGTATCATGAATACCGGTTGGAGTTTTGGTTATACGTTCAAATCTCGCCAAAATAAATCACAATCGGCAATAAACGATATTAACACCATTCCGCCGGAGTACTTCAACCCATTCTCCGACCCATACGGATTGATGGACCCTACCCTGCGAAGGCAGTATATGGCGCAAACATATTATGACTTCTCCATACCGTGGAACATCGGTTTCAACTACGTCATCAGTTACAATGTACAATACACCAACAACGGAACGACGGGTTACAAGAAGAATGTATCGCAAACCATAGGTTTCAACGGTAGTGTCAACCTGACACCAAAGACAGGTATAACATTTACCAGCGGTTTCGATATACAAAACAGGAAACTGACGACAACTTCGATAAGCATTACACGTGATTTGCACTGTTGGCAGATGTCCTTCGTGTGGATTCCGTTCGGTACGCACAAAAGTTGGAGTTTCAACATCGGTGTAAAGGCTTCGTCGCTTGCCGACCTGAAATACGACAAGAGCCAATCCATGTATGATAACCTATTCTAACGAAGTGGTACATATTGCGGTATAACTTTTGCGCAAGTATAAATTAGGAAATAATAAAAACATTATAATATGACAAAGGAAAATATTAAGGATCAGGAGATTAACAACGAAGCAGGATTCAGAGAAGGAGAGGGTTACCCTTCTTGCGAGGGCGAGCCTTGTGCCAATGTGGCAGATGAGCAGCAGGAGACTGCCAACGTGGCAGACGAGCCTGCGGCAGAGGAGAAGCCCGTAGAGGAGCAGATTGATTGGAAAGATAAATATATTCGTTTGCAGGCAGAGTTCGACAATTTCCGCAAGCGCACACTCCGTGAAAAAATGGATCTCGTACAGACCGGCGGTAGCGACGTATTGAAGGCTATTCTCCCCGTTTTGGACGATATGCAGAGAGCAATCGCTGCTTCGGACAAGAGTGACGACATAGCGGCTTTGCGTGAGGGCGAGCGTCTGGTTGAGAAGAAGTTCATCGACACCCTGCGTCAGAAGAATGTGACTGAGATTGAAGCCTTGGGCGAAGAGTTCAACGAGGAGTTGCACGAGGCTGTTGCTCGTTTTGCAGCCGGCGATGATAAAAAAGGAAAGGTTATCGACGTAGTACAGCGAGGATATAAACTCGGCGACAAGATTCTACGTTTTGCAAAGGTTGTTGTAGGAGAATAGGGCTATGGCAGAAAAAAGAGATTATTACGAGGTGTTAGGCGTTGAGAAGAACGCCAATGCCGATGACATAAAGAAGGCTTATCGTAAAGCCGCAATTAAATACCATCCGGACAAGAATCCCGGCGACAAAGAGGCGGAGGAGAAGTTCAAGGAGGCAGCAGAGGCTTACGATGTACTCTCCAACCCTGACAAGCGTGCCAGATACGACCAGTTCGGCCATGCCGGTATGAATGGCGGAGCCGCAGGTGGAGGTTTCGGCGGAGGCTTTGGCGGCGGAGGTTTCTCTATGGAGGATATATTCTCGCAGTTCGGCGACATATTCGGAGGACACTTCGGCGGAGGCTTTGGCGGATTCGGTGGTAGCCGTGGCGGTCAGCGAGTAAATCGTGGCTCGGATATTCGTGTTAAGATTAAGTTGACGCTCGCCGAGATTGCCAACGGTGTAACCAAGAAGTTAAAGGTAAACAAATATATCGCCTGCCAGACTTGTGGCGGCTCGGGTGCAAAGGACGGCTCGTCGCACACCACTTGTACGAATTGTAACGGTTCGGGTGTAGTTATTCAGGTGCAGAACACCTTCTTCGGTCGCATGCAGACACAAGGCGTATGCCCTGTATGCGGTGGCGAGGGCAAGATCATCAAGGATAAGTGTCCTGATTGTAACGGCGAAGGCTTCGTTAAGGGTAGCGAGGTTATCGAGGTCAGCATCCCTGCCGGCGTAGGTGAGGGCATGTCACTCACCGTATCGGGCAAGGGTAATGCGGCACGTCATGGTGGCGTAAACGGCGACCTTATCGTTGTAATCGAGGAGGAGCATAATCCACAGTTGATGCGTGACGGAGATGATCTGATTCACAACCTAAATATCACACTACCGACAGCACTGCTCGGTGGCGAGGTAGAAGTACCTACGATCGAGGGCAAGGCGAAGATTAATATCACGGCAGGAACTCACTCCGGCAAGATTTTGCGCTTGCGAGGCAAGGGTCTCCCTTCGGTAAACGGATATGGTCGAGGCGACATCCTGATTGTTGTGGATATAACTATCCCTACATCTCTCAACTCCGAAGAGAAGGCTCTTATCGAGCAGTTAGCCGAGAAACCACACTTTCGCAAGGCCGAGAAGGTGGAAAATCAGAATATTTTTGAACGAATGAAGAGTTTTTTCCGTTAAAAAGATAAAGCAATGGGATTGTTCTCTCCGGTAAAGAAAAGAGCCAACTCTTTCAACTATATACCCCGCTACTTCGACCCTGAGAAGGAGCGCAGGGAGCAGCGTCGCCGTGAGTTACGTGGCGAGGATAGCACGGATGCAGGCCAGGAGTACAAGCCCGGACAATATCTGCGCACGATGCGTGAGGCTCGCAACCAGCGCCGTGCCGAGCAGAAGAGCAGAGAGGGAGGCATACTCTCGAAGGCAGGCATACTCATCGTAGGAGTATTGTTGCTTGTCTTTGTATATGTTCTCTACCCCCGTTTAGTCAACATCTTCACCATGGCCAACCGCCCTGCGCAACAGACTACGCAGCAGCAGGCCGAGTATGAGGAGTTTGACCCGTATGCTCCAATAACTATTGTACCAAACGATTATAACGAGTAGTAGTACCTATGTCCGACCGCATAAAAGTTTTACCTGAGATTGTAGCCAACCAGATTAAGGCAGGCGAGGTTGTCGAGTATCCGTCATCAGCCATCAAGGAGATGATGGAGAATGCCATTGATGCCGGAGCCTCGTCGGTAAAGGTAAATTTCAGCAACGGAGGTCGTGATTTGATACAGATTATAGATGACGGTTGCGGAATGTCACCGACAGATGCACGAATGGCATTTGAGTGTCACGCAACGAGCAAAATAGGCTCATTAGATGACATCTACGCTCTGCATACATTCGGCTTCCGTGGAGAGGCTCTCGCCTCAATTGCTGCAGTATCGCAGGTGGAACTTACCACACGTCAGGCAGATGCCGAGATTGGCACCAAGACCATCATAAATGGAGGCGAGTTCATCGACCAGAAACCCGTAGCGGCACCCATCGGTTCACAATTTGTCGTACGCAACATTTTTTATAACACGCCGGCTCGAAGAAAGTTTATCGACAATAAAGAGTCGAAACTCACGGCAGGCATCAAGAATGAGTTTCGTCGTGTGGCACTCTGCCATCCCGAGGTGGCATTGGAATTGATGACAAACGGAGCACCGATATACTCGTTACCAAAGGCAAATCTTGCCGAGCGCATTGTCGGCATCTTCGGTTCATCTATCAAGCACAACCTTTTGGAGGTAGGAGTAGAGACTACTATCGCCAAAGTTGAGGGCTACGTGGGTCGTCCTTCGGCAGCCAAACTGCGCAGCAACGAGCAGTATATGTTCGTAAATGGTCGATTCTTCCACTCGCCATACCTGAACAAGGCTGTTTTGCGAGCATACGACAAGTTGATTCCTGACGGAGCAGCGCCTTCATTCTTCATATACCTGACGATTAACCCTGAGCGCATTGACGTGAACGTACACGCTAAAAAAACCGAGGTTAAGTTTGCAGACTCAGAGGCAATATGGCAGATATTGAATGCTGCTGTGCGAGAGACGCTTGCAAAGACCGGAGCAGTACCGTTGATGGACTTCGATAATGAGGCTGCGGTGGAGATTCCTGTGGCGCAGTCGGGAGTTGTATATCACGAGCCACGAGCCACAACACGAGATAATTACAATCCGTTCCTCTCGGATGTCGAAAACGAGGATTTCGGCAGAGGATTTTCAACCTCGTCTGCACACAAATCCTCAGGCGTAGGCGGTGGAGGAGACACGCCTCACATCAAGTTACCGTCAAGCGAGATTTTCGAGGAGTTTGACAGTTTCGACAGCACGGGCGGTTTTGAGGATATAGGTAATATTTCGACTTCGGTTAGCGGGCAATCCGATTACAGCCGCTTGGAGTACACGGAGGAGACAACCGAGGAGCAGTATCTCGATATTGAGTCAAGCACTACCCCACAACTTTCGGATGTGCGATACATCGGTAGCGGATATGCAATGATGCTATGTGACGGTTGCCCTGCATTTATGGATTTGAAGCGTGCGCACGAGCGTATTCTCTTCGAGACATATATGGCTATGTTGGAGAGCGGTGCAACCGTATCGCAAAAGTTGCTCTTCCCTGAGATTCTCACTCTATCAAGCAACGATTATGCTACGCTCGAAGAGTACGATGTAGATATTGCTTCTCTCGGCTTCGATATGGAGTTGAAGGGCGAGGGTAGAGTGGAACTCAATGGTATTCCTGCCGACACGACAATCGAAAATATAGACCAGATACTATATGAGTTGATTCAGGCGCTCTCTACACCGGAATCGCTAGAAGGGATTCTCAAAGAGCGCATGGCAACCACACTTGCGCACAGCGAGGCCTCACGTCGCAGAAACTATACACAGGCAGATGCCGAGGCGATAGCACAGCGTCTGCAAAACATCAAAGAGAGATACTACACTCCATCCGGCAAGGCCATAATGGTGGAGTTGAGCATCAACAATATTGAGAAAATGTTACGATAAGAAAGGGTAAAATTATGAATCCATATTTTCGCACACCGCCCGTAGTTAAGAACCTGATAATTGCCAATGCACTCATCTGGTTGGCGATGTTTCTTATACCGAAGGTTAATCTTTACGCCGGCACATACGGACAACTCTTCTGGGTTGGCTCACCGCTATATCACCCATACCAGTTTGTGACCTATATGTTCCTGCACGGCAGTCTATCGCACCTGTTCTTCAACATGTTTGCGCTTTGGATGTTCGGTCGCACACTCGAATACGAACTCGGTTCAAACCGTTTTATAGTCTATTATATGGTATGCGGTGTAGGTGCAGCGCTGTTGCAGATGATGGTAGCATGGCTCTCTCACGAGTATTCATTCACAATGCTCGGTGCATCGGGTGCCGTAATGGGCCTGTTGCTTGCATTCGGGGTAATGCACCCGAACCAGCAGATATTCATCATTCCGTTCCCGTTCCCGATTAAGGCCAAGTGGTTTGTTGTCGGCTATGCCGTGTTGGAGGTATTCCTGGGCTGGGGTGGCTTTGATGCAGGTGTAGCACACTTTGCACACGTCGGAGGAATGTTGTGGGGATGGCTATTGCTCTCCTATTGGAAGAAACGAGGATTTATTCGCTACTAAACGATGGCAGAGGTATATTCAAGCGGATTCAGCCGCAGAAACAGACGAAGAGAGTCGGGCAATATGGGCAAAAAAGCCCTTATGTTGCTTGACCTTCTTACGTGGATAGCGATGTTTCTGCTCACCTCGGCGACCGTCATATGCACCATAACGCCACATATCGACCCGAAGAGTTTGAGTTGGTTGTCGCTTGTTGTGCTGGCTACTCCGATTATATATATCATCAATATCGTAATACTGCTTTGGTGGGTAATCCGCAACAAATGGCTCAATGTGGCCGTGGCTTCCATTGCCGTTATCATCAGTCTCTTCTCACTCGGAAGGTATTACCAGATTGAGATAAAGCGTAAGCCTGCCATTCCGTACATTGAGCGACGTTTCGTAAAGACTATAAGTTATAATGTAGCCAACGGCAAGGCCGAAGGGCTTATCGATTATATCGCCGAGAAGAATCCCGATATTCTCTGCTTGCAGGAGTTCCTAATAGATGTTAATGACGAGTGGCTCAAATTGGGAGATAAGTACCGCTCGACTATCAACGGAGCGACCGATTTCTCTTGCGAGATTATAACTCGCCACCGCATTCTGCGTCACGGCAACATAGACTCCATATCTCGTTACACTGCAAATTGGGCTGATATAATCATCAAAAAGAGCGAGGATACGGTACGTGTGGTAAACCTACACCTACAATCGACAACACTACATTCAATCTATACCCAATCTGCCGATAAAGAGAATCTCACCGGTGACTCTACACGCCAAAGCCGTATCGGCAATATTGCAAAACGTCTGCGTGACAACAACATAAAGCGTGCCGAGCAGGCTCGCTGTGTCAAGCGATTTATCGACGCCTCGCCATATCCCGTCATTGTGTGTGGCGACTTCAACGACGTGCCTCTATCGTACACCTATGACCATATTGCTCAGGGGCTGAATGATGCATTTCGTGAGCAGGGTGCAGGATATTCACATACGTTTAACGGATTCTTCAACCTGATGCGTATCGACTACACTTTGGTATCCGAAAGGATAAATGTAGTATCCTACGAGGTAGATAACAAGGCTAAATATTCGGACCACTACCCCGTAATATGCCGACTGAAAATAGATAAGAGATAACACAAATAATTTTGAGAACATGATTTTAGATTCTATCAAAAATGCAGAGTTGTACTACTCGCTCAACCCACGATTGAAGGCAGCGTTCGACTTCCTTGCAACGTGCAACACCAAGACCATTGCTCCGGGTAAGCACCAGATTATCGGCGATGAGGTATTTGTAAATGTTATGGAGTTGGATCTCAAACCTCGTTACGAAGCACTCTTAGAGGTACACGACAAGTATATCGATATTCAGGTAATCGTTGGCGGTAGCACCAAGGAGGAGTTTGGATGGTCGGAGCGTAAGGATTGCAAGAAGGCAAAGGGCGAATTCGACTCCGAGCGTGATGTGCAGTTCTACACCGATGAGCCACAGACATTCTACACGCTTCGTGAGGGTCAGTTTACAATCCTGATGCCGGAGGATGCGCACGCTCCAATGCTTGGCAACGGCCCTATCAAGAAGATGATTTTCAAGGTGCTTAAATAGTTGCATCAATAAATAGAGAAAAGATAAAGGCCTGCAAATTTGCAGGCCTTTATCTTTTACATTCACATCGGCGGAATGACTAGTTCCAATATTCATAAGGATAGAGAGCCTTATTTGTCGTGCAATTCTCGACAACCTCCGAACAGGTATATTTACGGCCAAAGCGGTCGGTAGCCTCTACTCGGATGCTCTTCGCATTCGGATTCTTCAACGTATGCTTATACATATGGAAACAGTTGGTATGGTACGAACCGCTTGTGCCACTACGTCCAATAATACTAATATGATAAGCGATAGACCACCAATCCTGACCCGAGTCGGTCGGAACCGCTACTGGATATGATGTTCCGATAGGATAAGTATCGCTCGTAGGAGAGTATTTACGAGCAGTCATCGCCTGCATCAATCCAGCCGATACGCCATCCTCGAAAATCTCGACCTTCCAACTGCTATCTGCGTTAAACACATTGGCAAGAATCACATTGCTTCCATGTTGCAAGTTGAAAGTCTTACTCTTCTGAACATCTCCACATTTGAGGTCTCCACGATAGAGGCGAATCTGATAGTCACGAGAGTTCATACCATTGTTAACACCCATATAATACCAATTGGTAATATTATTACCCTCAATGTCGTAAACGCCATAGCCGTTAGGACAACCATCGCCGTTCATGTTCGACCACCACCATTGACCGGAAACCGCTGCATGAACATGCTCATAGATATTGCTCGACCTCGTAGGCTCATTTCGCATATAGTGAGTGTGTCCCGACATGATATGAGCATTAGCGAAGTTTTTAAGCAGAGCAATCACATTCTTAACATTTGCATTGCTGGAATTTAACAGAGGAACGTGTACACACAAAATAACCATCTTATTGGTTGGAACATACCTCAAATCCTGCTGCAACCACTTATATTGCTCATCAGTAAATATTGGAGCGGTATATGAAGCAGCATTCGTATTGCTATCCCACTGCATATTGCGCATACATACGATATGAACATCGCCTCGGTTCCACGAATAGTTAATAGGGCCAAAGACATCCTCGAATGCTCGCTGAGCCTTCATATTATATGTGCTACTTGTCGCATCTGCATTGATAGCCTTGCCTGAATAGAAGAATGTATAGTCGTGGTTACCCATTGTCTGGAAGACAGGCATACCAATCTTGCTTGCTGCCATATAATCACGCATATTTGCCATAAATGATTGCGTATTACGACCTCCCTCCGAGTAGACAATATCGCCCAATGTTACGCCGTAGCAAGGAACACTCTTTGTCTGTGCGTGAGCCTTAATAGCCGGCACCGACTCGTTCTTGAATCGATCTCCATTCTTGCGACCGAAACTATCTTCCGCCGAATCGTACTTACACTGCGGGTCTGCCATGCAGAAGAGTGCAAACTTACTCTCCTTGGCAGCCATCTTTTTCAGCGTAAAGTTATAGATGTCAACATTTTCATTATATCTGGTATAGAATACCGGCTGGCCATAACTATTCAACTCAACCTCACAATCCTCCGGCACCGAGTAGTAGATATACCAGGTATCGGCACAAGGTTTGAGCGAGTACTGACCCTTCGAATCGGTCTGTGTCACCGTAAATCCATCGCTGACAACAACTCCCGAAGCAGGTGTACCATCGCTATATGCAACCGTACCCTTCACAAGAATATCCTCTACCACATCAACCTTTACTCTTATATCATCAAGGAAGAATCGGTTGGTTTGTGTAGCAGACTCACAACCTCCGCCAATAGCGATGCGGCTCGTGCATCTTGCACCTTTAAGCGTCACGCTATACTCTTTCCAGTCACAACTCTGCTCACCATCCAACGTGATATTCTTCACATCATTCTCGCCCGAATATGTAACCTTCCAAGCGCTTGAAAGAGTTGTACCACCAAGCAATTTGACTGCCACAGCCTTCTCCTCAGGATTAATATCATCGCTTGCTCCGCCATAAGGTGCAGCCTTGAATGTAACGGTTACCGTAGCAGTTCTTCCCTCCGGAATAGCCGACAGCATAGGTGTTACGATAAATGAGCGATTTCCTGTTGTTCCGATCTTCACATAACCCGGACGAGCGCATATCGAGCCTCCATCGGCACCTGACTTGCCGCCAATCCAGCCCCACTGATCAATGCCCATATCGTCAAGCAGACCTTTCAGAGTAGAGAACAGACCTATCTCCGTACTTGCCGAAGCCGGAATATATGCATCGCTTGCTCCCGATGTAGCGGCAGCGTTAAAATCGAGTGTAATCGCACCCGAAAGATCCACTCCTGAATACGAGGTCAGCGAACTTCTGTCATCACGAGATACGCCACCAGCACGAGCGGCCAAATCTCCACCATAGAGCATTTTTCCGAAGTTCTCGAACAAAATCACATCGCCAGACTTAGCATTTGACGAAACAACATTGTCCACGGCTCTACTTGCAGTTGTAACCTTAAACGGAACGAGCATCTGCTTTGAATCCGTCAGGTTGTAAATCATCACATAGTAATCCGTCGCAGGTTTCAGTCCTCCAAAAATAAAGCGTGGCGGGCAGTTGGTCTCCGAGAAGAGCGCCGCAGAACCCAAAACACCCTGACCATCGACATTATCTACACTATATACCAACTTGGAGCAAGCCTCGTCGCTGTAAATGGCAACCTTGTACTTCTTCTTCACATCTTCGGTATATTTTGCACTGCGGTTTGGATATATCTCGGAGAGGTATTTTCCATTCTCCGCCGTGATTGTCCAAGCAATAACCACCGTAGTATCGGTAGTATATACGGAGTCTACAAAAATCTCGCTTCTCTGCAACTCGACACTGACAGGCAACTCCAAAACAGTATCCACAGCCGCAGTGAAACCTGAAACCTTGACATCAGTCTCGAAGTAGCCCTCTACGCAATAGAGTTTAACCGTTAAACCCTTGGCATACTTCTGTGCCGGAATTGCAAACCATATATTTTTGGTCGAAGTGCCAAGACTCTCTCCCGAGCAATCCAAAGTAAGGGTTGAGGTTGCATCGGCAGCCTTAAATGCTGCGCTCATAGTAGAGGTAGAGATTGTTGCAGTACTACCCCACAATTTCTCGCCATTTTTGCTCTCCACAACAACCTTCTGCATTGATAACGCCGTGTTACCTGACGGCAACGAAAGACTCAATTTAACGATAGCGAGAGGATTATTCATCTCGAAAGACTCCGAATCGCTATCCCACTCGCCCACGAGCAACGGAAGTTTCAACTTACCGTCGAAATTTGGCTTCTGTGCCGATACGGTAGTCTTGATTGAACGTGCACCAACACTTCCTCCCGATACATCGGTAGTGTTAGGCTTAAAGTATGGATATACGGCATAACTCTCGCTCTCCTTCGGCAGATAACGGTTTGCCGCAGCGCCGAAATAGGCCGTCGCACCATCAATAGACGAAGCATCAATCGTAGCATTGAACTGCGTCTTTATAGAATTGCCGCTATAAGTCAATACCAACAAATTGTCGCCGGAACTCCATATCGGTGCATTCTTCCCATTAAGTGATGCACGGGTAACCTCCGGCGAATCTATGGTCGCCGCAAAGCGGGTCACTCCGGTAGTCTCACCCGACTGCGGAGGAGTTACTCCTGAGTCATCGCCCGGCACATCATCGTTACAACCTACCGCCCACAACAGAGCAAAGATTGCCAATAATCTAAGACTTTTCACTCTCATAATTATCTATATCTTTTAATTTTTCAACATCTTCTAACCGACAAATATACGAAATATTTTCGATTACAAGATAGCACGACGATTAAAAATCATCGTCATAAGTGTCGTAATCATACGACGAATTGCAATCACAATGATGCTTATGCGACCTATTTCGAGGGCTTCGATTCTCTCTACCAGATTTTGAATGAGCTCCGGCATCTGCTCAAATGATAAAGTTTTTTCTTGCATTGTCTTTATTTTTTAGAATTAAACATTCATATATAGTATAGAGGGGCGTTAGTGAGAAGGTTTGCGAATGGGTGATTTTTTTGCAAAAAAAGTTGTGAACGACTTTCGCCACCGACAACCAAAGCCCTTTTAGTAGAAAGTACAATTCTCTTCGCCCTGTTATTGCGCCTCGTTGCAACTCATTGCGCCTCATTGCACTCCACTGCAAACTTGGCGAGATATTTTTGTTGAAGACATTAAAGCATAGAAAAATCCCGAAAGTCGAGTCTAACTTTCGGGATTTATTCGTCTATTTTTGTAGGATTTTATGTCGCTATTTGTAGGCGTTAGCGTTTGTTAGTGTGCATTAGAGGGCGTTAGTTACTTGCCGATGCAGTGTGAAAATAGCATTGAAATCAATGAGTTGCAAACTTTAGGCCGAAATAGAGTCGATAATTGTGCCATTCTATTACAGTAAATGCACACTTCTCTGTTTTTCTGCTCGGAGCCCTAATCCAAGTACAAAGATAGTAAAATTTCATAGAAAATTGTGTTAGAAGGTGTATAAATAAAGATTCCCTGTTTGAGGCTTTTTTGCTCACCAGGGTCTATAATTTACTTTCTATTTGGGAAAGTGTAGATAGTATTTCCAAGAGCCGTTTTACCCTATTCCGTTACCACAAAAACACAAGTCAAAACACCACAAAAAAGCAAGATGG
>JAZOWW010000017.1:0-197892 GCA_045659425.1 Alistipes sp. | reverse complement strand
AATCCGTCCCCGCAGGGGACTCCTCAACATTTTGCTCCCGGCAAAATATTTACAAATGTAATATAAAACAAAGATATTAACAACTCTAAACTGTTACAAATGTTAAGTGTTGACAATATAAATAGTAATCCGTAAGTTTACAAGTGTAAACAATATCTTCGATTTTCCCTATTTTTAGAGCAAAATAAAATAATACGGATAAGTTAGAAGGCTGAAAATTTCTCCTCTGTGGAAATCTTCTACATTATGTTAAAAATGTAGGCGTAATGATAAATAAAAACATCCCTATATATCTATATATAAGGATGTTACAAAGTTGTTAACAACTCCCCTACTCTCGTAGTGAAGCGGCTATTTCTTGGAATTCTTCTGGAGTAAGATTGAGCTTTTCACGGTGAAAATCGACATCTTTTTCGCTATTCATAGGGATTAAATGGATGTGTGCGTGCGGAACTTCGAGTCCCAGAACTACCATTGCCACTTTTTTGCATCCTGTTACCTCCTTAATTTGCGCTGCTACCCTCTTGGCGAAGAGTGTCATGCCTGATAAAGTCTCGTCGTCGAGGTCGAAAAGATAGTCAACCTCGCACTTTGGAACAACGAGTGTATGTCCCTTTGCAAGTGGTGCAATATCCAAAAAGGCGAAATACTTTTCGTCTTCTGCTACTTTATAGCAAGGGATCTCCCCTGCTATGATTCTTGAAAAAATAGTTGCCATATAAAATGTTTGATTTGTCTTATATCTCTTCGTCGCTATATTTCGGCTTCATTATCTCGGAATAGATAATTGCCTGTCGCAAATCGAACTCCTCGCCTTCATTGCTAATGTCGGATTCTTCCTTATTTCTTCTTATGTTTGAAGTTGCCTTTTGGTTGAATCTTTCCGATTCATTCTCTGTGCTCGGTTTTGCCTTTTTGCGGGATTTATTATCTTGCGCTATATTCAACTCGTATGTGAGTTCCGGTGTGGCGGTCGTATTGCTATTATCGTACATCTTTTTATCACTGTTAGACTCCTGGGTAGTGATTGCTGGTTGTTCTACCTGAGCGGATAACCGTGCACCTAATTTGCGTAAGAACTCCATGATTCTTACGATAAAAAGGACTATTACGCCACCGATTATTATAATGTCGATAAAACTACCCATATACCCTACTCTTTATGATCGGAACCACGTTTTACGCTCTCGATGCCTTTGACATGGCGGAATTTCTCCATCAGGGCGTTCAGAGCGTCTGTATCTTGCACATATATGCTCAAATTGCCCTCGAAAATACCGTCATGGCTGCTGATATTGACCTCTCGGATATTGATGCTGAAATCCTCCGAAACTATATGCGAAATTTCGAGCAGCAACCCCATACGGTCAATGCCTCGCAACTCAATGGTCGAAAGGTATGATATGGCCTTGTGTTGAGACCACTTTATCTGGTCTTTAATGATGTTTTTGCCGAAGAGTGATGCCAATCGGTTCAACTCGTCACAAGTTGCCTTATGGACGAAAATTCGGCCTGATGCAGGATCTTTGAAGCCTACAACGCTATCGCCCGGCAGAGGATTGCAACAAGTGGCGATGACGAACTTCTCCTCGTCGGAGCCTTGTCCGACGGCGGTGTCGTTGTCGAAATTGTCGTCATCAACCGATGAGTCACGCCAAAGGGTCCAGAATTTTAGTATCTTACTTGTGGAATTGGTGCGCAAAATCTTGTCCAAATTATCCAAGGAGATAATTCCTGCACCAATCTTACTGTATAACTCGTCCTTGTTGTGACATCCATAGGCAGGCAAAACTTTGCGCAACGCTCTACCCTTCATCGTGATATTGTACTTGGCAAGTTGTTCCTCAAAGAGCGCTAAACCATGCTCAATGTTGTTTTGGCGCTCACGTTTCAGGAAACTTGTGATAGCCTGCTTGGCCTTTGTCGTGGTTACTACATCGAGCCATTCCGGCTTTGGCTTGGCATTGTCGGCGGTGATAATCTCAATCTGGTCACCCGACTTTATAACCTGAGTTATCGGCTCGATTTTGTGGTTAATCTTTGCACCTATCGCTTTGTTTCCAATCTTGGTGTGAATGTCGTAGGCAAAGTCCAATGCAGTTGCTCCGAATGGAAGATGTCTTTGTTCTCCCTTTGGTGTAAATACTGCAATTTCAGAGGTGTATAGCGATAACTTAAAGTTGTCCAAGAACTCTACGGCATTCTCCGTAGGGCCGTTGAGTGCATCACGAATCTTTCCCAACCAGAGGTCGAAGGCATCATCGTTCTGCGACAATGTTGCTTTCTTGTACTTCCAGTGTGCGGCGAATCCACGCTCGGCAATCTCCTCCATACGGTCGGTACGAATCTGTACCTCTACCCACATTCCGTCAGGACCCATCACAGTTGAATGTAGTGCCTCGTAACCATTCGCCTTCGGCATGCTTATCCAATCACGCAGACGATCGGGTTTTGGTGCGTATATATCGGTTATTGATGAGTATATTTGCCAACACTGAGTCTTCTCCGACGGGAATGGCACTGCCTTGAATATGATGCGTACAGCGAACAGATCGTAAATCTCCTCAAAAGGTATCTGCTTGCGCTGCATCTTCATCCAAATAGAATAGATGCTCTTGATGCGTCCCGATATTTCATATTGGATATGATTCTTATCCAGGGCCTCGATTATAGGCTTACAGAATTTGTCTATGTACTCCTTGCGAGAACTCTCCGACTCTTGGATTTTGCGGGCAATAGCCTCGTACTCCTCCGGGAATCGATACTTCATACACAAATCCTCCAATTCGCTCTTTATTGGGAACAAACCGAGGCGGTATGCCAGCGGAGCGAAGAGGTGAATAGTCTCTCCCGTAATCTTAATCTGCTTGTCACGTGGCATAAAGCCGAGTGTACGCATATTGTGCAGGCGGTCGGCAATCTTGATAAGGATTACACGAACATCATCCGAGAGAGTGAGTAGTACCTTGCGGAAGTATTCGGCTTGGGCGGATGTGTCGGCGTTGAATACGCCCGACATCTTGGTCAAGCCATCGACCATATAGGCGATTTTCGAGCCGAATATACGCTCCATATCCTCGACGGTGTAGTCGGTATCCTCTACTACATCATGAAGCAGTGCGGCTACTACCGATTTTACACCCAAACCAATCTCGTCAACGACTATTTTGGCTACGGCAATAGGATGCAGAAGGTAAGGCTCTCCGGAACGGCGCCTTACCCCTTGGTGTGCCTCCTTCGCCAAGAAAAAGGCACGTTTTATGAAATTTCGATCCTCTTCGTTCTTGCAAATCTTTGAGCAAGAGTTTAGTAGGTCTTCAAAGGCTACTTCGATAAGCCTCTCATCCTCTTTGTCGTAATCCATAGTATCTATAAATTATAACTCAGCCTTCATCGCCTCACGGAGTTTGGTCTCAATCTCTGCGCACAACTCCGTATCGGTGTGTAATAAATCCTTCACGGCATCACGTCCCTGGCCAATCTTGCGCTCTCCGTACGAGAACCATGAGCCGGACTTTTTGATGATATTGTAATCTACCGCCAAGTCAATAATCTCGCCAACCTTCGAGATGCCCTCTCCGAACATGATGTCGAACTCGGCACGCTTGAATGGAGGTGCCACCTTGTTCTTAACAACCTTTACCTTGGTGCGGGTTCCGAGTTGCTCCTCGCCGTCCTTGATTATCGAGGTTTTGCGAATGTCGATACGTACACTTGCGTAGAATTTCAGTGCATTACCACCGGTTGTGGTCTCAGGGTTGCCATACATTACGCCGATCTTGTCACGCAACTGATTGATAAAGATACATACGGTCTTTGTCTTGGCGATACTTGCGGTGAGTTTGCGCAATGCCTGCGACATCAGACGAGCCTGCAAGCCCATTTTTGCGTCGCCCATCTCGCCGTCAATCTCGGCTTTTGGAGTCAATGCTGCAACCGAGTCAATAACGATGATGTCGATTGCGCTCGAACGAATCAGTGAGTCTGCAATCTCCAAAGCCTGCTCGCCGTTGTCGGGCTGAGAAATGAGCAGATTATCCAAATCTACACCCAATTTCGATGCATAATAACTATCAAAAGCATGCTCGGCATCGATGAACGCTGCGATACCGCCTGCCTTCTGTGCCTCGGCGATAGCGTGGATTGCGAGGGTTGTCTTACCTGATGACTCAGGGCCATATATCTCTACAACACGGCCCTTTGGGTAGCCGCCTACTCCGAGCGCCATATCAAGGGTGATAGAACCGGTTGGGATGACCTGAACATCGACCGAAGCGTCGCCGTTCATTCGCATAATGGAACCCTTGCCGTGGTCTTTCTCGATCTTGTCGATTACGGCATTAAGGACCTTTAATTTATCTGCATTTGCAGTTGTTGTGTTAGTTGCCATATTATTTATGTTTTTATTTTTTTTATTCAATATTTTTTACTTCAAAGAGCAAAAACTCCCTCAAAGTTAAGAATTTTTATTCAAAAAAGCCAATTCGTGGCGCAAAAAGTGGGTTTGTATTGCAATTAATCAACTCTTTGTGTTAATCCCAAGTGATGATGGTCTCTACTTGGCGGTTAAACTCCTCCTCTGTTCGGTTGAGTCGCTGCATGCACGAAGGACAACGTATCGCCACATCTGTTTCTACGTGACACTCACATCCTACACACGAGCGGACTGCTCCGAAATCGCCACCAGCAACATGCAGAAACTCTGTTCCGCAGTGCATACATCTGATTTTGTAACTTGCTCCCATAATCTTCTATGTTTTAAGGTTTTAATCTTATAATTTCTTCTGCTGTTTTTGTGATTTATCCTCCGTCAATTATCTTATCCAATCGTCCGGACCGCCACACAAAGTGCTAATTACATTTGCACTCAAACCAATGAATACTAAAATTCCGAATAACATAATTTTGCCCTCCTTTATTTTGTTTGACAGTGCAAAGTAAGGGGTGTTTTGTGACAACTTGTGACACAAAATATAAAACAGTAAAATTTTTGCAAAAAAATGCTTTGAGGAGGTGAAAAGTTGTGGAAATTCCCATTTTTATGGGCGCAATGCCCCGACCGAATATCGAATATTCGGGGAGTATAGGTCAAAATAGTGGTTTTGCAGGGTGTTACTCTTTTGGAGCGTAACGTCTTAAATAACTGTTGAGATGCGCTTCGAGTTCGGGCGAGTCGATAATCTCAACATCGTCCAACAATCCGGCGACAAAGCGGCCGATACCGTGCAGGTTGGCAACGTCGGTTTCGAGTATCCAACTATCGTCGCTCTCTTTGCAAGGTGTGATAAATTTTTCGGAGAGAGGATACTCTTCGAGTAGCAGGTTGTGTGCCAGACGGCCGAGTTTAACCTTTATATGGATTGTCTCTTGTGATGTGGCTATCGTGCGGAATATGTCTATAAATCCGATTTGATGAGACTCCTCGTTTGCCCAGCACTCCGACGTTGCCTCTACCTTGTCGATACGGGCGGTTTTGAAGATTTTGCACTTGTTGTCCTCACGGTCTAAGCACCAAACATTTACATAGTTTGTCGTGAAGGCAAACGGCTCGACCATACGATCACGTGATGAGTGCGAAGATTTATAGTTTCTGAGAATTACGCAGTACTTATTTTGGATGGCATCTATCAGCGTGTGTACATTACCGGCATTGCGACCTCGGACTACGGTGTCGGCAAGCATGCGGTTGTCGTATACCGAATACAACTTGCGTTTTAGGTTCTGTTTAAGCAGGTTGGTGTCGTCGATGCTCTCGATTGCACGGCGCAAAATTACCGCCTCCTCCTCTGTGAAGTGTACCAGTTGCGATATATCTTTGAAGTGAGGGGATTCCTTATCTAAACGGATGCAGTCGCCGCTCTTCTTTATCACAAAGCCGGCCTCACGAAAGGTGTCTATATAGCGATATATTGTTCGTCGAGACATGTCTAATCTCTCCGATAAATCATCTATCGAATACTCGACATTCGCTGTTAGCATCTTCATTAGACGTAGTAATCTTTCAATCTTCGGCTGATCCATTTTTTTAATTTTGGGTTGTATTTTCTTCCTTGTCGATATCCGCTCCGAAGGTCACATACGAGCAGTATGCTCCCTCCGTCTCGACTATCACAGCGTTGAAAATCCTAACCCAAAAGTCAAAAAAAAGTCACGCTTGGGCAGGTCTTTTTCGTTGCTGTTTTATAAATAAAAAGGTCGGGGATATCTCTATCTTTCCCGACCTTATTCATTTCTTTGTCCGATTATTAAGCATTCACTTGTCGCTCAATCTCCGTTACTTGACGCTGAAAAGCCTTGTCGGTATCCATCAAGTTGGAAATTGTCTTGCACGAGTGTAATACTGTTGCGTGGTTACGACCTCCGATTGCTGCACCGATTGCTGTCAGCGGAGCCTTCGTGTGCTGTTTTGCCAGATACATAGCCAACTGACGAGCAATTGCCACCTCACGTGTGCGCTCCGAAGAGTTCAGGCGCTCCTTATCGATATTCATCTCACGGCAAACGATGTCGATGATATGCTCAATGGTAATCTCCTTCTGGTAGAGCGAAACGTATCCTTTGAGAATCTCCTTTGCCAACGAGATTGTGATGCGCTTGCCCATAAACGAGGTGTTTGCCACCAACGATGATATAGCACCCTCAATTTCTCGGATGTTTGCCGAGATGTTGTCTGCCAAATAGAGAACAACATCCTCTGGAATCTGCGCATTGAGATGCTCGGCCTTTGCCTTGATAATCTTTATCTTGGTCTGGTAGTCCGGAATCATGATTTGTGCAGAGAGACCCCACTTAAAGCGGGTAAGCAGTCGCTCCTCAATATCCTTCAACTCTACCGGCGGCTTATCCGAAATCAGTACGAGTTGCTTTCCTGACATCTGCAAGTGGTTGAAGATGTTGAAGAATGCGTTCTGTGTTCCAGGCTTACCTGCAAGTTCCTGAATATCATCAAGAATCAGCACATCCACAGCCTGGTAGTAGTGGATAAAATCCGGAATTTCTTTGTTTATCGTTGCTGCCTGATATTGAGCCTGAAACTTGCTCATTGCAACGTAAAGTACCTGCAATTCAGGGTGACGCAGACGTATTTCGTTACCTATCGCCTGTGCTACGTGGGTCTTTCCGAGTCCCGAATCTCCATATATATAGAGAGGGTTAAACGGAGTGTTATTTCCCGGATTTACGGCTACGGACATACTTGCCGAACGTACAAGGCGGTTGCACTCTCCCTCGATAAAATTCGAGAAGGTATAGTTTTTGTTAAGTTGAGGGTCAATTCGCAACTTGTTTATGCCCGGAATGATAAAAGGATTTCGTATATTTGCGGTGTTGGTCTGCATCGTTGCAAACGAAGGCATCGACACCGAAGCGTTCGACTCCGACTGAATTTGGGCTTGAACATCGCTCTTTGGAATTGCGTATCTGATTCGGGTTTGCTGACCGAAGGTCTCGGCAATCAGAGGGCGAAGTATGCGAATGTAGTTGTTTTCAATCTCCTCTGCGAAGGATTTGCTCGGCACACGCAAACGGAGCATCGTACCGTCGAATTCGAGAGGCACGATAGGCAGGAACCACTTTGTAAACTCCTCGGCGGAAGTTTGCAAACGCAGTTGGCTGAGGCAGTTTTGCCAAGCATCGTTATATGTGGCCGAATTATTGTGCATAATTACTTAATATTCAATATGTTGTCTGGGTTTAGAATGAACTGAAAACGACTCTTTCGTATCAAATTTCATCCTTAGTTCAGTTTGACAATGCAAAGTTGTGAATGAAATTATATTAAAAAAAATGCCTCCCCTATTGTTTATTTACTTTTTTCTTTTATGGGGAAATAATTATAAAATTGCAGTGTAAATTTTAACTCGCTGATACTTAATTGTTGAAAAAAAATATTATATTTGCAGTAAGAAAAAATTAAAATAGAAAACATAAATCTTATAAATAAAACTAATATTAAAAAACATGAGTAATCTTGATGAACTTGTAATGGGCAAGGCCCAAAAATGGCTTGATGGCGATTATGATGAGGCGACCAAGGCGCAGGTGCGCAACCTTATCGAGAATGACCACAATGAGTTGGTTGAGAGTTTCTATAAGGACTTGGAGTTCGGTACGGGTGGTCTTCGTGGTATTATGGGCGTTGGTAGCAACCGTATGAATAACTATACGGTAGGTTTTGCTACACAGGGTCTGGCTAATTACTTGAAGAAAAATTTCCCTGGCGAGCAGATTCGTGTTGCTATTTCGCACGACTCTCGTAATAATTCTCGCACTTTTGCAGAGCGTGTTGCCGATATCTTTGCGGCCAACGACTTCCAGGTATATCTGTTCGATGCTCTCCGCCCTACTCCGGAGTTGAGTTTCGCTATTCGTGAGTTGAAATGCCACTCCGGCGTTATGGTTACTGCGTCGCACAACCCTAAGGAATATAACGGCTATAAGGCATATTGGAGCGATGGCTCGCAGGTTACCTCTCCGCACGATACCAATATTATTAAGGAGGTTGAGAAGATTACCGAGGTGTCACAGGTTCTTACCGGCGGCAACCCTGCAAATGTCACTATCCTCGGCGATGAGTTTGATAAGATCTACTTGGCGGCTATTAAGAAGTTGTCACTCTCTCCACAGAGCGTCGAGCGTTATGCCGATATGAAGATTGTCTATACTCCGCTTCACGGTGCAGGTGTTAAACTTACTCCGGCTGCACTCAAAGACTTTGGCTTCAAGAACGTTATCTTGGTTGAGGAGCAGACTGTTCTCGACGGTAACTTCCCTACTGTCGAGTCGCCAAACCCTGAGGAGCGCAAGACTATGAAGATGGCTATCGACCTTGCTGAGCGTGAGCAGGCCGACATCGCTATGGCTACCGACCCTGACTCTGACCGTTTGGGTGTTGCGTTGCGTACCGGTTCGGGCGATTATGTCCTTCTGAATGGTAACCAGACCCTTATCCTGCTTATGTGTTACCAGTTGACTCGTTGGGCAGAACTCGGTCTTATCAAGGATGGCGACTTTGTTGTTAAGACTATCGTTACCTCTATGATGCCGGATGCTGTTGCGGCTCACTACGGCGTTAAGTGTTACAATTGCCTCACCGGCTTTAAGTATATCGCAAAGATTATCCGTGACCAGGAGGGTGTTCACACCTATATCGGTGGTGGCGAGGAGTCGTTCGGATACCTTGCGGGCGATTATGTACGTGATAAGGACGGTGTTTCGGCTTGTGCTTTGGCTGCCGAGGCTGCTGCATGGTGCCGTGATACTAAGGGCATGACCCTCTATGAGTGGTTGCAAGACTTGTATGTTAAGTTCGGTTTCTACCGAGAGTCGCTCGTGAATGTTGTTCGTAAGGGCAAGGATGGTGCCGAGCAAATCCAGAATATGATGGTCGATTTCCGTGCTAATCCTCCAAAGAGCCTTCTTGGTTCGCCGGTTGTGCAGGTCTATGACTATAAGACTTTGGAGGTTCTTGATACCGCTACGGGCGTAAAATCTCCTATTGAGGGCATCGAGGATAAGAGCAACGTCTTGCAGTGGGTTACTGAGGATGGTACGAAGGTTTCAGTTCGTCCGTCGGGTACCGAGCCTAAGATTAAGTTCTACTTCGGAGTTAAGGCCGACCTTCCATCTGTTGAGCAGTTCGAGCAGGTGCAGGCTGCACTTGATGCGAAGATTGAGGCTTTGAAGGTGGAGTTGAAGTTGGTATAATCCTATACCTATATATATAAACGGGTGCATTCGTTGCGAATGTATCCCTTTTTTATTCATATTTGGTATATTTATGCTAAAAAAACGTGTTGATAACAAAATGTTGTAACTTTTTTTTCAAAAAAATTTTAATAATTAAAAAATTGTTATAAATTTGTGGTGTTAAAGAGAAGTGCAAGAGTAGATAAACTGCTTACGATTTTGGCAATACTTGATATATGGCTGTATCGGTTTGATTGTCAATAATTTACAAGAGTTAAGATGCTCTTCATTTTGATTTAATAAACACTAACTTATTATAAATTGTAAGTAAAAACCATTGTTTAACTTATAAAAACTTAAAATTATGAAAAAATTATTTACGACTCTGAACTCGTTGCTCGTCGCAGCAGCGATGTTGCTCTCGGGTTGTTCTTACGACGACTCGGGTCTGTTGAGTGAACTTGACAAGGTCAAGGGCGATGTAAGCGATTTGCAGGCAGGTTTGGGTGATTTGACCGAGCGTGTTGCTGCTTTGGAGGCAAACCTTGCAAATGAGGTTGAGGCTTTGACTGCTATGGTTGAGGCTTTGGATGCTGAGTTGGCTGAGAAGGTTGTTGTTTCTAACTGTGTAACTGCTGATAATGGCGACGTAACTGTTACCCTTTCTGACGGTAAGTCTTTCACTGTTTATGCAGAGCCAGAGCACACTGCTGTTACTGTTTACACTGAGAATGGTGTTCAGTATTGGGCAACTGTTGACGCAAACGGTGCTGTTGTTCCTGTAAGAGATGCTGACGGCAACTTGATTCCTGTTGTTCCTGTAAAGGAGGAGAAGGAGGAGGCTATTCTTCCGCAGTTCTCTAAGAGCGAGGATGGATCAAAGGTTGTTGTATCATTCGACGGTGGTTTGACATGGCAGGAGACTGGCGCTGCAACTACTGAGGCTTTGGATAAGGTTTCTGTATTCTCAGGCGTTGAGTTGGTTAAGGTTGAAAACGTTTATGGTGCAGAGGTTGTTTATCAGGCTAAGTTTACTCTTGCTGATGGCAGCACTTTCTCTGTTGATCTTGATCCTGTATTCAATGAGATGTACTATCAGACATTTGGTACTCAGTTCCAGCTTTCAGATCCTTCTGGCTCTTTGATTACTAAGTTGTATGTTCCTGCTGGTGCAGAGGAGTATATTCAGTCTGTATCTGGTAATGTTGTTGACTTCTTGATTGAGAAGCCTGCTGGTTGGAAGGTTACCCCTGAGGATATGCGTGGCGAGGGCGAGCCTGAGGCTTATTGGGTATTCACTGTTAACTCTCCATCACAGGAGGCTCTTAATGCAGGTGTTGCAGATGAGAGTGGTACTGTAAAGATCGTTGCTATCACCGGTTCTGGTAAGGTTATCCCTGCTTCTGTAGAGGTTTCTACAAATGCTGTAAAGTCAATCGATGTAGTTGCTGGTGATGTTACTGTTGAGATGTTTGGTTCTTCTGTTATGTATGCATATGGTTTCGCTCCATATTCAACATTCGATGAGGATACTTACAAGTCTCTTGTATCTAACTACTTTACGATGTACCAGTGGGATCCTGCTGCGGGACCTGCAGAGTTGATGTGGGCTGGCGATTTGACTACATCTCTTAGCACTATGCTTGGTGCTGATCAGGATCAGTCTTATGTATTCTGGATGGCTACTCTCGAGGAGTCTATGTACGGTGTTGAGGTTGGTGCACTCTATACTTCAGTTCTTCCATATGTATCTGTATCAGTTTTGGAGCCACTTGCAGGTGATGCTAAGGTTTCTATCGTGATGGATACAACTGATAAGTTCTTTGCTGCAACTTTCACTCCTGAGTACTATGGTCAGGATGCTGCTACTCAGTTGGAGAATCAGCTCGGTAACTTGGCTTACTACTATTCTGAGGATTATAACACAACTCTTCCATATGAGGGTAAGATTTCAGATTTGACTTTGTTCGCAAAGCAGACTATGGCTCCGGGTACTACATATGTATTGGCAGTATTGCCTTACGATGCTGAGAAACTTGCAAATGATTCTTACACTGCTGCTGATGCAGTTCTGGTAGAGTATACAACTGCTTTGCCAAACGTTAAGAATGCTGAGGCTGCAAAGGTTACTCTTAGCGATGTGAAGGAGGGTGCTGCAAAGGTACAGGCTAAGATAACTAAGGACCTTGGCGCAAGTTTCTACTTCGCATGGGTTGACGATGCTACTATGAGTACTCTCGTATCTGAGGAGGATCAGATTGCATATGCTCTCACAAATGGTAAGAAGTCAACTTACACAGGTAATCAGTCTTACACAATGCCTGCTGGTCAGACTTCTGTTACTCTCCTCGTAGTTCCATTTGCTGCTGACTGGTCTTATGGTGAGGTAGTTGCTCAGAAGTTGTCTGTTAAGCCTATTGTTTATAACGATATCGTTGTAACTATCAATAAGGTTGAGTTGACTAACGGTTCTGGTTACTATACTGCTGACCATACTGCCGCTAACCCTTACTACTATGGTTATAAGGTAGAGTTCAGCGCAACCGGTGGTACCGCAGTTGATTACAAGGTATATTTGGCTGATACTTCTTCAAGCTATCCTTATATCAACTACTGGGGTGGTTCAGTTGACGGTGCAGTTCCTTACTTGATTGATAACCCAACTTCATATTTCGCAAGCACTTCTGGTGCAACTACCTATGAGAATACCGGTACTAAGATTGTGAAGTACAAGTCTGTAAACTACACTCCAACAGAGGATCCATTGGAGTACAAGTTGGTAGTTGTTGCAGTTGATGCTGATGGTAACTACTCTAAGCCTGCAACATACTCTGTATACTACAAGGATTTCCCAGTTCCTGCTGCAAACTAATTGTAGAGTATATAGATTATAAAATGGGTCTGTCCTTCGGGGCAGACCTTTTTTTGTAAGAGCAGACTTTGTATTGTTTTGTCTTGTTGTTGTGATAAGATATGCTATTGAGAGAGATTTGCCTATTAAGACCTATTTTTTTTGAAAACTTGTCAATAAAAATGGCCTCTAATGGTATATATTTTTGTGAAAATTCATATTTTTGTAACATTAAAACCATAGAACAGTAAGGTTAGGTATGGAAATACAGGCAAAACAGTACGTAGAAAACTTCATGGCGCAGATTATCGCCAAGAATCCTAATGAGCCGGAGTTTCATCAGGCAGTAAGAGAGGTAGCCGAGTCATTGGCTCCATATATTGTAGCCGATCCGGCATTGCAGAAACTTAAAGTTTTGGAGCGCATAGCCGAGCCGGAGCGTGTGATTATATTCCGTGTACCGTGGCTCAACGACCGAGGCGAGATAGAGATTAACCGAGGATTCCGTGTGCAGATGAACAGCGCACTCGGTCCATACAAGGGCGGTATTCGTTTTCATGCCTCTGTGAACCTCTCGATTATGAAGTTCCTTGCCTTCGAGCAGACCTTCAAGAATAGCCTCACCACACTGCCTATGGGAGGTGGTAAGGGTGGCTCGGACTTCAACCCGAAGGGTCGCTCGGATAACGAGGTGATGAAGTTCTGTCAGTCGTTCATCACAGAGTTGTATCGCCATATCGGACAGGATACCGACGTTCCTGCGGGAGATATCGGTGTGGGTGGCCGTGAGATAGGCTTTATGTTTGGCCAATATAAGCGTCTGCGTGACGAGTTTACAGGTACATTTACCGGTAAGGGTCTCGGTTGGGGCGGCTCGCTCCTTCGTCCTGAGGCTACGGGTTATGGACTTTGCTATTTTGCACAGGAGATGCTCTCTACACGTGGCGAGTCGTTCGAGGGCAAGACCGTGCTTGTATCAGGTTCGGGTAATGTAGCACAGCACGCTGCCGAGAAGGCTACGCAGTTGGGTGCGAAGGTGGTAACTCTCTCCGACTCTGCGGGTTATATCTACGATCCGGATGGTATCGATGCTGAGAAGTTGGCTTATGTCAAGTTGTTGAAGAATGTATATCGTGGTCGCATCAAGGAGTATGCGGAGAAGTATCCGTCGGCTAAATACTTTGCGGGCGAGCGTCCGTGGGGTGTGAAGTGCGACATTGCACTCCCTTGTGCAACGCAGAATGAGTTGAATGGCGAGGAGGCTAAGACGTTGGTAGCAAATGGTTGCTGGTGTGTGGCCGAGGGTGCCAATATGCCATCGACACCGGAGGCTATTGAGATATTCCTTGCTAACAAGTTGCTTTATGCTCCTGGTAAGGCTTCAAATGCTGGCGGTGTGGCAACATCGGGCTTGGAGATGTCTCAGAACTCGATGCGCATCAAGTGGACTGCCGAGGAAGTAGATGCGAAGTTGCACTCGATTATGCAGAATATTCACGAGGTATGTATCAAATACGGCACCGAGGATAACGGTTATATCAACTACGTGAAGGGTGCTAATATCGGTGGATTTATGAAGGTTGCCGAGGCTATGATGGCACAGGGTTGTGTATAGTCTTAGGCGCTGCAAATAGAATGGGGCTTGTCTTTTTATGGCAAGCCCCATTTTTTATTGTGATATGTCGGATATCTACTCGAAAGAGTACTCCTCGACATTACGCAGACCGAGCAGAAGGTCTTGCGTCTTCATTCGCTTCTTGCCGGCAATCTGTACCTCGTCGATGTAGATAATGCCGTCCGAGCAGGTCACACCGAGGTATCTCTTTCCGTCGCTTACTACCCTGCCGACGTCGCTATTGTGGCATTTAGGCTCGAAATGTACCTCGAAAATCTTCGCCGAGCCTGCATCTTCGCCATTGCGTCGCATACGGCTCCACGCAGCAGGATAAGGTGATAGACCACGCACGAAGTTGACAATATCCACGCCGCACTTGTTCCAATCTACAAGGCAATCCTCCTTGAAGATCTTCGGTGCTGGGCGTAAGTTATCGTCGGACTGTGGCTGCTCGATTGCCTCTACCCTGCCTTCGGCTATGCGGTTTACGCTATCCAGCACGAGCGATGAACCGATGTTCATCAGGCGGTCGTACAGCGTGCCTACGTTGTCCGACGGATGAATTGGCTCTCTAATTTGGCCGATTATAGCCCCTTTATCAATTTCGTGGTTGAGCAGGAATGTTGATACTCCGCTCTCGGTATCGCCGTTGGTAATCGCCCAATTTATAGGCGCAGCGCCACGATATTGCGGAAGTAACGATGCGTGGAGGTTGAAGGTGCCAAATCGAGGCATTGACCATACAACCTCAGGGAGCATGCGGAAGGCTATTACAATGCCCAAATCGGGCTGTAAAGCAGCCAGAGAGGCAAGGAACTCCTCGTCACGCAACTTTTCCGGTTGAAGAATTGTCTCGATGCCCAACTCTCGTGCGGCAACCTTGACGTCGCACTCCTGAAACTTCAAGCCTCGTCCCGCTTGACGGTCAGGGGTTGTAACGACTCCGACTACGTTATAACCGCCCTTGACAAGCGCACGTAGTGATGGTACGGCGAACTCTGGCGTACCCATGAAAACTATGCGTAAATCCTTTGGATTCATAGTGCTATTTCTTCTTTGGTTTTGGTTGCCACTTTGTAGGCAACTTTGATATAAATAATTCCTTGTAATGCTTGTAACGTCCTATGTACCAATCAATATCGAGCAATCCGGAGTCGTTCGTTGCCTTGTGTGTCAGATAGGCAGCCAACGGTGCGAGAACGATAGACGAAATCCACATTCCGAGGAGTGAATCCCATGTGCCCTCTTTGGCGAGTTTCTCGCCCGAAATGCTTATGATATAGTAGATTACAAAGAATATTACCGAGATGACAATCGGCATACCGAGTCCACCTTTGCGGATAATGGCGCCAAGCGGAGCACCAACAAGGAAGAATATCAAGATTGATACCGGCAATGCCAACTTTCTGTGCCACTCATTCTTGCTACGATAGAGTTGATTTAGAGCCTCTTTCGATGAAGATTCGTCGAAGGAGAAACCGCTGCGAGCCGACGATGCGTTTTGTCGTGCATTGCTGTATACACGTTGCTTCGTGCGGGTATCAAGCGAAGGTATCGAGTCGCATAGGAAGGCGGCATACTGCTTCTGGGAGCGGTCAACGTCAATACTATCCGGAGGAGATATTGCATCGGGGTCACGGGTGAAGATCTTATCACGCAACAGAGGGTTGTAAGCCTCTGTTGTAGTGCGATTTACCTCCATTTCGAGAGAGTCGATATTAGCCTGTAACTCGCTGATATTTAGTGTTTGGCTATTTCCGCTGTAAAGGTTGTCGTCGGAGCGCTCGAAACTGAATCCCGACATCGGAATCTTGCCGTCCTGACGCTCGAAAATGTGTCGGCGAAGAGAACTCTTATTGTACCAATGGCTGCTGCGAGTGTGTTCGTAGGTCTCTCCCTGGAAGAGCGTTACGAGCAGGTATCGCTTGTCCTCGCTCAAACGGATATAACCCGAATCGGCGATTGTTGTGGTCATATTGCCGTTGGCGGCACGGTTATCATAAATCAAAACATTGGTCAGTAACTTGGTGTCAGGGTCTTGATGCTCGACACGGATGCTCATATTGTCGATACCGTTAAAGAATAGTCCGTCCTGAAACTCCAAGGCCTGATTCTGGCGCTTGATGTCGTACATGATGCTGAACATCTTCTGGTTACAATATGGCGCAAGGTTGTTGATAATGAAGAAACTGCCGATAGAGATGAATATAACAACGATAATGAGCGGTCGCACAATGCGCATCAGTGAGATTCCTGCCGATTTCATTGCCAACAACTCGTAGTTCTCGCCTAAGTTTCCCATTGCCATAATGGTTGCCAAAAGCACGGCTAACGGTAATCCCATTTGAATCATGTTGACCGTGGCGTACATAATCAACTCGATGATGACCATTGCATCGAGGCCTTTGCCTACCAAATCGTCGATATAACGCCATACGAAGTTCATCATCAATATGAAAATGACGATGAAGAAGGTCGTAAACATCGGACCTAAATAGGATTTGAGAACAAACTTATCTAATGTTTTCATTCAGTTTTCTGCGGTGTTTCGTATGCAAAGATAATAGTTTTACTATTATAAGCGTCAAAGTTAGTATAAATATTATTGCAGGACCCGACGGAACCTCCAAATAATAACTCACGGCGATACCTGCCAGGCTTCCTGTCGAGCCGATTATTGCTGCGCAGATGGCTATTGTGCGGTAGTTTTTCGAGAATGTATTTGCGATAACTACCGGCATGGTAAGCAGTGAAATAAGCAACACGATACCCATTATACGTATCGAAAGAACAATTGTTATGGCTGTGATTATCGACATTGCATACGAAATAAGTTTGGTGCGCACGCCTGCCGCCTTAGCAAAATCTCGGTCAAACGCCACGTACATCACGGGTTTAAGCCACAATGCTGCACCGATAAGCAGGAAGAGTGTCAATCCTGCAAGTGCCATAACGTCGCCCGATGTTACGGTTATGATGTTGCCGAACAGAAAGTTGGAGAGATCTCCTGAGGTGTATCCTGGTCGCAGATTCATAAATAGCGCTCCGATAGCCATACCTATACCCCAAATAAGACCTATGGCCGAGTCTTCACGAATCTTGGTGCGAGAGCCTGCGTATTCGATACCCATTGATGATAGTATTGCGAATATCGTTGCGCCGAGTATTGGGTTTGCGCCGAGGTAGAATGCAATACCGAGACCTCCGAATGAGGCGTGAGTGATGCCTCCGCAAAGGAAAACCATCCTTCGTGCAACTATATATGTGCCTGTAATGCCGCAAGTTATACCTGATAGCAGGCAGGCGATGATAGCATTGGTTAAGTATCTGTATTGGAATATGTCGGCAATAAAATCCATTGTACATTATATTTGAGTTGTAAAAATACACTTTTTTTGCGTAATAGAGTCGTTTTACACCGCTTTTTCGTATCTTCGCACTAAATATTCGGATAAAAATGGCACGTAGAGTAAATTTTCATACATTAGGCTGTAAACTCAATTTCTCGGAGAGTTCCACTATTGCCCGCCAATTTGAGGAGGGGGGATTTGTGCGTGTTGCTCCGACCGATGAGGCCGATATTTGTATCATAAATAGTTGTTCTGTGACAGAGCATGCCGACAAAAAATGTCGTAATATTATACGTAAAATTCATCGACGAAATCCGGATGCAATCATCGCCGTTACGGGCTGTTATGCTCAACTTAAACCGTATGAGATTGCACAAATTGAAGGTGTGGATATCGTGCTGGGTAACAACGATAAAGGAGATACATATAAACGAGTGGTTGAACTTGCGGAACGAGGTCGTGCGCAGGTGTATAGTTGCGAAACTGACGACATCGTAAGGTTCTTTTCGGCCTTCTCCGGAGGCGACCGCACACGTGCCTTTTTGAAGGTGCAGGACGGATGCGATTACTGCTGCTCGTATTGCACGATTCATAACGCTCGTGGGGCGAGTCGAAACATCCCTATTGCGGAGGTTGTTGCACAGGCGAAACGTATCGTTGAGAATGGTCAGAAGGAGATTGTTATCACGGGAGTAAATACGGGCGATTTCGGTCGCACTACGGGCGAGACTTTTGCTGACTTATTGCGTGCGCTGGATAAGGTTGAAGGTGTAGAGCGTTATCGTATCTCTTCGATTGAGCCAAATCTGCTTACCGACGAGATTATAGAGATTTGTGCCTCGTCGTCGAAGTTCCAGCCGCACTTTCATATCCCTATTCAGTGTGGCTCGAATAAGATTCTTGCCCTTATGCGTCGTCGCTATACGGTTGAGAAGTTTGCGGACCGCATTGCAGCCGTGCGTCGAGCAATGCCCGATGTCTTTATCGGTATAGATGTCATCACGGGATTTCCGGGCGAGACGGATGCAGATTTTGCCGATAGTCGTAACTTCTTGGAGAGTATAACTCCTTCATTCTTACATATTTTCCCATTCTCGGAGCGTGCCGGCACACCTGCTGTCGATTTGCCGAATAAGGTGCAGTCGAGCGTCTCTACGGCACGTGTCAAGCAGTTGGAGGAGTTGAGCGCACGTCTGCATTATGACTTCTGTTCACGAGCGGTGGGTACAGTGGCAGAGGTGCTTTTTGAGAGTACGGAGCGAGGCGGTATGATGTCTGGATTTACGGGCAATTATATCAAGGTTAAAGTGCCGTATAATCGAGAGTATATCAACCGTATTGTCAAGGTCGAACTGCTCTCCATCGAGCCTTCGGCCGATCTACTCGGTCGCATTATCGAGTAAAAGAATTTGAAGAAATGGCATATAAAAAAGACCGTGGTCAGCGCCACGGTCTTTTCTTTTGTTAACGTATCTGGTATTGCTTTTTCTCGTAATGGCCTCCGGAGCCAAAACAAGATGTACAGCGTCCATTGCCGTGGCATACAGGACATTGGTAAGATGCGTTGTAACTACCATCGTATCGAGTACTTACACACCATCCGTCTCCGTTGCAAGAGGAACATTTGCCGGATCCGTGGCATGTCCAACACTGTACCCATTCGTCACGGACTCCATATTCTGGAGTGTATGTTTGAACGGTGCTTTGCTTTTGGGTAGTGTTGTTATTCGATGTAGAACTCTTCTCCGGCTTGGCTGTTGATGTCCCTTGTTTGGATAGATATACGCCATAGTGAGCCAAAGCCTCCTCTGCTTTGAGGAGTCCCTGCTCGGCAGCCTTTCTGTACCAGAATATTGCAAGATTCTTGTTGCCTGCCTTTTTGTAGGTTTGAGCCAATGCGTATTGGCTCTCTTTATAGCCTTTCTGTGCCTTGATAGAGTATAACTCTATTGCTCCATTGTAGTTGCCTCCCTTGATATATAGTTCTGCGAGTTTATCTTCGCTATAGAAGGTTTTCGCCTCGTATGCCTTTTTGTAGTATCTGATAGCATTGGCATAATCTTTTTTATCCTCAAAGTGTTTTGGAACGATTGTGGCAAAATCCGAGTGATTCTTATAATAGTTAAAGGCCGCTTCGTATCTGCCTTTGGCAAACTCTGCATCTCCTCTCTTTTTATCCTCTCTTTTTGCAATATCTTTTTTTATGGAATCGATTTTCCATGACATATCTTCTCCTAAACTTTGTGCTTTCTCAAACATTATTAAAGCGTTGTCAAGATCGTTGAGTTTCTCGTAGCAATAGCCGGCATTCCTACAGCACCAAGCATTCATATTGTATGTACCATTATCATCGTCCTTTGCGGTTGTGCCTTTTAGGTAATATAACAAAGCATTTTTGTAGTCTCTTTTTTCCTCATAATCATTACCTTCGCGCCAACATTGATAAGCTGTCGGGTGGTATTCTTTCATATAGCTATAAAATGCAGAAGAACCGATTCCGATGTTTTCGTAATTCTCTTTTGTAATATACGACGGAAGATTTGTTATGCTGCCTTCGTAGTATTTATTCTCGTGTTCATACTTGCCTCTCTCTATTATAAAGGCGTAATGGCCTATTGAAGATACATTGTTTGGTATGTGCAACTCTTTTAGGTGTGGATTCTTGGAGAAGGCTTGTTCTCCGATAGTCTTTAAAGATGATGGTAATTTGAGCCAATGTATGTTGCAATCGAGGAAAGCATATTTTTCAATCTCTGTTACACCTTCTGGAATGGTTACATCAGTTAGGTGGGTATTGGAACAAAACGCACCGATTCCTATTTTTCTTATTGTTGAAGGGAGTGAGAGGTTTTTGATATAGCATTCTTGGAAGGCTCCGCCCGAAATCTCTGTTATACCCTCCGGAATAGTTAAGTTGTTTATGACGTTTCCCTTGAAAGCTAATTTTCCAATTTTTCTTAATGTTGAAGGGAGTGAGAGATTTTTGATGCCACAAGAATTAAAGGCACCACTCTCAATCTCTGTTACTCCCTCCGGAATAGTTAAGTTGTTTATGACGTTTCCTTTGAAAGCATCCTCTCCAATTTTTCTTAATGTTGAAGGGAGTGATAGATTTTTGATGCCACAATCTTTAAAAGCACCACTCTCAATCTCTGTTACACCTTCCGGGATGGTTAATGTGGGTATATTATTGCCCGCAAATGCTTCGTCTTCAATCTTGGTTACACCTTTTGGGATAGTTAATGATGTTATCTTGTTGCCATGAAAAGCGTTTTCGCAAATACGTTGTAGTGTCGAAGGCAGCACTAACTCTTTGATATTGCAAAATTGAAAAGCGAATGCGGGTATCTCGGTGATTCCTTCGGGGATGGTAATGTGTGTGATACCTTCATTACCACTGAAAGATGCGTAGCCTATCTCTTTTAGAGATTTAGGTAGAGATATCCTAGATATATTGTACTGTTTTTTATAAAGATACTCACTACTATCAAAACTAAACTTTCCAATCGCAGTAATACCTTCGCCTATTATTACTGCGGTAATTTTATTTGCCTTCTTTGCCCAAGGGTATTCATAATGGGTGAGGTTAGGCATCTCTCCGGAGCCTTTAATGGTAAGTGTACCATCGGGCAGTAACTCCCAAGTGATGGTTGGGGTTAATTGTTTGGGTTTTGCGTAGGAATAGTTTGCCGTAGCGGTCAAGAATAGTGTCGCAGCGATAAATAACAGGCTCCTTTTCATGATGATAGTAGTTTTTTTGTAGGCAGAGTTTGTGTGATGTCTCTGCAATTCGTTGATTACGTTACAAATGTAGCGACTTATTTTGAAAAATACAACACGTTGCGGGTATCTTTATTAGTTTGATATATACCCCGAGGTGTGTGGCGTAGTCGATAAAAAGGCGGATATTATCGAGTAAAAGTTATCTATTTATAGATAATTTTGCTATATTTGCATTACGAATAATCTTTTGAAACGTATGAAAGGTATAGGAAAAAGAGTTACAGTCGGCTTTTTGAGCATTGTGGCTTTGTTGTTTATTTCGGGAATGATCTCGCTCTTTGAGTTGAGCAATATGAGTAATGATACGGGCGATATATTGTCTGCAACTAAGCGTAATATAGAGATATCCAACGACTTACTCAACTCTGTGAACGAGCATGGTCGTGCGGTTGTGGGCGTTGCCATTCTTGGCAATCGTACCCGTATTGACGACTGCCGTCGTCTGATGAGCGAGTTGGAGGGACACCTCTCTATTGCACGTAACGAGGCGTTGGATGCTACCCGACTTGATCCGCTTGCGGAGAGTATTCAGCAACTGCGCAGTGTGACGGATAACTATTTTGAGTCAACAGAGCCTGTTGAGGTACCGATTTTCTCGGCTGACAGTATCGTTATCGGAACAAATCTCGAAGTGCCAAAGGTGGCAAAGTCGGGTCGAGAGTGGTATGACGAGGAGTATAAGGCTGCATCGAACACAGTGATTATGAATATTGAGGAGTTTATGACTCATACTCATGCCTCGTTGGCTCCACGTGCCGAGCAGTTGAACAAGAACGCATATCGTTCTGTGGCACCGGTACTTATATCGTTGTTGGTGATGATTCTTACGGTGCTGATGCTCTACTACTTCATCCGCATCTATTGCGTAAAGCCGCTGCTTAAACTAAATAAGGCGTTGAAGGACTATATGGCATTCCGTCTGCCGTTCAATGTCAAGGATGAACTTATCGACGAGTATAAGGAGTTGTACGACAATATAGAGACGCTCGTGAATTTGAATAAACAACAGAATAACAAGCAGTAAGCGCCTATGCGATTTAGTGTTATATTGAGATATGTAGGAACAGTGATGTTGTGCGTTGCGGCGTTTATGGCGCTGTCGGCGGTCATCTCCTTTGTCAATGATGTCGATACGGGATTCTATCCGTTGCTGCTCTCATCATTGCTTACATTGCTGTTGGGTGCATTTCCTATGCTCTTTGTGCGTAAGGCGCAGAATATTACCAATAAAGAGGGTTTTACCATTGTAGTAGGCTCGTGGGTAATCTCTTGCGTTGTGGGAATGTTCCCGTATCTTATTTGGGGTGGAGAGTTTTCGGTTGCGAATGCTTGGTTTGAAAGCGTTTCTGGCTTTACGGCTACGGGAGCAACAATTCTTAACAATATTGAGGCGCTGCCTCAGGGCTTGCTCTTCTGGCGCTCGGCTACCAACTGGATTGGTGGTGTCGGCGTAGTGATGTTTGCTCTTGTGATTCTGCCGTCGCTCGGAACTAATAAGATGGCTTTGACCAATGTGGAACTATCCTCGTTGGCAAAGGATAACTATCGCTATCGCACGCAGTTTATTGTACGTATCCTGCTCTTTGTCTATGTGGGATTGACCATCATTACTACCCTGCTGCTCAAAGTAGCGGGTATGCGTTGGTTTGATGCTCTGAACCACGCAATGTCGGCTTGCGCAACGGGCGGATTCTCGACCAAAAATGCAAGCATCGGATTCTACGATAATTGGGTCATTGAGTTGATTCTCATGTGTGCGATGTTCTTGTCGAGTATCCACTTCGGACTGATATATGCGACACTGCTTCGTAAGTCGAACAATATCTTCCGCTCGGAAGTTGTACGTACCTACGTGGCTATAATATTTGGAGTAACCCTCTGTGCAACGGTCAGCCTCTATGCAGCTGATGTATATCCTACTTTGTGGGAGTCGTTGAGGCAGTCGGCATTCCAGGTTGTATCGCTTATCTCGACCACGGGATTTGCTACGGTAGATACCAATTTGTGGACACCGTTTGCTATCGTACTTTTGATTTTCGTATCTATCGTTTGTGCGTGTGCAGGCTCTACGTCGGGAGGTCTTAAAGTGGACAGACTTTTGCTCTTTGTTAAGCAACTTGCGGCACGTATCAAACGTCAGCAGCACCCTAATGCCGTTATACGTATTCGTGTGGACGGTGTGGTACAGGAGAGCGAGCAACTCAACGGAGTTGTGGTCTTTGTTGTTACCTACCTGATAATCGTTCTTGTTGCGACCGTGGTAAATACGATGTTCTCGCAGGATTTGATGACCTCGTTCTCTTCGGCAGTTGCCTGTATGGGTAACGTCGGACCAGGATTTGGAGCGGTAGGTTCGCTCGATAATTATGCCCAGATGCCGCTGATATTGAAGTTACAAGCATCATTGCTGATGCTTATGGGCCGTCTTGAAATATTTGGATTCATTCAACTCTTCTTTTTGAAATGGTGGCGATAAGAACTATATATCTGTTAGCGATTCTGCTCTTTGGTTTTTCGGCTCACGCTGCGGCGCAGGAGTTGGATAAGGAGGAGCGTTATCAGCATCTTGTAAAGGAGGCTAATCTCGCTTCGGATCGTTGCGATTCGTTGCAGAGGGTTGTTGCCGCTGCACGTGACCTCTACCTCTCGGAGCCTAAGAAACAACCAGAATTGAAATCGGAACTTCTGCGCTATGAGCAGGAATTGACTGCCGCTGCCCAGCATAAGGAGGCGGCGATTGCTGCCGTGGTGGCTTTTGAGCGAGATTGGGTTGTGGCGAACGTGAATAGTAAGCCGACACCTGCCCCTGCTGTTGAGGTTGCCCCTACGCTCGCTATCGAGGATTATCCGAAGCGTGCCAATCTTGTGGAGAATGGCTACTTTATCGCCTCGCTGACGGCTGCCGACATGCGCTCGTTGCGAGATATGCAGCGCCGAGAGGGAGATGTAAGCAAGAGGGTTGCGGCTTATCACGATTTGTATGATACGATGGTTGCTCTGCAACTTGAATATGACAGAGTCGATAATCAGAAGGCTGCCGACAGTCTGCGTGTTGAGTTAGAACGAGTACGTACACGTGCTGCCGATGTTGAGGATACGTTGATGCAGAGTTGGCAGACGGTCTATGACAATAAGATTTACCTCTATAATCTGGCTTTGGAGTTGAATATGCGTAGCGACCTGCTTGGTGAGTGGGAACGATTCTCGGCCGAGGCTCAAAACGGTATGGATAACGATGCCGGAGTCTATGAGTCGGATGCTTTGAGTATGTTCTACAATCAGAAGCGTGCATTGTTGTCGTATGAGCAGCATCTGGCTTCGAAATTGGCTCTTCAATCTGCCAAAGATTCGCTTGCTGTGGTGGCTAAACGTGTGAATAAGGAGTCATTCTGTTTGCCGAGGGTGACGCTTCAAGAGCGTCTATTCATAGATTACGAGCCGTTGAAGGTTATCCTTCCGACAATATATAATGCCAAGAATCCTATCCCGCCGACAAAGATTTATGAGCGTGGAACGATATACAGAATACGTATCGGTATCTTTACTTATCGCCCTAATCTCTCGGCATTGAGGGGTATTACACCTCTCTCCTACTCGGATGCATACTACGACGGTAAATGTGCATACTTTGTTGGAGGTTTTGCTACCGAGGCGGATGCAAAGGAGGGTGTTGCCTACCTTAAAAGTATAGGTTTCCGTGACCCGCTTATTTCGATGTGGGTCGATGGTGAGTATGTTGCCGATATTGAGCAGTGGAAGCGAGAGAACGTAGCACGTTATAATATCGAGATTTCGGGTATTTCTACCATCTCGGATGAGGTTAAGGCACATATCCAACTGCGCAACGAGGATAGCCGCATCTCACGTGTGGGTAAGGTATTTATCGTCGGAGAGTTTATCTCCAAGGAGCGAGCCGAGACCCTTGCGCAGGAGATTGTCGGAATGAGCCGAGGTGCTACGACTTCGGTTGTTGAGATTAATAATCGCTAAAAATTATAGATTATGGGTTATATCGTTTTGCTCATTGTTTTGGGTGTCTTGTTTTTGGTTTTGGAACTTGTTCTGCTGCCGGGCGTGTCGTTTGGTGCAGTTTTGTCGCTCGTATGTTATGGTAGCGCTATATATATGGCATTTGCCGATTATGGTGCTAATGTAGGCGTTGTCGTGTTGAGCGTTATCTTCGCCATCTCTGTACTTACGACCATACTTTCGCTCAGAGCCAAGACCTGGCGTCGATTGTCTTTGAATCAGGAGATAGACTCTACAAGTATGGCACAGCCAAGCGATGAGTTGACCATAGGTCAGTGTGGAGTTGCTATCTCTCGCCTCTCTCCTACGGGAAAGGTTGAATTTGGTGGCAAAACTTATGAGGCACGCTCTGTTGATGTGTATATCGCTCAGCGTGAGAATGTTGAGGTTGTGGGTTTTGATAATTTTACGGTTGTGGTACGTAAAGTAAACAATAAATAGTTATGATTACGAGAATGATAAAGAGACTCCTCCCGCTTGTGTTGGTGCTTCTCTCCGTGACGGCTGTTGCAGAGAATAATCCGAAGGCCGATAAGAAGGCTGTTGTGGTAGTAGATAATGCTCGATTTACCATACTTACGCCACAATTGGTGCGTATGGAGTGGAGCGCAGATGGTGTGTTTGAGGATAATGCAACGCTCACCTTCGTGAATCGTTGCCTGCCGGTGCCGAAGTTTAAGGTTTCAAAGGGTAAGGGTATGGTTGTTATTACGACCGATTGCCTGACGCTGACCTATAAGCGAGGTGAGCGATTCTCGGAAGAGAGTCTCTCGGCGGAGTTCGAGATGAACGGAGAGAGCGTTGTATGGCACTATGGCGATGAGGATACGCAGAATTTGATGGGTACGACCCGCACTTTGGATAAGGCTGATGGCTGGAAACTCAATCCGTCAGACCCTATGGAGAAGGGAATCCTCTCACGTGGCGGTTGGAGTGTGGTAGATGATACTGATAGACATCTTCTGGTGCCGACATCGTCGCATTGGGGCAAGTGGGTTGCTGAACGTCCTAAGAGAGATTATGCCGACATCTATCTCTTTGCCTATGGCCACGACTATATGAAGGCATTGAAAGATTATACGTTGGTTGCAGGCTCTGTGCCTATGCCTCCGAAGTATGCCTTTGGTTATTGGTGGAGTCGCTATTGGCAATATTCGGATAATGAGTTTAAGGACCTGGTCGGACAGATACGCAGCCTTGATATTCCTATCGATGTGCTTATTGTTGATATGGATTGGCATGAGACCTGGGGTTTGCGACGCACGAACGCCAAGAAGGATGAGTATGGTCAGAGAGTCGGTTGGACAGGATATACATGGAAGGAACAACTCTTCCCTTCGCCTGCAAACTTCCTTGAATGGACCAATAGGGAGAATCTGAAAACAGCACTCAATCTCCACCCTGCTTCCGGTATTCAACCATATGAGGAGCCATTCGAGCGTTTTGCCAATGCCTATGGTTGGACGAATATGGATGCAAGTATTCCGTTCCGTATCGACGAAGAGTTGTGGGCTGATACCTACTTCAATACAGTGCTGGCACCAATGGAGCGTATGGGTGTGGACTTCTGGTGGTTGGATTGGCAACAATGGAAAGAGAGTAGATATACAAAGGGATTGAGTAATACTTTCTGGCTTAATCATACATTTATGCACCATGCATCTGAGATAAGCGATGAACGCCCGATGATATATCACCGTTGGGGAGGTCTGGGTTCACATCGTTACCAGATTGGTTTCTCTGGTGATACCTACGCAACGTGGGATACACTCGCCTTTCTGCCTTGGTTTACCTCTACGGCATCAAATGTATGCTATGGATATTGGGGTCACGATATTGGTGGCCATGCGACTTATGACCGCAAGCATCTTACAAATCCGGAGATGTATCTTCGTTGGTTGCAGTACGGAGTGTTTACGCCAATCTTTAAGACTCACTGTACTAAAAATAAGAATATAGAGCGCCGCATATGGCAGTTCCCGGATTATATGTTCGCAATGCGTGATGCTATCCGTCTGCGCTATACGCTCGCTCCTTATATATATAATGCAGTGCGTGAAACCTTTGATACGGGAGTATCGATGTGTCGCCCGATGTACTATTACTATCCGGAGAGCAATGAGGCTTACGACTACAAGGAGCAACATATGTTTGGTGCAGACTTGCTCGTTACGGCTGTGGCGACACCTGTTGATACTGCTACGGGACTCGCTCCACGTACAATGTGGTTCCCACAGGGAAAGTGGTATGATATGGTTACCGGCGATTTGATTGAGGGCGGTTCTGTACAGACTCGTTATTATACACTCTCCGAGAATCCGTACTATGCACGTGCCGGAGCGATTATTCCGATGAATCCTTCGACAGTGAATAATCTACAAGAGGCGTGCGATCTCACGGTGCTGACCTTTGTTCCGGGAGCTGACGGAGAGGTTACCCTCTATGATGATGACGGTATATCGAAGAACTATACCGAGAAATATGCAACCACAAAGGTAACCAAGAGTAGCAATGGAGCGGTGACAACCGTGAAGATTTCGCCACGAACAGGCTCGTATGAGAATGCGCCGAATACACGTCGTTTCGAGTTGCGATTCCCTGCGCAGATGCCTCCGAAGAGCGTCAAAATCAATGGTAAGGAGATTGCTTATAAGCGTTATGCAGGTGCCGGCGAGTGGAGTTACGACGGCTATACTCTTGCGCCAATTGTCTATACAGAGTCGATGTCGGTGATAAAGGGCTGTGTTATAGAACTTACCTTTGACGAGAGTATGCAGAGAGAGCAACCTCGCCTGTATGGCTTGCAGCGAATCTTCAACCGCTGTGTGGTGCTTACACCAGAGTTTAAGGAGCGTTATGCCGAGAGTTATGACCCTTATCCGCTGTTGCCTGACGAGTATATGAATGTGTCGCAGTCTCCGAACTTCATTATGGAGTACCCACAGCAGATCGCTAAGTGGCAGGATCGCTATGATGATAGTAAAAAGAAGTGCGTCAAGGCGTTGCGTGATAGCGGCCATGTGGATGAGCAGTTCCTCGTAAAGTTGGAGGCGCAGTTTAGATAGAAAACACTTAAAACTTATAATATTATGGAAATGGGAATTGGAATTGGAGTAATTGCTCTGGTAGCCATCTTGTCGCTGATAGCGATATGGCTGATTTTCTACTTTATTCCGGTAGGATTATGGTTCTCGGCGTTGGTGTCGGGTGCGCATATCTCGCTGTTGCAACTTGTGCTGATGCGCTGGCGTAAAGTGCCACCTTCAGTTATTGTCTCTTCGATGATTGAGGGAACAAAGGCAGGCTTGAAACTCAACGCTAACACATTGGAGGCTCACTACCTCGCTGGTGGTAATGTTCGCAATGTCGTTCACGCATTGGTTTCTGCGCAGAAGGCGGGTATTATGCTTACTTTCGAGATGGCTACGGCTATCGACTTGGCAGGTCGTGATGTCTTCGAGGCGGTGCAAATGTCGGTAAATCCGAAGGTTATCAATACCCCACCGGTTGCTGCTGTTGCAAAGGATGGTATTCAACTTATTGCCAAGGCTCGTGTTACCGTGCGTGCCAATATCAAGCAGTTGGTCGGTGGTGCCGGCGAGGAGACTGTCTTGGCTCGTGTTGGCGAGGGTATCGTGTCGTCTATCGGCTCGGCTGTTACGCATAAGGTAGTATTGGAGAATCCGGACTCTATCTCACGTGTTGTGTTGGAGAAGGGCCTGGATGCAGGTACAGCCTTTGAGATCCTCTCTATCGATATTGCCGATATTGATGTAGGAAAGAATATCGGTGCACAGTTGCAGATGGATCAGGCGGATGCCGATAAGAATATCGCACAAGCGAAGGCAGAGGAGCGTCGTGCTATGGCGGTAGCCTTGGAGCAGGAGATGAAGGCGAAGGCCGAGGAGGCTCGTGCAAAGGTTATCCTTGCCGAGGCAGAGGTGCCAATGGCTATGGCAGAGGCTTTCCGCAATGGAAATCTGGGCATTATGGACTACTATAAGATGAAGAACGTTATTGCCGATACGCAGATGCGAGAGTCTATCTCGGCACCCAAGCCTGCCAAGAAGTAGTAGCAATGATAACCCTGCATACTATACAGAAGGCTCTTGCGGAGTTTGTCGCCACATCGCCACTGAACTACGTCACGGAGCAGATGGCGCTTGTGCCGGAGGATGTAGGACAACGGCTGTATGATGCTCCTATTGTGAAGATTGGAGCGGCTGACGACCCTCTTTGGGAGGCGTTGAAGGCTCCGCATGTGGTTGGAGAACTGTTGCGCACTCCGAAGGAGTGGATGGCGGAGGCGAGGAGCGTGGTCTCCTATTTCGCCCCTTTTAGCGACTTTGTCGTTGAGGGAAACCGTGATGCTACCGCCGTTGGCAATGGCTGGCTCTATGCCCGTGTTGAGGGACAGGCGTTCCTTACCGAGGTGAACCACTTCCTCGAAAGATGGTTTGCCGAGCAGGGCGAGAAGGCTCTGTCGCCATACGCAAGTGCCGAGTTTAAGTATGTGTTCGAGGCGGGTACGTGCGAGGCTGTCGAGAATAAGAGCCTCTCGTTTACGAGCAATTGGTCAGAACGTCACGTCGCTTATGTATGCGGTCTTGGCACCTTTGGCCTCTCGAAGGGATTGATTACGGAGAGGGGTGTTGCCGGTCGCTTTGGCAGTGTCGTCACTGCGGCTCCATTGGAGGTAACTCCTCGTCCCTACTCCGATATCTATGAGTATTGCTCGATGTGTGGTGCTTGTGCCCGTCAGTGTCCCGGAGAGGCGATAACACTCGCCGAGGGTAAATCGCACCCGAAATGTTGCGCCTACGTCAATGTTATGAGGGAGAGGTACGCTCCACGTTTTGGCTGTGGCAAATGTCAGGTCGGGGTCCCGTGCGAGCGAGGTATTCCGAAGAGGCGATAGACCTATAAAAATAGTTTGGGCAGGGAAAACCCCTGCCCAAACTGCGTCATTGCACAACGAGAAAGGTGATTAAGGGAAACGCATATAATTGGGGGCGGTTGTAAGAATCCGTAACCTAATGCGTAACATTACCAACCTTTGCCTCCCTTACCTCCCTTAATATTTTGCGCTCTATTTTACCCTTATCAGATTTATTCCGTCACGGATTGGGAGAATGACATTCTCGACACGAGGGTCGGCGATGACGTGGGCGTTGAAGTCGATGATGGCTTGGGTCTGCTTATCGCCCTTGGCTACCGGCTCAACAACCTTGCCATACCAAAGAATATTGTCGGCCAAAATCCAACTGCCGCTCTTGACGAGTCCGTTGTCGAACAACATCTCATAATATGCCGTGTACTCACGCTTGTCACCATCGATAAATACTAAGTCGTAGCACTCGCCCAGCGATGGTGCGATATCGAGAGCCGAGCCTATATGCAGACGAATCTTCTTGCCGTGAGCCGAGCGCTCGAAGAAAGAGAGAATCATCATTTCCAACTCGTCGTCCACCTCGCACGTATCTATCAAGCCTCCTTCGGGCAGTCCTGCGGCCATACAGAGTGCAGAATAGCCTGTAAATGTGCCGATTTCAAGCACTCTTTGTGGGCGTGTCATTCTCACTATCATCTCCATCAGTTTGCCTTGAATATGGCCGGAAATCATACGAGGATTGAGAACTCGTAAGTATGTTTCACGTTCCAACTCTTTGAGCAGCGCATCCTCTGGCGAAGAGAATGTCTCGATGTATTTATCCAAAGCCTCCATTATATATATATGAGTGTTGAGTTATTATTCCAGATTTCGTTGGCCACATCCATTATCTCTGATGCGGTTACGGCGTTTATCTTGCGATATACCTCCTCCAATGTATCGACCTCGCCATGAACCAGCAGCGAACGACCTATGCCGAGCATATATCCTTCATTACCCTCGGTGGAGATTGCCATTTGTGCGATAAACTGACGCTTTGCCTGCGCAAGTTGTCGAGAGGTGAGTGCCGTATTTTTGAGTTTGTGCAACTCCCTGTCGATAATCTCTCGGCAGTGGTCTGCATTCTCATGTTCCGATGAGAAGTAGATGACGGCAATACCGCTGTCGGAGTATGCCGTATAACTCGCTTCGACGTTGTACGAGAGTCCGTTGCGCTCACGCACATTTACGTTGAGTCGAGAGTTGGCGCAAGGACCTCCGAGAATATTTACCAGCAACGAGAAAGGCAATCGCTTATGCTCCATTATGCCGTAAGCACGATTTCCGACGATGCAGTGTGTTTGGTGCGTGTGGCGGTTTATTGCCTGCTCAAAAGCCTTGTATGGTGCAGGAGTGTTACGCTGATATGTGCGGCAGGTTGCAGGCTCGGATGCAAAATATCGCTCGGCAATCTGCTCTATACGCTTAGGTGAGATATTGCCTATCGAGGCAAAGACCATCTGGTCGGTCGTATGTGTGCGCTCAACGAAACGATGCATTGCCTCGCTATTGTGAAGTTTCAGGTTGCGCTTGGTGCCGAGGATGTTATGGCCGAGTTCCGACCCCTCGAAGAGCATATCCTCGAAGGTGTCGTATATCATATCCATCGGCGAATCCTTGTAGGTGTTTATCTCGTCATAGATAACCTCTCGCTCCTTGTCCAACTCCTTGTCGGGGAATGTGGAGTGAAAGACTACGTCGGAGATGAGTTCTGCCGCCTTCGAGAAGTCGTTGCGCAGAACCGTGCCATGTACCGTGGTGTCCTCCTTTGTGGTGTAGGCATTCAGTTCTCCACCAAGATTCTCCAAACGACAATTTACCTGGTAGGATTTGCGCTTCTCGGTACCTTTGAAGAGACCGTGCTCGGCAAAGTGTGCCAATCCGTACTCGGTTGGCAATTCGTCACGACTGCCCGCATTGATAATCAAGGCGCAACGGGCTACCCCGCTTCGCACCTGGCGATGTATGCCTCGGATACCGTTTTTTAGTCTATATGTATAAAACTCTTCTGTCATTTACTTAAATTGTTCCTTCAAGAATTTTCCTGTGTGGCTATCATTGCAGGCTGCCAACTCCTCTGGTTTGCCCTCAAATACTACCCTGCCTCCCTTATCGCCCGCCTCTGGTCCAAGGTCGATGACATGGTCGGCGCACTTGATAACCTCCATATTATGCTCCACGATAACTACCGTATGTCCGCAGGCAATCAGCGCATCGAAGGCACGAAGCAGTCGCTTGATGTCGTGGAAATGGAGTCCCGTTGTCGGCTCGTCGAAGATGAAGACTATGCTGCCGTTGCTGTTCTCCTTTGTGAGGAACGATGCCAACTTCACACGCTGACTCTCGCCTCCCGAGAGTGTCGAAGAGGATTGTCCGAGTTTGATATATCCAAGTCCGACATCCTGCAATGGTCTGAGTCGCTCGACAATGCGCTGGCAGGTTTTGCAGTTTTTATCCTCGCCGAAAAACGCTATTGCCTCATCAATGCTCATATCCAGCACGTCGCAAATAGATTTGTTGCGATACTTTATCTCCAAAATCTCATCCTTGAATCTGCGGCCGCCACAAGCCTCGCACGTAAGTTCGATATCGGCCATAAACTGCATTCCGACCTTGATTGTACCCTCGCCCTGGCAGACCTCGCATCGGCCGCCTGCCACGTTGAACGAGAAGTGGCTTGGCGAGATATTGTTGTGCTTGGCGTATGGCTGGTCGGCATACAGACGGCGAATTTCGTCGTAGGCCTTGATATATGTTACAGGGTTTGAACGGGATGATTTGCCGATAGGATTCTGGTCAACCATCTCTACGCTCTTAACCATTCCAAGGTCGCCTGCAATGCCGTCGAAGTCGCCCGGACGTTCACCACTCTCCATAATCTGACGACGCAGTGCAGGATAGAGGATGCCCTTCGCAAGCGAAGATTTACCGCTGCCGCTTACGCCTGTGACGCAGGTCATAACGCCAAGCGGAATTGTTACCGAGATATTTTGTAGATTGTGCATTCTCGCACCGTTGATGCGGATATAGTTGCGCCAAGGTCGTCGAGCGAGCGGGATGTCTATACTTTTACGGCCGCTCAGATAGTCTGCCGTAAGGCTCTTCTTCGACTTCAATAACTCAGAAGCATGGCCGCTGAATACAACCTGACCACCATTCTCGCCCGCCTCGGGGCCGATATCAATGATGTAGTCGGCGGCACGGATAACCTCCTCCTCATGCTCTACGACAATTACCGTATTGCCCATATCTCGCAACTGTTTAAGCACCGATATAAGGCGATGTGTATCTCGTGGATGCAATCCTATGCTTGGCTCGTCAAGAATGTATAGCGAGCCTGTAAGGTTGCTTCCGAGCGATGTCGAAAGGTTTATTCGCTGGCTCTCGCCTCCCGAAAGTGTTGCGCATAGGCGGTCGAGGGTCAGGTAACCTAAGCCTACGTCGCTCAGGTAACCCAAGCGGTTACGAATCTCGGTCAGGATGCGCTTGGCGGTCACGGTGTCGTGGTCGTCGAGCGAGAGGTTGTTGAAGAACGGAATGAGTTCATCGACGGTCATCGTTACTAACTCGTCAATCGAGCGACCCCCTACCTTGACGTAGAGCGCCTCTTTGCGCAGTCGGCTGCCGTTACACATCGGGCAGATGGTTTTGCCGGTATAACGTGCTTTGAGAACTCGGAATTGAATCTTGCGCTTCTCTGAGTCAAGATACTGGAAGAAGGAGTCCAATCCCTCGAAATATTCATTTCCTCGCCATAGCAGGCGACGTTGCTCGGCTGTGAGACGATGGTACGGCTCGTGAATCGGGAAGTCGAACTTGTAGGCGTTGGCTACGAGTTGATCTCTAAACCAACGCATCGTATCGCCACGCCAGCAGGCTATGGCGTTGTCGTATATGCTCTTCGACTTGTCGGGTACGACTAAATCCTCATCTATACCCATAACCTTGCCATAACCTTCGCAGTTAGGGCAGGCTCCCAGCGGGTTGTTAAAACTAAACAGATGTTCTGTCGGGTGCTCGAACTCTATGCCGTCGGCTGTCATTGTCGAAGAGAAACTCCTTGGCGAGCCGTTGTGGATTACGGTGCAACTGTGTGTGCCGTAACCAAAGGCTCGTGATACGGACTCTCTCATTCGTGATATGGTATCATCGTCCGAAGCGACCGATATGCGGTCAATGATTATCTCAATGCCCTCGGCTTGGCTATGCTCGTCAATCGTCGGCATAAACTCTTCGAGCAGCATCGCCTCGCCATTAACGTATAGACGACGAATGCCCTCCGAGAAGAGCAGCGTGAGTCGCTCGATGATACCCTGACCGTTTTTTAGTTGCATAGGCACGGCAATCATCACTCGCTCCCCCTCGCCAAGCGAGAGGATATGCTCTACAACCTCATCCGTCGTGTAGCACTTGACCTCTTCGCCAGATATGGGCGAGAAGGTACGACCAATGCGGGCGTAAAGCAGTCGGAGGTATTCATATATCTCGGTTGTCGTGCCGACCGTTGAGCGGGGATTACGTGTATTGACCTTCTGCTCGATGGCTACGGCAGGTGCTATGCCTGAGATAATATCCACATCGGGCTTGTTGATGCGGCCGAGGAATTGTCGAGCATACGAGGAGAGACTCTCCACATAGCGGCGTTGACCCTCAGCGAAGATAGTGTCAAAGGCAAGAGTCGATTTGCCGCTGCCCGACAGACCTGTCACAACAACAAGTTTCTCGTGCGGAATCTCGACTTCTATGTTTTTGAGGTTGTGTACCCTCGCCCCTTTGATGTATATCGACTTGAAGTTACTCATTCTCCTCTATCTCCATTGTTAGACCCAGCACCTTTTCGAGTTTGCCCCTCAGTGTCGCCTCCTTGCTCTGGCGCACGGCAAGGCGTATGGTGCATAGGTTGTCGAATTTCTGCTCTATGATGCGTGGATTTTCGTCCTTGATAATGCGCATCACGTCATTCATAGCCATATACGAGAAATCTATTCGCAGGTGCGTATCGACCGTCTTTTCGATAATCTTGCTCTCGGCCAGCACATCTGCGGCAGCCTCCTTATAGGCCTGTATAAGTCCCGAAACGCCCAATTTTGTGCCACCGAAGTATCGTACGACCACTATCAGACAATCGGTCACATCGTGCGAGAGAAGTTGCCCTAAAATAGGTTTTCCGGCTGTGCCCGACGGCTCGCCGTCATCATTGGCTCGGAACTGCTCACCGTGAGGACCTAATCGCCAGGCGTAGCAGTGATGCGTAGCATCGTAGTACTCCTTACGAAGCGCTTCTAAGTGCTGGCGTATCTGCTCCTCGTTGGTCACAGGATAGGCGTATGCGAGAAACTTGCTGCTGCGTTCTCGCATTGCCGACTCTGTCGCCTCGGCGATGGTCAGGTAACTATCTTTCAACTCCTCTGCCACGACTCTCTCTCTCTGTTACTCTATCTTTTTGAATAAGCGATTCCAGCGAATACCATCCTCGCCCTTGGAGAAGGCGATGAATGATGCTTTACCAACGATGTGATCCTCTGGAACAAAGCCCCAGAAGCGTGAGTCTGCCGAGTTGTGGCGGTTGTCGCCCATCATCCAATAGTAATCCATTGCAAAGGTGTATTGGGTGGTCGGCTCGCCGTCGATGATTATCTGCTCGCCCTCGGTTGCAAGGGTATGCCCCTCGTACTGCTCAATTATGCGGCGATACAGCGGTAGATTCTCCATCGTAAGGGTAACGGTTGCACCCTTGGCAGGAATCCACATCGGACCGAAGTTGTCCTGCGTCCACTTGTATGCGCTATCGTTCGGGAATACATCCTCGGAACTCTCCTGTGCGTTGTACCTCACTACGTTGGTTACAATCGAGAGTTGCTGCAACTGCTCGGCTGCCTCATCGGTCAGTGACATGTAGTAGTACGGTGCAGAGCCGCTAACCTCAGTTATGCCGAGTTTTTTGAGCGTGTAGGCGGTAAGCGGTGCGGTGGTCTGCACGAAGTAGATATACTGTTGTGGCGCCACGTACTCCTGCTTCTTGCCATTTACGAAGAGTTGTCCATCAGTGATGCGGATTGTATCGCCCGGAATGGCTACGCATCGCTTGATGTAATTCTCTCGTCTGTCAACAGGGCGTGCGATTACGGTGTAGTCCTCGTTTAGGCGACGTCTGCCCTCCTGCGCTCCGTAGGTCTGCTGATAACTACGCAGCACGTCGTAGTATGTTACGGCCTGATTCTCGACCAAAACCGTGTCGCCTGCGGGAAAGTTGAATACCACTACGTCGTTGCGCTTGATTTTCTTCAAGCCTTTAAGGCGGTGGTAATCCCATGTGATGGCCTCCGAGTATGACTTGCCGCCCGTGATAGGCATCGTATTATATACGAAAGGCATTGCTATCGGGGTGTTTGGTACCTGCGGGCCATACGATAGTTTGCTGACATAGAGGTAGTCGCCAATCAGGATGGTCTTCTCCATTGAGGAGGTAGGTACTTTGTATAATTGGAATACAAAGAGATGTATGAGTGTAGCGGCTACGACAGCCCATACCACGGCATCAATCCAGCCGTAGATGCTCTTCCAGAGCGGATACTTCTCGCACAAGGCCTTATTGCGCAGGCCGATGTGGCGATGGATAAGGCGTGAGATGAAGTAGTCGTATATGAGCGGCAGGCCCAACAACATCCACAGGTTGCCCGTCCATACTACGCAGAGCAGGATGTATATCAGTGAGGCTGTTGCCAGGCGTACCCAACGATTTTTTAGAAACTTAATCATGATTGCAACGGTTAGTTGAGGATGTCGTCCATTGTGAATACTCCGCTCTTGCCGCAGATGAACTCTGCTGCAATAACTGCGCCTGTGGCCAATGCTCGGCGGCTTTTGAGCGTGTGGCGTACCTCCAACACGTCGTCCTCCGATTCGTATGTCACAGTATGAGTGCCTGGTACCATACCCTCACGCAGTGAGGTTATCTCGATGCTGTCGGCCTGCGGACGTGACTCCTCGCCCTGCTGTGGCTCGATGCAGTGCCAGCCGCTCTTGCGCTCGATGTTGGAGATGATACCCTCGGCCAGGGTTATCGCTGTGCCACTCGGAGCATCCTTCTTCTGTGTGTGGTGGATCTCCTCGATGCGAACGTCGTAGTTGTCGCATACGTTCATCAACTCTGCCAGGCGGCGGTTGATACGGAAGGCAATGTTTACTCCCAGGGAGTAGTTCGACGAGTAAATCATTGCACCTCCACGCTCACGGCACAACTCCTGTAATTCGGGCAGACGCTCCGTCCATCCGGTGGTGCCGCTGACGATTGCCACACCCGACTCTATGCAGGTGCGGATGTTGTTGTATGCGGTCTGTGGCATTGTGAACTCGATGGCAACATCAATGCCTGCGAGTCGCTCTGCGCAGAGATCCTCGGCGTTGTTTTGGTCGATGATAAGACCTACTGTGTGGCCACGCTGCAAGAGAATTTTCTCAATCTCGTGACCCATTTTACCATATCCTATGATAGCAACTTTCATAATGTTAATAGGGTTCTAATATATTAAAAATATATTCCAATCCGCAAAGGTAATAAATAAAAGCGGAAAAGTGGTTTAATGTGAAAATATTATTACCTTTGTTCTGTTATGCGATACTTTTTGGAGTTGAAATATGATGGTGGAGCCTACTGCGGGTGGCAAATACAGCCCGATATGCCCACCGTGCAGCAGACGATTGAGGCGGCGCTCAGTAAACTGCTGAGGGAGCCTATCGAGATTGTCGGTGCAGGTCGTACCGATACGGGTGTCAATGCGTCGTACTACGTGGCGCACTTCGATTCGACTGTCGAGTTGGATACGGAGCAGGTGCTCTATAAACTCAATAGGATGTTGCCGTTCGATATCTCTATCGATTCCGTTACCCCCGTGGCTGATGGTGCACACGCTCGATTTGATGCAAGGGAGAGGGAATATACATACTATATCTCGACCCGAAAATGCCCTTTCCGTCGCCACTCGGCGTGGATGTATTACGTGCCACTCGATGTGGATAAGATGAACGAGGCGGCAAAGGCGCTGGTCGAATATGAGGATTTTACCTCGTTTGCTAAACTCAACTCGAACAATAAGACCAATATCTGCCATCTGCTCTATGCCAAGTGGGATTGGCAGGATGAGGGTGTGTTGCGATTCCGTATCCGAGCCGACAGATTCTTGCGTAATATGGTGCGCTCGATTGTCGGTACGTTGGTCGATGTGGGACGTGGCAGATACTCGGTCGAGGAGTTTCGCTCGATTGTCGAGGCGAAGGAGTTGCAGAGATCGAGTGCAGGTGCTCCTGCACAGGGGTTGTTCCTAAGCGATGTGGTCTATCCGAAGGAGGTCTTCGGGAAGGTTGAATAGTTAGTTGGACCTTACAATAAAAGAGAGAGAGGTTACCTCAAAACGAGGCAGCCTCTCTCTTGCTTTATTGCTTGATATAACTTTTGCAAGTAATTGTTACTTAACAACTTTTAGTATATCACCGTTGTCTGCCGCAACGGCTCTCTTCCACTTCTCGTTATAGCCTGGGAACTGGATTTTGTCGGGAATATCGCAACCATTTCCGTTGTCGATAAAGCCCTTCTCGTTCTCCGATTTTACGTTGCCGTCCATGTACTTTACAAGGAGGTAGTGGTCCAACTCTGTCCAACGGTCGAAGAGTCTTTGCGCCGTTGCAAGAGAGTACTCTGCAAGCACCTTTGCGGCTCGTTTTGGAGAGAGTTTTGCTGCGGTGGCATCCACACTCTCAACCTCCGCTAAGCGCTCGTTTTCCCACTTATCTACCACCTTGCGGATGTCGGCTGATATCATGTCGTATCGCATATAAGCGAAGTTGGTTACACGGTTGAAGAGCCAGAACATAGAGGTCGGAGAGTAGCGAAGCATTGAGCCATTGCTCTCGCTCAGGGTGTGAGGTACCTCGGTTGTGGTACAGTAGATAGGTGTCAGGCACGAGGTTGCGGCGTCATCCACGCCAAACCAGAGGATGCCGGTCTTGCCCTTGCGAGCCTGTCCGCAGAGCCAGAAGCCGGTCTGCTGGGTAGCCGTTGCACGCTCGTTGCAGTACTGTACGCCATCGACCTTCCAATACATTGGTCGCCAGCGGTATGGGCAGTGATGACCGCCGGCACCAAGGTCGGTAGTCATATCCATAGGAGTACCCTCGTACTGGTCACGCATAGCGTCGAAAACAACCTTTGGAGATACCTTCTCACGTGGCTTAACCCACAGAGGCATACGGTTTTCAGGGTTGTAGCCCATAGCGTAGTCCGTGTATTGCTCCATACCGTCAGCCACGGTGCGGAAGAAACTCCATACACGTGCCTCGCAACCACGCAGTGCGCCGAAATCGGCAGGTGCGTAGGTGTGACAGAAACTGAACTCCTCATCGCTACCGGTATAGAGACCCTCCTTGCGGGCGAAGGAGATTACATCCTCTGAATAGAGGCAGTTCTCAGGGTCGTTGAGCGGGAATGTCGAGATACGGGCCTGGTTGGCGTGTGCCGAGACGTAGCCGTCAGGAATGCGGCGTGCCACCCAGACGATACCCTTGCGTGAAGGGTCGTTTGTCGAGTTGCCCTTGCCGATAAGTTCCATAATCCAAGCCTCGTCAGCGTCAGCAACAGAGAATGACTCGCCCGAAGAGGCGTAACCATAGGTGTTGGCGAGGTCGGCAATCGTCGCTATTGCCTCACGTGCATTTGTGGCACGTTGCAGCGTGATGTATATCAGCGAGCCGTAGTCAATCTTACCTGCGGGATCCTCCAATTGCTCCAATCCTCCCCATGTGGTCTCGGTGATGATGAGCGAGTGGCAGTTCATATTGCCGATTGTCGAGTGGGTCCTCTCGGCTTGTGCTATATCGCCGAGGTAACGACCTGTATCCCAATCGTGTACAGCCATTGTAGCGGCTGCCTTGCGAGCGGGAGTATAGTGGTAGAGCGCACCATAAAGTGCGTGTGAGTCGGCGGCATAGGTGACCATTACCGAGCCGTCGGTCGATGCACCCTTGGTGACGATAAAGTTGGTGCAGGCGAAGGCTGTCACGCTGCTTATGGCCAATGCAAGGGTTAGGATAAATCGTTTCATATAGTGTCGTGTATTTAAGTTTTTTATGCTGTTTTTAGGCCTGTTTTTATTGTTGGAGTTCCTCTTTGTGTCGGCTGTAAAACTCCGTGAGAGCTATGCGTAAATGCTCCGTAAAGGCCTCTATGTCGGCGATGTCGGGAAGCATAGGGGCGAGGTTTGTAACCTTGCTGCGTACCGATTTTACCCCCTTGCCTCGGCGGCTATCGTCGCCTTGCAGTGCCGCTTCAAGCCTTGTAAGGTCGGCATTGAAGAGGAGTGTGCCGTGAAAGAGAACTCGTCCTCCGCTCACCATGCTCGCACTGCCCGAAATCTTTGACTCCCCTACTCGGATTTCGCCTCGTTTGCCCGTCGTGGCATCTATGCCTAAGTGTCGTAAAGCCCATACGACCGCTTCGGTATAATCACGGTCTAATGGGCGTTCGCCTCCGTTGCAGATAATTGCGTAGTTGAGATTTCCGCCATCGTGATAGACTGCCCCACCACCCGACTTGCGTCGAACGACCTTAATGCCGTGTTGCATGCAGTAGTCGCCGTCGATTTCAGCCTCAATGGTTTGATTTCGGCCGACAATCACGGCAGGGTCGTTGATATAGAGCAATACGACCTCCTCCGAGCCTGCGAGCAACTCCTGCTCCAAGTCCAGATTGCGCTCTGCATCCCTATATTCACTGACGAGAATCCTCATCCCTAAATTCTGCGTTGCGTTTTACTGCGTGTGGTCTAAAATGGTGGCAAAGCCAGACCCTGCATTGTTGGGTGCAGGGTCTTGGTTGTTGGAGCGTTCGTAATCGCTGTTTTGCGACAGAATACGCTCGTTATCTGTTAGTTGAGCATCACCTGTCCACCCGTAATCGGGAGTGCCTGACCGGTCTCGCAGGTCTGCTCAATGAGGTATAATACCGCCTTGCATACATCCGACGGATTGCAACCCTTGCGCATTGGAGCCTGCGACAGATAGTACTCCTTTACATCCTCCACGCTCTTTGCTCCCGGAACCTTTCCTGCGTTGAGATACTGCAAGAAGAGGCCGTTCTCAGGGTCGCTCCACAGTGGTCCGTCGTAGAAGTTGCCCGGACAGATGGAGTTTACCTTGATGCGGAACGGAGCCAATTCGAGTGCGAAGGATTGGGTCAAGCCGATACCGCCAAACTTGCTGCCCGAATAGGCGAAGTTGGCCTTCGAGCCACGCAAACCACTCTTGGAGTTAATCTGGATGATGTCGCCCCAATTCTCTCCGTTGTATCGGTTTTGGAGTTTCATCACTCGGCTTGCAGCCTGGGTGCAGAGGAAGTAGCCGTTGTAGTTGATTTTTGCTATCAATTCAAGGCTTTCGAGTGTCATTGTCTCCAAGTCGCCGGCACGTGCAATACCTGCGTTGCTGACAAAGACGTCCAAGCCTCCAAAGTTGCATATCGTACTCTTTATGAGCGCTTTAAGGCTCTCTGGGTCGGTTATGTTGCACTTGGCGAATATCGCTTTGTTGCCCGAAGCCATTCTGTTCAACTCGGCAGTTGTTGTACGCCCCGTCTCTTCGTTAAGGTCGGCAACAACGATGTTGGCACCCTCTCGGATAAGGCACTTGGCAATGCCCTCGCCAAAGCCCTGCGCTGCACCCGTGACGATGAATATTCTATTCTCTACACGGCCATTACCTGCGGTCTTGAACTTCGGACGATGAGACTCCCAATTATCTACAAAGAGTCTCTGCTCCGGTGTCATAGGATGCTCTCCGCCGAAGGATTGGGCATACCAGGCAATCTTCATCATATCGAGATAGACATCCTCTACGATGCCGCACTCCTTGGCGTTGCGACCGATGCATACCAAACCGATACCCTTGATCAGGATGACCTTAGGGTCGTATCCGTTACTGCTCTTGTACTCCTGAATCTTCTGCTCTGCCTCCCTGAGAATTGCATCCACGCCGTCGGCAGAGATATAGATATACTTGGAGTTGCAGTAGATACCGGAATCGGGCGAGAATGGCCCTGCGACCTTGTTGAAATGCTCCTCGCTCTGGGCAAACCACTCGATAAGTTGGCTGTTCACCACCTTCAAGGTGCGGCTCTCGCCACCACGGCTGACCATCATTCGGATAGCCGGTACAACCTCGCTCACGAAGTCGCCCACCTCTGCCTCACCCTCGGGCAGTGGCGCAGATATTTCGTGCTCAATGGTAGATAATACCCTGTCGTAGATTGCTTCAATCTCCTGTGTGGTGTCGGCTCCGACAAAGATGCCGTGGTTCTGCAAAAGAATCACTTGTGGCTCGCAGCCCTGTTTTGCCACATACTCCGCAATAGCCTTGGATACCTTCATGTAGAGAGCGTATCCCGGGTCGGAGTATGGGACATAGAGCACCTCGTCGCCGAAAAGACGTGAGGTTTGAGCCTCGACATCCATACTCGACATAAGACCGTTAATCATGGTCGGGTGCAGGTGTACGATAAATGGTGCGCTCATGGCATTGTGCAACGAGGCCTCTACCGAGGGTTTGCGGCCCTTGGTTATGCAGGCCGCCATAAGGTCCTCGGTTGCCTCTGCCTCTCGCAGTGACGAGTCTGTGCTATACTGCTTGGTGGAGATGATATTCATCTTCTCTCGGTCCAGCACCGCAAAGCCCTCCTCTGTGATTGTTGCCAGCGCATGACCGCTTGCCTTAACCCAGAGTCGCTTGTCGTCCTTATACGAGGTGTTGCCTCCTCCGGCTATCACGAAACGGCTGTCTTGGCCATATTTGCGTGATATCTCTATGAGTTGTTCTATTTGTTTCATCTGCTATGAAAGTCGTTTATACGCCGTTTTTTGGCCGTTATACGCCCGCCTTTGCACGACGTACCATCTCGGCATCTGTCATGTTGGTGGCAGGGGTGTAGCCGGCAATCGGCGCAATCTTCTCGTGGTAAGCATCCACAAACCACTGCGGCTGAGGGAAGAAGGCCTCCTCCAACTCGTGGCAAGGGGTAATCCAGTTACGTGAGCCCAATACCACAGGTGCTGCGTCGAGGTGGTCGAATGCCATCGAGGTGATGTTCGATGCAAGGTCGTTCAAGAACGAGCCACGTGCCGAAGCGTCGCCTGCGATGATAATCTTGCCGGTCTTCTTGACCGACTCCAAAACCTTCTCGTAGTTGAACGGTACGAGCGAACGAGCGTCGATAACCTCTGCGCTGATGCCGTACTTCTCCTTGAAGATGTCGGCCGCTTTGAGGGCACGGTAGAGGGTTGCTCCGACCGTGAGGATGGTCAAATCGCTACCCTCTCGTTTCACGTCAGGCTCGCCGATAGGGAGTTCGTAGTATCCCTTCGGAACGCCACCCTCGTGGAACTGCTCGCCGATGTCGTAGATACGCTGGCTCTCGAAGAAGATGACAGGGTCGGTACCCTGCAATGCTGCGTTCATAAGACCCTTGGCATCGTATGGAGTTACAGGGAATACAACCTTCAATCCAGGGATGTGGGTGCATAGCGAGGTCCAATCCTGCGAGTGCTGTGCGCCATACTTGCTACCTACCGATACACGTACGACAACAGGCATTTTGAGGATGTTGCCGCTCATAGCCTGCCACTTTGGCAACTGGTTGAATACCTCGTCGCCGCAGCAACCGAGGAAGTCGCAGTACATAATCTCCGGAATGACACGACCACCGCACATTGCGTAGCCGATAGCAGTACCGATAATGGCTGCCTCGGAGATTGGCGAGTTGAAGAGGCGGTGGTAAGGCAGAGCCTCGGTCAGGCCTCGATATACGGCGAATGCGCCACCCCAATCACGGTTTTCCTCTCCGTATGCAACGAGTGATGCATCCTTGTAGAAACGGTTGATAATAGCCTCAAAGAGGGCATCCTTCAAACCGAAGGTCTTCATCTTTGAGAATGGCTTGCCATCCTTGTCGAAGGCGAAACGCTCCTTGGTTGCCAACGACTTCACTCGTGGATTCTCCTCTATCGGGTGGTTTACGTCAGGCGTAGCGTCGCTCATAGAGTCCACACTGCCGTTCGAGTACATCATCTCGCCGAGCATCTCCGGATTCTTTTCCAGGTCCATGCGTGGAGAGAGTTGCTCGTCGATTGCGAGTTTGTACATCTCGAAGATTACGCTTCGCATCTGCTCGGTGATAGCCTCCAACTCTGCTTGTGTGGCAACACCTGCCTCGACCAACTTCTCGCCAAAGCACTTGATGCAGTCGATATCCTCCCAAGCCTTAATCTCCTCAGGGGTGCGGTATGTAGAGGCATCCGATGGCGAGTGGCCGCTATAACGGTATGTTACGATGTCGAGCAATGCCGGACCCTTCTTCTCTTCGAGCAGAGCCTTCTTGCGGCGGAAACCGTCGATTACTGCCAATGGGTTGTAGCCATCGACACGCTCGGCATGCATTGAGTCGATGTTGAAACCTGCGGCGATACGGGCAGCGAAGTTGTAGCCCTCGGTCTCGCCTCGGGTTTGACCACCCATGGCGTATTGGTTGTCCATGATGCTGAACAATACAGGGAGTCCACCCTTCATATCGCCCTCCCAGAGGTGGGTGAACTGGTCCATGGATGCGAAGGTCATACCCTCCATAACCGGACCACGGCCGAGTGCGCCATCGCCGAGGTTGGCGATAACGATACCCTTCTTGCGGTTTACCTTCTTGTAGAGTGCTGCGCCTACTGCAATGCTGCCGCTACCTCCTACGATTGCGTTGTTCGGGTAGATGCCGAACGGAGTGAAGAAGGTGTGCATACTGCCGCCCAAGCCCTTGTTGAAGCCTGTGATGCGGGCAAAAATCTCTGCCATGGCGCCGTAGAGGAGGAAGCAGATACCCAAATCCTTAACCGACTCGCTCTTGCAGCCCTTCTTGGCTACTTCGAGGGTTGCTCCACCCCAGAACTCCTCCATTACTCGTTTGAGTTCCTCCTCCGGAAGAATCTCGATTGAGCGCAGACCCTTGGCCAGAATCTCGCCGTGGCTACGGTGTGAGCCGAAGATGAAGTCGTCGGTGTCGAGGTTGTAGGCCATACCTACGGCTGCTGCCTCCTGACCCATTGAGAGGTGGGCAGGACCCGGGTTGTTGTACTCAACGCCGTTGTAGCCGCCTGTGGTCTTGACAAGGTTGAGCATTGTCTCGAACTCACGGATGATAAACATATCACGATAGATGCGTTTGAGGTCGTCGGCTGTAAAGTTCTGCTCGGCCAACTCCTCCTTAACGCTCTTGTTATACTGATTCACAGGAATCGGTGCAAAGTTAATCTCGCCCGCTTTTCTCAACTCTACGGGATCTACGAATAGTGACTTTGGCATAGTGTTTTCTATTTATTTGTTATTACTCTATTTATCTCTGTTTGGGGGTTATTCGAAGGCGAATGCTGTCTCCTTGAATATCTCTGATACGGTTGGGTGAGGGAATACAACCTCCTCCAACTCTTTGAGTGTGAGTTCTGCCTCAATGGCGATGCAGGCTCCATAAATCATCTCGCTCGACGGGTTTCCGAGCATGTGTACGCCCAGCACCTCGCCGTGCTTTGCACCTACGAGGACCTTGCAGACGCCGTTTCCGCCCTCGTTCTCGGCTACGAAACGACCTGCGTATGCCATTGGCAGCGATGCAACCTTGTAGGCGATACCCTTTGCCTTGGCACTCTCCTCGGTCAAGCCTACTCCGCTAATCTCAGGGTTGGTATATACTACGCCGGGGATAGCGTCGTAGCGCATGATGTCATTACGGCCCGTAAGGTTGTTCACCACAACCTCGCCCTCACGGCTGGCTGTATGTGCCAGGAGCGAGAAGCCTGTAACGTCACCCGCAGCATATACGCCCGGTACGTTGGTGCGCATCTTGCTATCGACCTTGATGCCGCCACGGTTGAGTTCTACGCCGAGGCTCTCCAAGCCGAAGCCCGTAACGACAGGACGACGACCTACGCTGACAAGAATCTTCTCGCCGCTTACCGTATGCTCGTTGCCCTCGCTATCGACGTATGTCACGACATTGCCGTCAATCTTGGTAACCTTGCACGAGAGGTTGAACGCCACGCCCTTCTTGGCGTAGATGCCTCGAAGCATTGCGCTGAGTTCGTTGTCCAAGCCGCCGAGAATCTCCGGAAGCATCTCTATCACGGTAACCTCGGTGCCGAGGCTGTTGTAGAGGCTTGCGAACTCCATACCGATAACGCCACCACCGATGATGACAAGGCTCTTTGGCTGCTCTTTGAGTGCGAGCACCTCACGGTTGGTCATAACCACATCGCCCGCCTCTTGAAGGCCAGGAATTGGTGGTACGAAGGCCTCCGAGCCGGTACAGATGAGGAGTTTCGACGCAAGGAAGGTCTCCTCGTTGCAGGTAATCTTGATGCCCTCGGCACTGCGACCCTCAATCATGGCGTTGCCCTTTACGACCTGCACTCCGTGTGCCTTCATCTTGGCTCCTACACCGCCAACCAAGCGGCGTACTACCCTATTCTTGCGCTCCATAATCTTGCCGAAGTCGAAGGTTGCTCCCTCGGCAAATACGCCGTACTTATCGCCGTGAGTGGCCGTATCGTAAACCTTGGCGCTGTAAAGCAGCGTCTTGGTAGGGATGCATCCCTCGTTGAGGCAGACACCGCCCAACTCTCGCTTCTCGAAGAGTACTACTTTGAGTCCTTTGCTACCCGCTCTCTCTGCGGCTACGTATCCGGCAGGACCTCCGCCGATAATTGCTAAATCTATCATTGTTGTAATGCGTTTAATCGTTAGTTAGAATGTGATGTCAAGGTTTTCGATTTCGGTTGCTATCTGCTTCAAGAAGCGGGTTGCCTCGCCGCCATCCAAAGCACGGTGGTCATACGTGAGGCTCAAACCGATGTGTGGAACGAAGGCATATACGCCGCCGCCAATATCCTTCGGGCGTGGAACTATGGTGTTTACGCCGAGGATAGCGCTTTGCGGCAGGTTGATGACAGGGGTAAACATCTCCACGCCATAGCCTCCGAGGTTTGATACGGTGAATGTAGCGGCCTCGCTCGGCAGAATATCGGGGTCAATCGAGCCCTTGCGGCACGCCGAAGCAACCTCCTTCAAGCGCTCGGCCAACTCTACAATCGAGAGTTCGTCGGCATTGCGCACGGCAGGGACCATCAATCCACGCTCGGTATCGACCGCCAAGCCGAGGTGTACCTTGTGGAAGAGGCGCATCGAGTCGCCGAGGAAGTGTGAGTTTACGTTCGGGTACTGCATCAGTGTCTTCACCACAGCGTAGCATACTAGGTCGTTGAGGGTAATCTTGGTTGAGAGTCTGCCCTCCTCCATTGCCACCTTCGCAGCCTTGCGCAACTCCATCATGCGACGAGCGTCGGCGCTGAGGTGGTGGGTAAGTTGTGCCGAGTTCTGCAACGACGAGTGCATAGCCTTGGCGATGATTTTGCGCATATTCGAGAGCGGCTTTACAACATTGTCCGGGCCATCTACCACCTTTGGTCTGGTGGTTGAGCCAGTCTTTGCTGCATAAGAGGCTGCATAAGCGGCTACCTCTGCTACATCGGAACCCTTGATTGCCCCTGCAAGGCCATAGCCTCGTAGCGGCACTGAGCCGTCGGTCTCACGGGCGATAGCCTTCGCCAGCGGTGTCTTCTTCGCCGTAGCGTCAATTGATCTCTGCACATCTCGCTCGATGATGCGGCCATTAGGGCCAGTGCCTGCCACTTTGGCAAGGTTTATAGCCTCCTTGGCTGCAAGGCTGCGGGCTCTTGGCGATACGCCACAACCTGGTGTTACCACTGCGGTAGGTGTTACCACTGCGGTAGGTGCTGCGGTAGGTGCCGTTGCGGCGCTCTCGGCTGATGCTGGTGCCGCTGCCTCGACAACCTCCGTTGCGGGTGCTGATGCGGTAGTTGCGCTCTCGGCGGTGCCGCCCTGGCAAAGCGCATCGATGTTCTCGCCCTCGGCTCCGATAACCATCACGTTGCTGAGTACGGGAATCTCGTCACCCTCATTGTAGAGTACTGCGAGTACCGTACCCTCGAACTTCGACTCCTCCTCGAATGAGGCCTTGTCGGTTTCGTAGGCGAATAGAATATCGCCCACGGCGACTTTGTCGCCCTTCTTCTTTTTGAGTTCAGTCAGGATGCAACTCTCCACTGACTGACCCTGTTTCGGCATAATTACAACCTCTGCCATAATCTTGTAGTGTTTTTATGTTAGTTAAATTCTTGTTACACAATCTTTTGCACGTGTTTCGGGCGTATGCGGCGCAATGCGCACGTGCGCCAACCCGACAAAGATAGGAAAAATCTTTGATTATATGTGCGCTCGTGAGGAGTTTTTTGCGAAGAATTTGTACCTTTGCATCGGTCAAAAGCAGAGCCTATGTCAGTATCTTCCAAAATAGCCGAACTCAGAGCCTCGCTCCCGCAGGGGGTTACGCTCGTTGCCGTGTCGAAATATCACCCCGTGGAGGCGCTCAAAGAGGCCTACGATGCGGGTCAGCGCATCTTTGGCGAGAGCCGAGTGCAGGAGTTGCTCGTAAAGTACGAGTCGCTGCCCAAGGATGTCGAGTGGCATATGATTGGCCACCTGCAAACAAACAAGGTGCGCTCTATCGCTCCGTTTGTGGCGCTGGTGCAGTCGGTCGATAGCGAGCGTCTGCTGCGCCTGATAGACAAGGAGGCGGCACGTTGCGGTCGTGTTATCGACGTGCTGTTGGAGGTGCATGTGGCCGAGGAGCAGACCAAGAGCGGATGGGCTGCCGAGGGGCTTTTGGAGTTCGTTCGTTCGGGCGCTTTGGAGGCTATGCCGAATGTGCGGGTACGTGGTATAATGGGTATGGCTACAAATACTGATGATGAGAGCGTTATCCGCAGCAACTTCGAGCAGTTATTTAATATCAAAAAGGTGCTCACACCGCACTTCGATTCTACGTTTGATACCCTCTCTATGGGTATGTCCGACGACTACGATTTAGCCATCTCTTGCGGCTCTACGATGGTGCGTATCGGGTCGAAAATTTTCGTGGGGGAGGAGAGATAGGGAGTTTAAGGAGTTTAGGGAGTTTAAGGAGTTTAGGGAGGGCTGTCCCTAAATTCCCTAAATTCCCTAAATTCCCTCTTGCCCCCCCCTAAAATTACACAATTACACAATTACACGCCCATGTAATCGTGTAATTGTGTAATTGTGAAATCCTCCTATGTTCAAATATTTAACATTTTTTTGTGCAAACCTCTTGACAAGGGGGTAAAAATGTATTATATTTGCACCGTAGTTCAAACCTTGAACTTGTAGCACTCGCCCCAAGAGGCTATATTATCAACCCTTTAACACATACTTTTATGCCACAGAACATCAATGTTTCTGCCCCTTTGCACGAGGCAGCAGCAAGGCGTAGAGGCATACCCGGCCTAAGCCTTCGAGAGATGATGGCAGAGGTGGAGGCGGAGAGCCAAAACCCTCAGCGCATCAGCCCCTTAACGCCTACCAACAACCAACCCTCTACACCTACCAACAGTCCCGTACAAACTCCTACGCAGACCACCTCCCCCACTTACACTCCTGAGCAGGAGGCGGCAGCCGAAGCCCGACGTGCGGAGGTAGCACGAGAACTCAATGGCGGCAATCGCCATAGCGCTCGTATTGAGCGACTTACGGAGGAGGTGTCGCCCCACTTGGTTGACCTCTCACGCAAGATTCCCGACCCTATACCTGTGCTTACGCACGATTATATATGTATAGCGTCGGAGGGTAACCTCTCGGCGGTTGTGGGCGAAGCCAAGAGCAAAAAGACCTTTTTGTGTACTATGCTCGTAGGCGAGTACGTGCGCAGTCAGGTGGAGCGCCACACACACGATTTTACCTACTCTCCCCCTACTGTTCTATGGGTGGATACCGAGCAGGCGGAGAGCCACGTGGCGAGGGTCGCCAAGCGCATACACCGCATGGCGAATCTGCCCGAAGGGCGCAGTAGCGATATGCTTAACGTGCTGACTCTGCGAGAGATAGAGCCTAAGGAGAGAGCCGAAGTGTTGTATAAGGCGATAGACCTCTACCGACCTAAATTGGTGGTTGTAGATGGTATTAGCGACCTGATGTATAATACGAATGACATCGAGGAGTCGGACCGCATCGTGGGTTCGCTGATGGCCTACACGACCAAGTATAATTGTCATATTATGGTGGTGCTGCATACCAACCCCAATAGTGACAAGGCACGAGGTCATATCGGCTCGACACTGCAACGCAAGGCCGAAACGGTGCTCTACGTGCATAAGGTGTCGGATTGCTCGATTGTGGAGCCTCAGTTCTGCCGCAACGAGCCCTTCGAGCCCTTTGCCTTCCTCGTGACGGAGGAGGGTCTGCCCGAGGAGTGCGAAGTGCCGACCACCCCTGGCCGTGAGACGGATGATGTGTGCGTGAGCGTTATGCGCAACGACTTCCCCAACGGAGTCGAACGTAAAGTGCTGACAGAGAAGTTGATGAGCATGTATGGCTGGGGGCTTAATCGAACCCAGGTACGCATCAGTCGCAGCCTCAAAGCGGGTCGCCTGCGCTGCGAAGATTCGTGTCTGTATCTGAACGGGTAGGATGGAGATTTCACAATTACATAATTACACAATTACATGGGCGTGTAATTGTGTAATTTGTGAAATTTTAAGGAGTTTAAGGAGTTTAGGGAGTTTAAGGGAGGTTGTCCCTAATTTCCCTAAATTCCCTAATTTCTCTAAATTCCCTATCGCTCCCCTCCCCTTTTTCCCGAAATTTTTCCTATCTTTGCGCAATTAAACTATATGCCCTATGCAGAAATCAATGACAGGATTCGGCAAAGCCGAAGTCAAACTCGAAAATAAGAGCATCATCGCCGAGATTCGCTCGCTCAACTCGAAGCAGTTGGACCTTGCGGTGAAGATGCCGTCAATCTATCGCTCCGTCGAGGCTGAGGTGCGTTCGTTGCTCGCCAAGCAACTCGTGCGTGGCAAGGTGGACCTCTTCGTTACGGTCGAGAGCCGTGAGGTGCAGAGTGCTGCGCAGGTCGATAAGGAGCAGTTCCGTGCCTACCTCTCGCAGGTTACCGAGGCGTGCGCTCTTGCGGGCGTAGAGCCTTCGTATGACCAGATTGTGGCTGCCGTGTTGCGTATGCCTAACGTGGTGAATGCCAACGATGTGCAAGCGCCATCCGAAGAGGAACTTCAAGCCGTGGTGCAGGCCGTGAGTGAGGCTGCTGCCCACCTCGACGAGTTCCGTGCGCAGGAGGGAGAGGTGCTTATGGCTGACCTTTTGCGCCGTGTGGACAAGATTTGGGCCTACCGTGAGCAGATAACCCCATACGAGGAGAGCCGAACCTCTGCCGTTCGTGAGCGCATCCTCGAAGGCATCGCCAAACTCGGAGTCGAGGTTGATAACAACCGCTTGGAGCAGGAGATGATATTCTACATCGAGAAGTTGGACATCACCGAGGAGCGTGTGCGCCTTCACAACCACTGCAAGTACTTCCGTGAGGTTGCCGCCCAGGAGCCGCAGGCGGGTCGCAAACTCGGATTCATAGCGCAGGAGATGGGCCGTGAGATTAACACCACGGGCTCGAAGGCCAACGACCACGAGATTCAGAAGTTGGTGGTGCAGATGAAGGATGAGTTGGAGAAGATAAAGGAGCAGGTGCTAAACGTTTTATAATGAGCGAGATAATGGAGAAAATCGTTATTTTTTCAGCCCCCAGCGGTTCGGGCAAGACCACGATAGTTCACGAGTTGTTGAAGGTCTATCCGCAGTTTGAGTTCTCGGTTTCGGCCACATCACGTGCGCCGAGAGGAGCGGAGCAGCACGGCAAGGATTACTACTTCCTTACGTCGGAGGAGTTTGCCGAGGCGGTTGCGCAGGATAAGTTTGTCGAGTGGGAGGAGGTCTATGCCGGTACCTGCTACGGCACATTGCGCAGCGAGGTTGAGCGCATCTGGGCCAAGGGCAACATCATCATCTTCGATGTGGATGTCATGGGCGGAATCAACCTCAAACGCATCTTTGGCGATAAGGCTCGCTCGATATTCATCATGCCGCCGTCGATTGAGGAGTTGGAGCGTCGCCTTGTGGGTCGTGCCACCGACGCAGCGGAGGTTATTGCCAAGCGTGTTGCAAAGGCGGGTTTCGAGATGGAGAAGGCACCGCAGTTCGACTGCACGGTCATCAACGACGACCTGGCGACTGCCATTGCCGATACACGCAAGATTATCGACGCTTTTATTGCTGAGTAACAGCATTGTAGAGGGCGCAGAAGGCAACAGATAAGGCAGGAAAGAAGGCAACAGATAAGGCAGGAAAGAAGGCCGCAGATAAGGCAATAAAGGTATAATAAAGCAAGCAGCAGAACAGACGATGAAGCAGACGATGAAGCAGCGAGAGGTACTCTATTTTGGCTCGTTCAACCCCGTGCATAGGGGGCATATTGCCCTTGCGGAGTGGATTGTCGAGCAGGGGCTCGGCGACGAGGTGGTGCTTATTGTTTCGCCCCAAAATCCCCATAAGCAGAGCGATGAACTTGCCCCTGAGTTCAGCCGCTACGAGATGTGCCAACTTGCTTGCGAGGCATCCCGCTACCCCGACCGCATCAAGGTCTCGGCCGTGGAGTTGACCCTCGAAAGGCCCTCCTATACCATCAATACGTTGCGCTTCCTGAGCCGAGAGTTTGGCTCGCAGATGGAGTTCTCGGTGCTGATTGGAGCCGACAACCTCGCCTCGTTCGATAGGTGGCGTGAGGCAGAGGCGATACTCGACAACTACCACGTAATGGTCTATCCACGAAGTGGTTACGAGGTTGAGAAGTTGGCCGATAGAGTGACCTTCCTGGCCGAGGCACCGCTCTACGACTACGCTGCGACCGATGTGCGCCATGCCGTGCGCACGGGAGCATCCATCTCGGACAAGGTTGTCCCTGCGGTGGAGAGTTATATTGTACAGAATAAGTTATATACCGAATAATGAGTAATAGATTGAAGATTGCGCTCCTGGCGGGAGGAGACTCCTCGGAGCGTGAAATTGCATTGCAGAGTGCCGAGCAGATAGCCGAGGCTCTCGATGCTGCGAAATACGATGTGAAGGTCATCGACCTCCACCACCGAGATTGGGTCTATACGGCACCCGACGGCAAGCGTTATGACTTGGACAAGAACGACTTCTCGCTCACGGTCGAGGGGGAGCGTACCGAGTTCGAGTATGCGCTCATCATCATCCATGGCACACCTGGTGAGGATGGCAAGTTGCAGGGCTACCTCGATATGATGGGTATCCCCTACTCCTCCTGCTCGCAGGTTTCATCGACCATCACGTTCGACAAGATTTCGACCAAGCGTGCTGTTGCCGACCGAGGCATAAACCTGGCACGAGAGGTGTTGTTGCAGCGTGGCGATAAGGTTGATAGTGAGGCACTTGTGGCCGAGTTGGGTCTGCCTATGTTCGTGAAGCCGAACGCCAGCGGCAGTAGTTTTGGAGTGAGCAGAGTAACCTCTGCCGAGCAGATCGCCGAGGCTGTGGAGGCAGCCTTTGCCGAGAGCGAGGAGGTGCTTGTCGAGGAGTGCATCACGGGCCGAGAGATGGGCTGTGGCATCCTTATCACTGCGGATAAGGAGTATATCCTCCCAATCACGGAGATTGTCTCGAAGAAGGCCTTCTTCGACTACGAGGCTAAATATACGGCAGGCATGTCCGACGAGATTACACCTGCCCCTATCAGCGACCAGTGGCGAGAGCGACTCAACGAGGCAACCCGCACCGTGTATAAGGCGTGCCGTTGCCGAGGTATCGTGCGCATCGACTTTATCGTTACCGAGCAGGGCGAGCCGTATATGATTGAGGTTAATTCGATTCCTGGCATGAGCGGAGGCAGCATTGTGCCGAAGCAGGCTCGTGCTATGGGTATCACGCTCGGCGAACTGTTCGATATAGTTATTGAGGATACACTGCGTAAATAGCGAAGACGATGATAGAGATAGAGGGCAAAATCGTAAGTACGGATATTCTGACCGAGCCGTTCTGTTGCGACCTTTCGGTTTGCAAGGGCGAGTGTTGTATCGAGGGCGATTCGGGCGCACCGCTCGAACTCGACGAGGTGGATATTTTGGAGGAGGAGTACGAGAATTATAAGCCGTATATGACCCCTGAGGGCATCGCTGCGGTCGAGGAGCAGGGCTTTATGGTAGTTGACATCGAGGGTGACTATACAACCCCTCTGGTCAACGGAGCCGAGTGCGCCTATACCTTCCGCAACGAGGAGGGATTGACCCTCTGCGCCATCGAGGCGGCATACCGTGATGGCAAATGCTCCTTCAAGAAGCCTATCTCGTGCCACCTCTACCCTATCCGAGAGGTGCAGTTTTCGAATGGTAGCGTAGGCCTTAACTACCATCGTTGGGATATCTGCCGATGTGCCTGCGAATATGGCCGTAAGCACGGAGTGCCGATGTATAAGGCGTTGCAGGAGCCTATCGAGCGTCGCTATGGCGCCGAGTTTTACGCCGCATTGGAGAGTGCTGCCGACCTGCTTAAAGATTGTAAATAGAGATTGTTATATAGATGAAGAGATTCATGTTTTTTGCGCTGGTACTGCCATGCGCCTTCGCTGCTTTTGCAGAGGGGGTGACGCTCTCCGACACGGAGGCGGCAACTCCCACAACCAATGCCTCTGCGGAGGCTGTGACCCCCACAACCAATACCCCTGCGGAGGCTGCATCTGCCCCTGCGGTGACTCCGACGGTAAACACCCCTGCGGTGACGCTCTCGCCCGCAATTAAGCCGATAGAGCCGCTCCTGTCGCCCATTGTGGTAGATACCCTGCCGACCGAAAATCCCGACTTGAAGGTGGTGCTTTTCAACGATAACTCATGGCGATACGTGGCACTCCGCCCCGCCGAGCAGGACTCTACGGTCTATGATAAGTGCTGGAATACCAAGGATATATCGGCATATAAGGATGTCGCACTCTCCTCGCTTCCCACGAGTGTGCGACTCCGCCTGGTCGATTCTCTCAAAGGCTACCGCTACCCGAAGGTTGGTCGTATAACATCACGCTACGGTGTGCGCTGGAACAGAAACCACAATGGTATAGATATCGCCTTGAAGGTCGGAGATACCATCTGCTCAACCTTCGATGGCCGTGTGCGCTTCTCGAAATGCACCTCTACGGGCTATGGCACGCTGATAATTGTCCGCCACGATAATGGCTTGGAGACCTACCACGGACACCTCTCTAAGCGCCTTGTCGAGGAGGGAGAACGTGTCGTTGCGGGTCAGCCTATCGCCCTGGGTGGCAACTCTGGCCGCAGTACAGGACCACACTTGCACTTTGAGTGCCGATATATGGGTCAATCCTTTGACCCTGAGCGTCTTATTAACTTCCGCACGGGCGAGTTGCGCAGGGATGACTTCCTGCTCAAACGCTCCTATTTCAGCATCTACTCTTCCTACGAGCAGGACTTCAACAGCGAGGAGGAGGTCTATGCAGCCGATAAGAAGGAGGCAGCCGAGTCGGCCGAGCGCAAATACTACAAGGTGCGCAGTGGCGACAATCTCGGTCTGATAGCCAAGCGCAACCACACCACCGTTGCAACACTCTGTCGTCTGAACAACATCAAGTCTTCGGCGATTCTGCAAATTGGTAAGGTACTAAGAGTGAAGTAAAATCAATAGGGAATTTAGGGAATTTAGGGAATTTAGGGAATTTAGGGGCAACCTCCCTAAACTCCTTAAACTCCCTAAACTCTCTAAACTCCTTAAACTCCTTAAACTCCCCCTACTCCTCGAACGAGTGTATCACCACACCTGAGCGCAGTTTTGGCTCAAACCACGTGGTCTTTGGAGGCATAATATTGCCCGTGTCGGCAATGTCAATGAGTTGGCGCATCGATACCGGATAGAGCGCAAAGGCAACAGCCATCTCGCCGCTATCCACACGGCGTTTCAACTCGCCCAAGCCTCGGATGCCGCCTACGAAGTCGATGCGCTTTGATGTGCGCAAGTCGCTGATACCGAGTATCTTATCCAATACGAGATTTGACAATACAGTCACATCCAAAACCCCAATCGGGTCGTTATCGTCGTATGTTCCCTCCTTGGCCGTGAGGCTATACCACTCGCCAGAGAGATACATCGAGAAGTTGTGCAGTGCCGCAGGCGTATATATCTCCTTGCCCATCTTCTCGACCGAGAAGTCGGCAGAGAGTGCTGCGAGCAACTCCTGCTCCGAGAGGCCGTTCAGGTCACGTACCACACGGTTGTAGTCGATGATGCGCAGGTGCGACTCAGGGAATGTCACAGCGAGGAAATAGCAATACTCCTCCTCGCCTGTGTGCGCAGGGTTTGCAGCCTTGCACTCTGCTCCCACACGTGCCGCAGCCGCTGTGCGGTGGTGTCCGTCAGCAACATAGAGCGCAGGAATCGAGGCAAATAACTCGGTTATACGCTTGTTGTCCTCTTCGGAGTCGATAACCCACAACGTGTGGCCAAAGCCGTCTGCCGCCGTAAAATCGTACTCGGGAGCCTTTGCCGTATAGCGTGCCACGATTGCATCCACCTCTGCATTGTCGGGATATGCGAAGAATACAGGCTCGATGTTTGCCTTCTGGTTGCGCACGTGCTTCATGCGATCCTCCTCCTTGTCGGTACGGGTAAGTTCGTGCTTCTTGATTGCTCCTGAGAGGTAATCCTCAAAGTGGCAACACATTACAAGACCATACTGCGTTCTGCCATCCATCGTCTGTGCATAGACGTAGTAATGCTCCTGCTCGTCCTGCGTGAGCCAGCCACGCTCTCTCCATAGGCGGAAGTTCTCGACCGCCTTGTCATAGACCTCCTGCGAGTGCTCGTCAGCAATCGGCTCGAAGTCAATCTCCGGTTTGATGATGTGCAGGAGCGAACGCTCTGTTGCCTCCTCTTTTGCCTCCACGGAGTTGAGTACGTCGTACGGACGTGATGCCACCTCGGCAGCATACTCCTTCGGAGGGCGGATGCCCTTAAATGGCTTTATTCTTACCATATCTCTCTCTTTATCTGTTTACCTGGAACTTGGTATCTCCATTTACGAAGTACTCGACAATCTGTCGTGCAGCGGCCAGACCTGCATTGATATTTGCCTCGGCAGTCTCTGCGCCCATCTTCTTCGGTGTTGCGAAGAATCGCTTGCCGAGTTTCTCGCACATCTCGGCGAGTGAATCGGGAGCAATATCGGTCACGTAGTGCAGGTCCTCACGCTCGGTCATTGCTTTGAGTAATCCCGCCTCATCGATAACCTCCTTGCGAGCCGTATTCACGAGCGTAGCGCCCTTCGGCATCGAGGTCAGCAACTCGTAGCCAATCGAGCCTTTGGTCTGCGGTGTAGCAGGGATGTGCAACGAGAGGAAGTCGGCACGGGAGTAGAGTTCCTCAATGCTCTCTACCCTCTCCACTCCGTCGTTCTCGAAGATGAAGTTGTCGGTAACGAATGGGTCGTATGCTATCACGTTCATACCCAGAGCCTTACCCTTGCGGCCAACCAACTTGCCAACGTTGCCGTAGGCATGGATAGCGAGGGTCTTGCCCTGAATCTCGGAGCCTGTACCAGGTGTGAATTGGTTGCGAGAGATGAATATCATCAACGCCAAAGCCAACTCGGCCACGGCGTTAGAGTTCTGTCCCGGGGTGTTCATCACGACCACGCCTCGACGCTTCGCCTCCTCGCAGTCCACGTTGTCGAAGCCTGCGCCTGCACGTACCACGATTTTGAGGTTATGCGCCGCCTCCAACACCTCGGCCGTAACCTTATCGCTGCGTACAATCAGCGCATCGACGTCGGCTACCGCCTCCAAGAGTTGGCTCTTGTCGCTATATTTTTCGAGCAATACGACCTCGTAGCCTGCTCCTGTCAAAATCTCCTTTATGCCATCTACCGCCCTCTTTGCAAAGGGTTTCTCGGTAGCAATCAAGACTTTCATACCTTTTATAAATGAAGTGAAATATATAGTTTCTTCTCGTTTTCGCTCAAATGTGTACGGGATTATTGTCGCCATACCCTACTTGTGCATCGCCTCAAACTCCTGCATGCAAGCCACCAGAGCCTCTACCGACTCCTTTGGTAGTGCATTGTAGCACGAAGCACGGAAACCGCCTACCAGACGGTGACCCTTGATGCCTACCATACCACGTGACTTGGCAAACTCCATAAACTCGTCAGCCAACGCCTCGTTGCCCTCGGTCATTACGAAGCAGATATTCATCAACGAGCGATCCTCCTTTGCAACCGTAGGACGGAAGAGCGAGTTGCGCTCAATCTCATCATAGAGCAACCCTGCCTTCTCGACATTGCGCTTGTGCATCTCCTCTATGCCGCCGATGGATTTAATCCATTTGAGCGTCTCGATCATCACGCAGATTGGGAATACCGGCGGAGTGTTGGACATCGAGTTGTTCTCGACGTGAGTATTTACGTTTATCATCGTAGGGAGTTGGCGTACAACCTTCTGCAACATGTCGTCACGCACGATGACGAATGATACACCCGCAGGTGCGAGGTTCTTCTGCGCACCGCCATAGATGAGTGCATACTTCGAGATATCCACAGGACGGCTCAGGATGTCGGACGACATATCGGCAATGAGCGGTACCGGAGAGTCGATATCCTCCTTGTACTCAGTTCCGTAGATGGTGTTGTTTGTACAGATGTAGAGATAGTCGAGGTCACTCGGAATCTCGAAACCTTTTGGAATATAAGAGAAGTTCTTATCCTCCGACGATGCAACAATCTCTACTTCGCCATATAGTTTTGCCTCCTTTATTGCCTTCTTGGTCCACACACCGGTATTGACATAACCGGCCTTCTTGCCGAGGAAGTTGGCAGGGATGTGGAAGAATTGGGTGCTGGCACCACCTCCGACGAAGTAGATGTGATAGTTTTCAGGAATCGACAACAATTCACGCATCAACTCCTGTGCCGAATTTAACACCGACTCGAACTCCTTTGTTCGGTGTGAAATTGAGAGAATGGATATACCTGTACCATTGAAGTCAAAAATCGCTTTGGCTGCATTTTCGTAGGCAACGTCCGGAAGTATTGACGGCCCTGCGCTGAAATTATGTTTTTTCATTGTCGCTGAAATTTAGAAAACTATATAACAAAAATATAATTTTAATTTGGAAAAACAAAATTTTCCTACTCCTTTCCTCTCTCAAAATGCCATTGTAGGGCTGTATGGAAGGTTTTTAGGGCTGTATGTAACAAAAGAGAAGGATGTCTAACCTTTCGGTCAAACATCCTTCTCGCAGTTTTTCACTTGTGCTTATTGCAACACCTTCTCAATCGAAGCAGTGTTGCGCTCGTTGTGCAACTTCTTGCCCTCGGCTGTGTAGCAGTACTCGATACGGTCCTTATAGAAGGCCTCGACCTTGTTGCGGACAACCTTCATCGTGCTGTTTACGAGTCCGTTCTTCTCCGAGAATGGCTCATCAACGATAGCCAATGCAGCAGGTAACCAACGGTCAGGGAACTCCTCGCCGAACTCGCCACCGCTGCGGTACTTCTCAATCTCTGCCAAGAGGATGTCGGCAGCCTGCGCCACTCTGTTCTCTGCATTTGCCGTAGCACGCTTCAATGCCTCGACGTTAGGCACTACGATTGCGATGGTATAAGGGTTCTGGTTGTTGTAAATCATAATCTGGTCGATATATGGCGACTTATCTACCATAGCCTCCTCCATACCCTCCGGAGAGTACTTCTCGCCGTCAGACGAAATCAAAAGGCTCTTAAAACGACCAAGTACATAGAGGAATCCGTCCGGAGCCATATATCCCATATCGCCCGTATAGAGCCAGCCGTCCTTAACGGTCTCGGCAGTAGCCACAGGGTTTTTCCAATATCCGGCCATCACATTCTCGCCCTTGATTACGATTTCGCCCTTCTCGCCTACCGGCATCTCACGACCCTCATCGTCGAGAATCTTGATGTCGAGCGGCTGGATGAGTTTACCCGACGAACCGAAACGATGCTGCTTGTTGCCGATTGTATTTGTCGAGATGATTGGCGTAGCCTCCGAGAGTCCATAGCCCTGATACATAGGCATTCCCACAGCATAGAAGAAACGCTGCAACTCCGCATCGAGGAGTGCGCCTCCACCTACGAAGAACTGCAACTCGCCACCAAATGCCTGACGTACCTTGCTGTACAAAATCTTGTCGAAGAGCGCCACGAGAGGTTTGAGAATAAATCTCCAACCCTTACCCTTGTGGAATCCGTCCTGATTGTACTCGTAGGATACGGCGAGAGCGAACTTGAAGAGTTTCTCGGTCTTTTCACCCTTGTTGCGAATCGAGGTTTCGATGCTCTTGCGGAAGTTCTTTGCCAAAGCAGGTACCGAGAGCAGGAAGTGAGGCTTAACCTCACGGATATTGAGCGGTACGTTACGCAGGGTCTCCATCGGAGTCTTACCTATCTGTGTAGTTGCTACGGCGGCACCGCACGCAATCATGATGTAGAAACCGCAGACGTGAGCAAAGCAGTGGTCGAGCGGAAGAATGATGAGTGTACGGTATGTTGGCGGAATGCTGATACGGGTCAGTGCCTGCTCAACGTTTGCCGTGTAGTTACGGTGTGTAAGGACTACACCCTTAGGGTCGGCAGTTGTTCCGGAGGTGTAAGTGATAGTCGCATAGTCGTCGTTCTGCAACGCTGCGCTGATAGCCATAAACTCCTCGTTATGCTCTGCCAAGTGCTTGTCACCAAGTTCTTTGAGTGTTGAGAGTGACATCTCGCCCTCCTCCAACTCCGCATCCTCGTTGAATACGATGATATTCTTCAACAGAGGCAACTGCTCCTTGATGCGGCGAATCTTTGGCAACTGATACTTCGATACGAAGATAGTCGCTACGTCGGCGTGGTTAAGACGGAACAGCAGGTCGTTCGCCTCCTCCAACTTGATAGAGAGCGGAACGCTGATTGCTCCGGCGTAGAGCAGACCCAACTCCGAGATAATCCAGTTGTTGCAGCCCTCTGCCAAAATTGAAACAGTCTGCTTTGGTGCAACTCCCAATGCTGCCAAACCTGCACCTATACGCAAAGCCTGCTTTTTAACCTCTGCATATGAGGTGTTCTCAAATACTTTGTCGCTCTTTTCCATCAGGAAGGTCTGGTTGCCATATTTGGCAACTGACTCCTCAAAGAGGTCGATAAGGGTTCTTTTAGCCATGTTATTTCTTTTTTAATCCATCTTCAATACTGCAAGGAATGCCGATTGCGGCACCTGTACCGAGCCTATCTGGCGCATACGCTTCTTTCCGGCCTTCTGCTTTTCAAGCAACTTGCGCTTACGAGAAATATCGCCACCATAACACTTCGCAGTCACATCCTTACGCACCGCCTTTACGGTTTCACGTGCGATAATCTTTGAACCGATTGCTGCCTGAATGGCAATGTCGAATTGCTGTCGTGGTATCAACTCTTTGAGTTTCTCGCACATCTTGCGACCAAAGTCGTATGCGTGGTCAGCATAGATGAGTGACGAGAGTGCATCCACAGGCTCGCCGTTGAGCAGGATGTCGAGTTTCGCCAACTTGCTGGCCTCGTAGCCGGTACGGTGGTAGTCGAATGATGCATAGCCCTTCGAGATGCTCTTCAACTTATCGTAGAAGTCGAAGACAATCTCCGACAACGGCATCTCGAAATTGACCTCTACACGGTCGGTAGTGATGTACGTCTGGTTCTTCATCACACCACGCTTGTCGATGCAGAGTTTCAGCACGTTACCGAGGAAGTCGGTCTTTGTGATGACCTGCGCAAGGATGTAAGGCTCCTCAATCTTGGCAATCTTGGTAACCTCCGGCAGTCCTGATGGGTTGTGTACCTCGACAATATCTCCCGATGTGGTGGTTATGCGATACGATACGTTTGGTACGGTAGTAATTACGTCCATGTTAAACTCACGGTAGAGTCGCTCCTGAATAATCTCCATGTGGAGCAGACCGAGGAATCCGCAACGGAAACCGAAACCGAGAGCCAACGAACTCTCAGGCTCGAATGTGAGCGAAGCGTCGTTGAGTTGCAATTTTTCGAGCGAAGCTCGCAAATCCTCGTATTGGTCAGCCTCTACGGGATATACACCCGCAAAGACCATCGGCTTTACATCTTCAAATCCTGCAATAGCCTCCTGGCAAGGGTTGGATACCGAGGTGATGGTATCACCCACCTTGATCTCACGAGAGTTCTTGATTCCTGAGCAGATGTAACCCACGTCGCCGGCCTTAATCTCGTTGCGAGGCTGCATTTTGAGTTTCAGTACGCCCACCTCGTCGGCATCGTACTCGCTACCCGTATTAAAGAACTTCACGAGTTGTCCCTTTGAAATCTTTCCGTTGAAGACACGGAAGTATGCTATAACGCCACGGAAAGGATTGAATACAGAGTCGAATATCAAGGCTTGCAGAGGAGCATTCTCGTCGCCCTTTGGTGCAGGAATACGGTTTACAATAGCCTCCAATACCTCATCTACGCCCTCTCCCGTTTTGCCGGATGCACACAAGATGTCGTCGTGGTCGCAGCCAAGCAGGTCCACGACCTGATCCTTAACCTCGTCAACCATTGCCGACTCCATATCAATCTTGTTGAGTACAGGAATAATCTCCAAATCGTTGCCGAGCGCAAGATAGAGATTTGATATGGTTTGAGCCTGAATACCCTGCGTTGCATCTACAATCAGCAGAGCGCCTTCACAAGAGGCGATAGCACGTGAAACCTCATAAGAGAAGTCCACGTGTCCCGGAGTATCGATAAGGTTAAGTACGTACTTCTCGCCATTGCGGGCCATGTACTCCATCTGAATAGCGTGGCTCTTGATAGTGATACCCTTCTCACGTTCAAGATCCATATCGTCTAACACCTGCGCCTGCATCTCTCGTTGGTTGAGAGTGTTGGTCATCTCCAACAGACGGTCTGCAAGTGTAGATTTGCCGTGATCTATGTGTGCAATTATGCAAAAATTCCTAATATGTTTCATAATGTGCGCAAAGATACCTTATTTTATTGAAAAAGCAAACTTAAAATGACACATATTGCAAGAGTGGTACTTGCTAATCCGTTTAATGTGCCAAAAGCGATGCCTATCGAGCGCTGGCGAGTTGGAGTGACGAGGATGTGTTCCAATATGATGCAACAGCAGAATAGCCCTACGCCCACCCATAGCAGCCAATTTTGCGGGCAGAGCAGAGCGAAACCTATCAGTGAGGCGATACTTACCACGTGTAGCGCAATGCTGATGTAGAGCGATGTTGCAATCGAGAACTTCGACGGTATGGAGTGGAGTCCGTTTTCTCGGTCGAAATCTCGGTCCTGCAAGGCGTAGATTATGTCGAAACCGCCGCACCATGTGAGTACCAAAAGTGAGAGCAGACAAGGCGCCCAATCGAGCGTTCCTGTCACTGCGATATATGCTCCTGCGGGTGCAATTCCAAGCGAAAGACCAAGTACTATATGTGCCCAGGTGGTAAATCTTTTGCAGTAACTATATGCTATTATAACACACAGAGCCACAGGAGATAATAAGGCTGTAAGTAAATTTATGCTTGAAGCGGTTATAATAAAGCACACAGCGTTGATTATAACGAATATCGCAGCATTGCGAGGAGTGATTTTTCCTGCCGGAATTTCCCGCTCTGCGGTACGTGGATTTTGCTTGTCAATATCTCTGTCGGCCCAGCGGTTGAAGCCCATTGCCACGTTGCGGGCAAAGACCATACAAAGGACTACTTGTAGCAGTAACCACCATGAAAATTGAGCGTCAGTAGTTTTGAGAGCAAAGGTAAAAGCGATTAGTGCGAACGGCATCGCAAATATGGTATGGGCAAACTTTACAAGTCCCATATAGTCGCCAATGAGTGATAAAATACGTTTCATAGTCACAAAGGTAGAAAGTAATTTTGAATTTCTAATAAATTTAAGGTATCTTTGCGGGATTATTAGACATAAACGACAAAAAATATGAATATATCATTTAATTGGCTTAAAAATTACATCGACCTTGACTTGTCGGCCGAGGAGACCGCAAAGGTGCTTACCGATATCGGTTTGGAGGTCGAAGGTTTCGAGAAGGTTGAGACTATTCGTGGCGGTTTGGCAGGTGTTGTCGTGGGAGAGGTGCTCACTTGTGAGGATCATCCCGATTCAGACCACTTGCATATCACTACCGTAGATGTAGGCGGCGAGGCTCCGCTCAATATCGTTTGCGGTGCAGCAAACTGCCGTAAGGGTTTGAAGGTTATGTGCGCTACCGTAGGCGCAGTACTCTATCCTGACGGTGGTACCGAGGAGTTTAAGATTAAGCGCAGCAAGATTCGTGGCGTAGAGTCGTTGGGAATGCTTTGTGCAGAGGATGAACTCGGTATCGGCAACAGCCACGCAGGTATTATCGAGTTGCCAGAGGATGCGGTTGTAGGTACTCCGGCCAAGGAGTATTACAACATCCAGGATGACTATCTTATCGCCGTGGGTTTGACACCAAACCGTGTTGATGCCGCTTCGCACATTGGTGTTGCTCGTGATTTGGTTGCATATCTGCGTGCGCAGGGCAAAGATGTTGCTCTCAAACTACCTTCGGTAGATGCTTTCGCTGTGGATAACCACGATTTGAAGGTTGATGTAGTAGTGGAGAATTCGGCCGCTTGTCCTCGCTATGCAGGTGTGTCGGTTAAGGGTTGCAAGATTGCTCCGTCGCCGGAGTGGATGCAGAACTATCTGCGTGCCGCAGGTATCAATCCGAAGAATAACCTCGTCGATATTACCAACTTCGTATTGTTTGAGTTGGGACAGCCTCTCCACGCTTTCGATGCAGATAAGATTGAGGGCGGAAAGATTGTTGTTAAGTGTTGCGAGGAGGGTACTCCATTTGTTACGCTGGATGGCGTAGAGCGCAAACTTTCATCGTCAGACCTTATGATTTGCTCGGCAGAGAAGCCAATGTGTATTGCCGGTGTATTTGGAGGTTTGGAGTCGGGTGTTAGCGATACAACTACAAATGTATTTATCGAGAGTGCATATTTCAACCCTGTATCGGTGAGAAAGACAGCAAAGCGTCACGGTTTGAACACCGACTCATCGTTCCGTTTCGAGCGAGGTATCGACCCTAATATGCAGGTTTACGCCGTTAAGCGTGCGGCGTTGCTTATGAAGGAGTTGGCAGGTGGCGAGATTTCGAGCGAGATTACCGATTGCTACCCTGCTCCTATTGAGGATTTTCGCTTCGATTTCTCGATTCCTCGTGCAAAGGCTCTTATTGGTAAGGATATTCCGGATGAGACTATCCGCCTGATTATTGCAGCGTTGGATGTTAAGGTTGAGAAGGAGGAGAATGGTGTTCTTTCGGTTGCCGTTCCGCCATACCGTGTGGATGTTCAGCGTGAGGCAGACTTGATTGAGGATGTTTTGCGTATCTATGGATATAACAACGTAGAGATTCCGTCACACGTGAACTCTACCCTTTCGTATGTACAGAAGCCTGATCGTACACGTCTTGTAAACCTTGTGTCGGATTTCTTGACCGCACGTGGTTATACCGAGATTATGTCGAACTCGTTGACAAAGGCTGCATACTATGAGAATTTGCAGGCATACAAGGCCGAGAATTGTGTTAAGATTCTCAATCCGTTGAGTGCTGATTTGAGCGTTATGCGTCAGACCTTGCTCTTCAATACAATGGAGGCCGTAGAGTTGAATGCTAATCGTCGTAATGGCGACTTGAAACTCTATGAGTTTGGTAACTGCTACTACTATAATCCGGAGCGTCTAACAGAGGAGTCGGAGAGCCATCTCTCGGCATACTCGGAGAACTACCGCCTCTCAATTGCTGTTACGGGTGCTGCTACTCCGCAGTCGTGGAACAGCAAGTCGGAGCGCACGTCGTTCTACACCTTGCGTGCAGCCGTAGAGTTGCTGCTCCGTCGTTTTGGTTTGGATATTTACGCTCTTAAATGTGAGAGCCTCGATAGCGACCTCTTTGGCGATGCTATACAGTTGTATCTCAACAATAAGCCGTTGGTACAGATGGGTCAGGTGGCAAACCGTATCTGCAAGATCTTCGATTTGAAACAGGAGGTATTCTTTGCAGAGGTTGATTTCGACCTGTTGCTCAAAGCAACCCGCAAGCACAAGATTACCGCCCAGGAGTTGTCGAAGTATCCGGAGGTTAAGCGTGACTTGGCGTTGCTCGTGGATAAGGATGTGACATTCTCACGTTTGCGTGACATCGCATTTGCTACGGAGCGTAAGTTGCTCAAAAGCGTTGCGTTGTTCGATGTTTACGAGGGCGATAAGTTGCCGGAGGGTAAGAAGTCTTACGCATTGAGTTTCGTCCTCGAAGATAAGACGCAAACTCTGACCGATAAGGCTATCGAGCGCACAATGTCTGCATTGCAGGCTGCATTCGAGAAACAGACCGGAGCAACAATCCGATAGTTGCACTGCTTGTAGCAAGATTAAGGGCTGTCCGACATTTGTTCGACAGCCCTTATTTTTTATCGTATTTTCAGTGGTGCTATGACCACATTGTATTCGGCATCGCTGCGGTCGGTGGCGGTTATGCGCAGAGCGTGCAGAGGTTTTGTCGGTCGGATTACTGCTCCACCATCCGTAAGTTCTGCCGCTCGTTCGAATGTCACGCCATCGTGACTAATCTCTACATATCCAGCCAAGAAGAGGTTGCGACGCAGGTGGATATGCCCCGTCTGTGCGTAAATCTCACGGCACGATAACGGCTCGACAAAGCGATACTCTATCCAATCGCCTTTGTGTGCGGCACGTGTAGTGCGTGCAGTTGCGTTCGTATATTGAGCAACTCTCTCCAATGGAGCCTTCTGCGAAACGGGCATTGAGGTGGTAACGGTTACGGCAGGTGTGAGTTGCTTGTGGTATGCTTTTGTACCGCACCATCTGCTGTGGGCTGTGCCGTATTGACTGCGGAAGGCGATATAGCGGGTGTCGCTACATGAGATAGGTTTCGTATAGCGAGAAACCTTGCCCGTGCGCTCATCCTTATAATATAAGGTAGAGCCGTCGTCGGTCGAGGCGGAGAGTGTGCCGTCGGCGTACTTTACGCTCGGAGTTTGCAGACGGAAGGCGATGCCCATCTTCTGCATACGCTCATAATGTTCGGTAGTCAAAGCCTTGTAAAACTCTTCCCACGAGCGTTTCTGCTCGCCACACCATGCCACCTCGGCTACGGAACAGAGTCGAGGGAAGAGCATATAGTCCAAGTAGTCGTTGCTCTCCGGGTTGTTGGCAATGTATATCTCGCTGAAAAATGAGGCCTCTATGCCTGCAACTTTTGCTATCTCGGCCGGAGTCATACCCTGCTTTGCAAGGTCGAACGAGAGGGTCTTTTTTGCATCAAAAATGGCTGCCCAATTGTGCCCCTCCTCGTATTGCGACTGCTTCATATCCATATAGAAATACTGTCCAGGCATAACGATTGTTGGATATCCTGCGTTAGTCGCCTCCTGGCACTTTTTAATGCTCTGCCAGCCATGCACACGGGTCGTTTTTGGGAGAAGTCCGCCCTCGATACCCTCGTTCCATACGGCGGGTTGTTTACCGTATTTTGCAAGTATCTTGGTTACTCGTGCGATAAAGTAATCCTCGATTTGGGCATCGCTTTTAAGGCCTTCTCTGTTTTTTAATGCTTGGCAATCAGGACATTTTGCCCATTGCGATTTGCCAACCTCGTCGCCACCGATATGGATATATTGTGAGGTGAATATTGTGCTGATTTCTCGGATTATATCTTCGATTATGGCGTAATTGCTCTCTTTGGCTGCACACCATACGTTACGAATATCCAGGCCGTTTGTGGTCGAGGTATTTGGCTTGTAGTTGCATAAGATTTCGGGGCAGATTGCTCCTAATGCCTTGCTGTGGCCGGGCATATCTATTTCGGGTATTACCTCAATGTTACGTTGGGCTGCGTAGGCGACGATGTCACGTAACTCTTTCTGCGTGTAGTAACCACCCCATTTTTCGTTGAATTTTGCATAGCGTGGATGCACGGGAGAGTCGCCTCCTCGGAAGCCTCCGATAGTGGCAAATTCGGGGTGCGATTTCAACTCTATACGCCAACCTTCATCGTCTGTAAGGTGGAAATGTAACTTGTTGAATTTGTGGTATGCAAGCAGGTCTATATAACGCTTTACTCTATCTGCCGGAATCCAAGTTCTCGCCACATCAAGCATAAAGCCTCGGTAGCTGTATTTCGGAGAGTCTGAGATATCGCAACAGGTAACGCTCAGTGGTAGTTTTGCGTGCTTGGAATATATCTCCGATGGGAGCATTTGCAGGAGTGTCTGCACGCCATTGAACAGACCTCCGTGGCTACCACCAATGATGCGGATGTTTTGTTTGTCAATGGTCAGTCGATACTGCTCGGGCTCCATACGTGGGTTGATATCGAGAAACACATCACCGGGCATAGTCTTGGCCGAACTGAGTATCTGTCTGAAAGGTATATATTCGAGCAGATACATCGCAGCGTTGCGGGCATTAGGGGTATAGACCAATGCGCTCTTGGGGGTAAGGACGAATGCCCCCTCGCCGACCCTGTTTGATTCGACGTTTGGTATTATGTTGCCTGCAAAGGCAATGTTGGCCGCAAGCAATAGCGAAAAAAGCAATCTAAGTTTCATCTTTGCGTTAAATTATTTAACACAAAATTAGTATATTTGTGGCAAATTTGCAATCTGAATGTTATGAATAAGAAATTAGAGGCTACGGCACGACTGCTCGAAGTGATGGATACGCTTCGTGAGCAGTGTCCGTGGGATAAGGAGCAGACCTTTGAGTCGTTGCGTAAAAATACGATTGAGGAGACATTTGAACTCACCGATGCCATTACCGATGGCGATATGGAGGGAATCAAAGAGGAGTTGGGCGATGTGCTGTTGCATGTTGTTTTCTATTCGAAGATGGCCGATGAGCAAGGTGCATTTAATTATGCAGATGTCTGCAATGCTCTGTGTGATAAGTTGATATATCGCCACCCTCACGTCTATGGAGATGTTTTGGCAGAGTCGTCGGATGAGGTTAAGCAGAATTGGGAGGCGCTGAAATTGCGCAAGAAGGCTCGCAAGAGCGGTCTGCTGGGCGGTGTTCCTCGTTCATTGCCTGCGATGGTTAAGGCTTTCCGTGTGAGCGAGAAGGCTGCTTCGGTAGGCTTCGACTGGGAGAAGGCCGAGGATGTATGGGCAAAGGTTAAGGAGGAGGTTGCCGAGGTAGATGCAGAGATTGCAGCCTCTGATAAGGAGCGTATGGAGGGCGAGATCGGAGATCTCTTCTTTGCGCTGGTAAATGCCTGCCGACTCTATGGTATAGATCCTGAAAACGCTTTGGAGCGCACGAATAAGAAGTTTATACGTCGTTTTAACCACGTGGAGGCACGTGTTGCCGAGCAGGGCAAAATGATAAGCGAAACTCCGTTGGAGGAACTCGAAAGTTATTGGCAAGAGGCTAAAACATTATAATTACTACTATTATGGCATACATTAAATCAGTAAGAAATCATACTCCGCAGGTCGGAGAAGGAACGTTTGTGGCGGAGACAGCCGTGCTTATCGGAGATGTTACCGTAGGTAAAGATTCGTCTATCTGGTACAATGTGGTACTGCGTGGCGATGTAAATAAAATCAGCATTGGCGACCGTACCAATATCCAGGACGGAACGGTTATTCACACCCTCTATGATGGCTCACCACACCCGTCGCAGACACATATCGGCAACGATGTGTCGGTAGGTCACAATGCTACGATTCACGGTGCAATCGTCGAGGATAACTGCCTTATCGGTATGGGTGCAACCATTCTGGATAATGCTGTTGTAGCGTCGGGTTGTATTATCGCTGCCAATGCTTTGGTATTGTCGAATTCGAAACTCGAACCTAACTCGGTTTATGCAGGAGTTCCTGCAAAGAAGGTTAAGGAGGTGACTCCTGAGCAGCGTGAGGAGATAATCGGCCGTATTGCACGAGATTATCGTATGTATGCCTCGTGGTACGAGCAGGAGTAAAAAAGAGCAATAATTATGAAACTCTATCGCTACGGATCGTTCGCTTCGATGCTTATCGTTGCATTTGCGATAAGCCTTATTATCAACTTCTCGTACCTGATGCTCTATGTGGTGGATCAGTCGGAGTATTACAGCCGTCCTGTTACACGTAGTGAGCAGAAGAAGGTTGAGAAGGTGGAGACTTGGGGTCGCCTGTCGTTGAATGTCGATGGCTTCGGATATATCATTACCGATGCCGGCGATAGTATCTATGTAGGTCGTTCGACTCTGCGTCGTCTTCCGTTGGAGGATGGCGACATGTTGCGTGTGGAGGCTTCGACCCAGCCAAATATGGAGAATGCCCACCTCGCAATGACACGTCTGCTGGCTCGTAACGGTCGTCAGTTTGACTATGCGACGGTGTACGACAGCCCGAAACAGACTCGTGAGACGCTCTATCAGATTATCTACTATATGTTGTTGTCGCTCATCATTCTGATGGTGGTCAATGGCAACAAAAAGTCGGCCGAAGATGTGGCTTCATGGCAGAGATTTGCCAAACGAGCAGTTGTGGCAACGATAATAGTTGTTGTTGGTTATTTTCTTGCTCCTCTGACTTTGCCGTCGGGACAGATGGTTATGCTCTATCAGAGTGTCAGGATACTCAACTTTATGATTATGCTCAAATGTCTCTTTGTGCTGGTGGTAGTTTTGCTCTATTCACGAGTGTATGCCCTTACCTATCAGAGTCAGGTTATGGCTTTGGAGAATGAGCAACTCAAAAACGAGAATCTCACGACACGATACAATATGCTTGTGAGTCAGATTAACCCACACTTCTTCTTCAACTCGCTCAACTCGCTCTCGATGCTTGTGCGTGAGGGTGACGAGAAACGAGCATTGGAGTATATAGACCAACTCTCCTATACCTTCCGATATATTACGCAAAATAGTAATAATACGGAGATGGTACAACTCGGAGATGAGTTGCGCTTTGCCGAGGCCTACTGCTATCTGTATCGCATCCGCTATGCAGACAAGATTTTCTTTGATGTTGATATTGAACCTACGTATATGGATTGGCGTCTGCCTGCGCTGTCGTTGCAGCCGCTGATTGGTAACGCCGTGAAACACAATGCTATAACTGCGAAAAATCCGTTCCACGTGCGTATCTATACCGAGGATGGTTTCCTTGTCGTAGCCAATAAGCGTCGGCCATTGTTGGAGCCGCAGATTGGAACGGGGACAGGCTTGCAAAATCTCGATAACCGCTATCAGTTGCTTGTGGGTCGAGGTATTGAGATTCTTGCCGGAGAGCAGGAATTTGTGGTTAGATTGCCACTTGAAAAGAGTGTTACGAAACATGTGTAAGAGGATATGAGGGTATTGATTATAGAGGATGAAACTGCTGCTGCGCAGAATCTTTCGGCCATACTGAGAAAACTGTTTCCGGATATCGAGATTCTGGATGTGTTAGACACTGTCGTGGATAGTGTCGAGTATCTGCGTACAAAGCCTGCACTCGATTTGGTCTTTATGGATATACATCTCTCCGACGGAGAGTCGTTCCGTATATTTGATAGTGTGAAGGTTAACTCCCCTATCGTCTTTACTACGGCCTACGACCAATATGCGTTGGAGGCATTCAAGGTAAACAGTATCGATTATCTGCTCAAACCGCTGAATGAGGCAGAGGTGCAGCGTGCCATTAATAAGTGGCATACGCTTACGCAGAGTGACCGTGCTTTGTATGTGGAGCGTGTCGAGGAGATGGTGCGTGAGGAGCGTGCCGAGGAGAGACAGACCTTCCTTGTGCGTTTCCGAGATAAGATTATTCCGCTCTCGTGTGACGATATTGCCTTTTGCTATACGAGCGAGGAGAGAGTTTCTGCTTATAACTTTAACGGTGAGCGTTTCCCGATGGAACATACTTTGGAGACATTGCAGGGAATGCTCTCGGCGAAAAGATTTTTTAGAGCAAATCGCCAGTTTATAATTGCACGTGAGGCGGTGAAGGATATATCGGTGTGGTTCGGAAGCCGTCTGCAACTCAATTTGAAGGTGGATACTCCCGAAAAAATCATCATTTCGAAGGCGAGAGTTCCCGAATTTAAGGCGTGGCTGACAACTTCGGCGGATAAATAGGTCGTTTCACCACCACATTTTGGCGATTCGCACCTATTACATATGTAATAAGAGATGTGTTTTGCTATTTTTGCAACGTCAAACAGACAGATATATTAAAATGAGAATAATACGATTTGTAATGCTGTTGATAGCGATAACTTTTGCCCTCCCTGCAATGGCGCAGACGGGAAAAGTGTCGCTATCTCTTATTGACTCTTCGACCAAGAAGGGTGTTATGGGTGCGGTTATCGAGGTTTACCCGACTGCCAACCCCGACAAACGTCGTCATTATACCACAGGTTTGGATGGTACGACCCAAATTTCGGGTCTTGCCTATGGCGAGTATGTTATGACGGCCACGTTCTTGGGCTACGAGGATCTGACCAAGACCTTCCGTCTTTCGGGCGAGACACTCAACCTTGGTAAGTTGCTGATGAAGGAGAGTACAACCCGTATTGAGACCGTAGTCAAGGAGGTTAAGTCTTTGCGAGCATCGCAGAGTGGCGATACGTTGAGTTATAACGCAGGAGCCTTTAAGGTGTCGAACGACTCGGATGTCGAAGGACTGCTGAAAAAGATGCCCGGTATTACAATCAATAACGGCTCTGTCGAGGCGCAGGGCGAGACGGTGCAAAAGATCTTTGTCGATGGCAAGGAGTTCTTTGGCGAGGATGTCAATACGGCTATCAAGTCATTGCCTGCCGAGGCTGTGGATCGTATCGAGGTGTTTAATAAGTTGAGCGATCAGGCCGAGTTCTCGGGTATGGATGACGGCGAGGGTTATAAGGCGATAAATATCGTAACCAAAACTAATATGCGTCAGGGTCAGTTCGGTAAGATGTATGCCGGCTATGGCTATCAGCCTAAGACTGACAATATAACCTCGCATCACAAATATACCGTGGGAGGAAACGTCAATTTCTTCCAGGGAGATAGTAGAGTGTCGCTTATTGGCCTGTTCAATAATATTAACCAGCAGAACTTCTCGTTTGAGGATATTTTGGGTGTGACGGGCAGTAGCGGCGGCGGTCGTGGCGGCCGTCGTGGTTTCGGACAATATATGGTCAGCCCGCAGAGTGGTGTTGCATTGGTGAACTCGATTGGTTTGAACTATTCAGATACCTGGGGTCGTAAGGATCAGGTGAAGTTCCAGGGTAGTTACTTCTTCAATAATACCAATACGGAGAATTTGCAGGAGAGCGATACTTGGTACGAGTCGCCTTCTCCAATCGATACGCTTCACACCGAGGGCCATTCCAAGACCGTGAATAACAACCATCGTCTGAATGCTCGTTTGGACTGGAAGATTTCACGCAATCAGTCGCTGATGTCACGTACATCGCTCTCGTATCAGGGAAATAACCCACACTCGACAACTGCTGGTTATCAGTTTGGAGAGAGCGGACTGCTCTATCAGTATGACGAGAACGAGTCTCGCAGATATGGTTTCAACTTCTCGGAGTTCTTGCAGTATCGCCTCAAAGTAGGCAAGCCGGGCAGAACGATTACTGTCGATGGACGTTTCAACTATCGTGATAACCACTCAAACCGAAAACTTACCTCGAACGAGTCGGCTGGTATTGCAGATTATACGCAGGCGGACAAGGACCGTTACTTTGTGGAAGGTGCCGCTTGGCAGGATATGCAGAATAATGCGCTACTCTACTCTCCTGTATTTCAGTTGATAACATCCCCTACTTACGAGTACGGTGCGCAGGGAAGCGTTACCTATAACGAGCCTATCTCGCAGTCGTGTCAGTTGAGTTTGTCGTATCGTTTTAACTACGAGAACGAGAACAAAACACAGGATGCATTCTATACGGATAGTGCATACGCAAATCCTGTGCTTAACAACGAGATGACCTCGAAGAACAATAGCGAGTATTGGCGTCATCGCATTGGTCCGGGCTTCCGCTATTCGAAGAATAAGAATACTATTGTATTGAATCTCTACTATCAGCGTTCGCTGCTCCAAGGTACAATTCGTGGTGGACAGAGCGATTTTATCAATCGCACGTTCAACAACTTTACCTACTTCGGTATGTTGAACTTCCAGATTAACCGAGAGAATTCGATTCGAGTATATCTTCGTTCGTACACCGATGCTCCGTCGATTACGCAGTTGCAGAACATCTTCGATGTCTCTTCTCCGCAGTATTTGAGCATCGGAAACAATAAACTCAACCCGGCATTCGCACAACGTCTGAATTTCCACTACGTACACTCCAATTTGGAGAAGGGTCGCACCTTTATGTGGATGTTCTCGGCACAGACCCAGCAGAACTATATCAGCGGTTCTACGCTCTATACTCCAAAGGGATTCGAATTGTCGCAGTTTGGTGATGTTAATATTCCGAAGAACTCTAACGGAGATTATTATCGCCCACAGCGCATTACCTCGTATGAGAATATGAATGGTTATTGGAATTTGCGAACACATGTGAGCCTCGGTTTACCGTTGTCATTTATGAAGTGTAACTTGAACTTGCGTGCAGGTGTGAATTATACTGTTACTCCGTCGGCGGTCTATGGCTCGTTGGAGAATATGTTGAACCATGAGTACACGACCAACTACGCAAACAACATCGGTTACGATGCTTCACTTACGTTGGGTAGCAATATCTCGGAGAAACTCGATTTTACTATCTCTTGGAACGGAACATTCAACCAGGCATGGAATACTGCTGCGTCGAAAGAGGGTAAGAATAACTACTTCAACCATTCGGCAACGGGTACCCTCAAATGGGAGTTTTGGAAGGGCTTTACCTTCACTGCATCCTGCTCGTATGTGCAGTATCTCGGATTTACCAACAAGTATAACGAGGATTATGTTTTGTGCAACCTCTATCTCGGCAAGAAACTCTTCCGTAATAATCGTGGAGAGATTCAGATTGGTGTGAATGATGTTGCAAATCAGAATACGGCATTTGTTCGCTCGACCGGTTCAGGATATACGCAGAATGTGACAAATAGCGTGATTGGTCGCTATTTCAGCGTGCAGTTCGTCTATAATCTCCGTCACTTCGGCAAGCGTGGCTCGAAGCAGATGTCCGATTATGACTACAAGGAGTCAAAGAGCAGCGTAGGTATGGGTAGTGCCAATACTGGAAATCGTTTTGGCCCGCCAATGAGATAGTCTTCAAGCAAGATAACATGCGTTATGGATATCGGAGTTAATCAAGAATTGACTCCGATATCTCTTTTTACGGCATAGAAGGCAACTATTCCATATACTATTACAAGTATGGATAGGCGCTCTATTTCGGGGAGTACATCCGTCAATGATGCACCCATACTCTGCACTCTCGCCCACGCCTCTATTGCAGAACTGCTCGGAAGCAGTTGGCCGATAAGATACAAGGGCCTTGGAAATGCTTCGGTGGGTAGTGATGCACCACTGACAAGCAATGAGGGAATAGACACCCATAGCAACCAGACAAATGGCTCCTCTCTTCGTGCAAAGAGTCTTGAAATGGCGATTGCAAGCAGGATTATAGCACTTAAATATAGGGTAATAATGGTTGCACAAGCGACTGTGCTACCCTTTATCGGGTAACCCATAAGTGTGTAGAATGGAGAAAATATGGCGGCGGCAGTTGCGGCATATATGATGAGGTAGGTCAAAAACTCTCCCGTGAAGGAGGCAAGTGGCGATATGGGTTGCAAGGTTTGTGCAGGTAGGCTTATATATCGCTCTCGGCGAGTACCTGTAATTAGACCTATGCCAATGAGGGCGGTTTGTTGTAGGATAAGTAACAAGATTGCGGGCATGACAAATGTGCCATAGCCCAGGTATGGATTAAAGAGACTATGCGAGGAGTATGTGATTTGAGGCGTGTGCCGATTGAAATCTCGCTGCGAGGCTATCTCCTTTGATGTAGCATCTATCGCTTGCACGAAGCCTGCAAATGTCTGTCTGTAAAGCAGAAAATAACTCGCATCGCAATATATGCCCACGGTGGCCTGTTCTCTGCGCTGTATTCGCTCGGCATAGTCTGCGGGGATGTAGAGCGCTCCGTGAATTTTTCGGTCGAAAAATAGAGGCTCGGTCGCCTTTATGTCGCAGACGTAGTACTTCGGATGTAGTGCAGGGGTGGCTGCGCAGTTGGATATAAGCGCTCGGCTCTCGGAAGTTTGGCTGTGGTCTATGATTGCGATGGGTATCTGCTCGGCAACCTCCTTGCCGTAGCCTGCGCCATAGAGTATAGAGTATATGAATACTGCACCGATGATAATCAGTATGGCTCCTTCGTCTCTAAATACGAGGCGGAACTGTTGACGCATAACGTGGGCGGTATCTTGCAAGAAATGTAAGACTCTTTTCATAGTGGCTCTTTGCTTGATTATAGTCTGCCCCAATAGCGGCTCTCTCGGCATATTTTGTTAATGCGTGGAATGACGATTGCAGGCAGAATCCAAAATAGGAGCATTTTGGCCAAGTCTGTCAGCGGTATATCTATGGGCGCACCACGCAGGGTTGTATCTATAAGAATCCTCGTGTAGAGGGTGTACGGGAATATATTAGATAACCATTTTAGCGGTGTAGCCATAGCCATAACGGGAAATGTCAGACCGGAGAATGTAAAGGCTAAAACCGAATATCCCCCGCCGAGCGAGAGAGCAAGACGCATGGATGCTGTGAGCGCTATGAAGAATATGCCCATCCCTTCGTAACAGAGTATAAGAGTCAGTGTGGCAACGGTAAGTATTGCGGGGTTGCCCTGCATAGGAAGATTTACTCCTCGAAATAGCACTACGGCCATTATGAGGGAGGTGGCGACCATTGCAAGCGTGACAAAGAGAAGTTTTCCTGTCAGAGCAATGGCGAGAGAGTTGTTTGCCGTAGCGAGCCACTCCCCTGCCGTGCCGTAGCGGATTTCTGATCCGAGAGCAGTGATTGTGGCGACTATGGTAAAGATAATTAGCATCATTGCCATAAAGCAGGGTGCTAAATACCAGGCGTAGTCTAAATAGGGATTAAAGAGCAGGTGCGAGTCAAATCGTATGGGCATAACCTCTGCCATGGCCTGCTCCGCCGATAAAGATTGTGCTTGCAGACTCTCGATACGAATACCTGCCGATAGGCTCTCGGCAGTAGTCTGTACGCTTTTGGCTATAAATCCGTTGGCGGAGAGGTTTGTTCCTGAATCGTATAGCGAAATAGAGGTTGAACCGAAAGTCAGGCATGCCTGCTCGAATCCCTCGGGAATTAATAATGCACCGTAACACTCTCCTCTCAGAATTGATTGCTTGGCATCGTCTGATGAGGTTGTTGTGTGGTCAATATATATCCCCTGCGATGCGTTGAGCATAGAGTGAAATGTGCGAGATAGTGAGGTGTTGTCCTGGTCTATAAGTACGATAGGAAACGGCTTTATTGCGCTGCGACTCAACCCTTCGGAGGAGCATTCTGTTACTCTGTTTTGGCTGAAAAATAGCAGAAAAAAGAGTGTGGATAATATCGGTAGAAGGGTCAGCGAACATAGGTAAGTGGGGCTTGCCACTGCTCGCTGAACCTCTCTGCGAAATGTGTTGAAGAGTGGATGTGTGTATTTAAGTATCACTGCTTTAACTCTTTGATTATGGCACTCATTCCAGGGCGTAATCCCGTGTTGTGCTCCGTTGGGTACATCTTCACCCCGAAGGTGCGCAGGTCGAAATCTCCTCTGGTACGTGTAGCGCTCCATGTTGCAAAGTCTGCCTCTGCGTTGATGTTTCCAATTCGTAGTGGGAGATGGCGTTCCAGGGCGGGAATCCAAGCCGAGAGCGTGTCGCCGAGTTGGAATTGAGTCAGCATATTTTCTCGGATATTGAATAGTATCCACATATCGCTCACGTCGAGTATCGTCATCACGGGATAACCGCTACCGACCACCTCGCCCGCTTCGTAGGCTATTGTTGATATAACACCCGAATATGGTGCATATACAATAGCGTCGTGCAGATACGCCTCAACCTCGGCGACTCCACCATCTGCTCCTCTTACTTGTGCAGCAGCCGCCTCTCTCTCCTGACGGTCTGCGCCGGCCAAAACGAGGTCGTATTGAGCCTTTGCGGCACTCTCGACGGCACGCATGGAGTTGTATGATGCTTTCGCCTCGTCGAACTTCTGTGTCGTGATTACACCCTCCCTGTATAGGTTTTGCGCCCGCTCGTAACTCTTCGAGGCGAGTTCTCTGCCCGCTTGTGCCTCTTGCCAAAGATTTAGAGCCGCCTCAATCTGCTGACTTCTTGCGCCTCGTATCACCTGCTTGTCAAGAGCCTCGGCGGCACTGCGCAGGGCTTGTGCCTGGATTAACTTCGCCGACAATTCGGGCGTGGAGAGCAGGTATAACAACTCTCCCATCGTAACTGTATCCCCCTCGTTGACGTATATGCGCTCAATTCGCCCCGGAATTTTCGATGCCGCCTTGAATGTGCGGCAATCGGCGATACCTTGCAGCAGAATCGGCTCCCGCTCCCTGATACGATGGCCGATAAAGAGAACGATAAGCGAGAGGAGGATTATCGTCATGAGCGTCAATGTGAGGCTAATGTGTTTCATAAGGTGGTGTGTCATAAGTTATGGAATGTGAAGCGGATGAGTGTATGAGTTGTGGTAACTGCTCACTCTCTCCTACTGCCTCCAATAACTTTGCCAATGTTGTGTCAAAGTTGTAGGCAATCTCTACCCTCTCGATACGTATTTGTGCTACCTTGGTCTCGGCATCGAGAAGATCTGCCGTGGTGGCAACGCCCTCCTTGAAGGCTATCCTTGTGGAGTGTAGATAGGCCTCGGCCGATGTGATGCCCTCGGCAAGTGCATGGCATTGTGAGCGAAGTGCGCAGATTTGATTGTATAACTGTGTTATCAGTGTGCGAATCTCATTTGACGCCTGCTGTTGCAGTGACTCTACACGGCGCAACGTGTGGCGGGCGGCCGAGTATGACAGTTCCCTGCGAGCGCCGTTGAAGATTGGAAAATTTACACCTACACCCACTGCTGCACGAGGAAGTATCGGTGTGATGTTAAAATCGTATAGTGACACTGCTCCCATTCCGACAATCTCAGGAAAAAATTCTGCACGATGTGCAGCGACGTTGGCCTTGGCTAATGCACGATCGCCCTCGATATCCTGCAATATCGGACTTTGGCTATCGACTATTGAGAGATAGTAGTCCAGTGGTGGTAACTCGTTGATTATGAACGTTGATGTTATCGGGTATATGGGGTGGAAAGACTCCGTGTCGGTGCAGTCTTGTCCGAGAGTTGATGCAAGGGCGGTTTGAATTGTTTGGAGTTGCAGCGTAGCACTCTCCTGCTCTCGTTGTGCCTCGGCAAACCTATATTGGGCATAGAGCAGTTCGGTACGTGTTGCCATGCCGTTTGCTTCGGCGACTTGCAGGTCTTTGAGGTGCTGGCTTATGGTGGTTACCACCTGCTTGCGTATTTGCAGGGCGTGTATGGCAAGGACGTAGCCAAAATAGCGTGTTGCGACCTCGGTGTACAGGGCGTTGATGCGCTGAGTGATATTGGCATTTGTTCTATATTCTTGGGCTTTGGCTGCACGGCGGGCGGCTATAATCTTACCTCCCGTGAAGATAGGTATTGTTATGTCGCCTCCCAATGCGCCGAACGAACGAGGTTGTAGCGTGTAGGATAGATTGAGTCCTAACATTGCTGTTAGTTGATTGTTGAGCGAGAAAGCAATATCTCGGTCGGTGTAGATGTATGCGCCACGCAGACGAATTTGTGGTAGGAAAAGTCCGATTGTCGATTCTGTTGTGCGTTGTGCCGCCATGCGCTCGCTCTCTAATGCCTCTATTAAGGGATTCTCGTTTAGTGTGATAGATAGCGCCTCGTCAAAGGAGAGCAGTTGCGGGGCCATAGTTGGTTGAGCATGGCTTGTCGTTATTGCGGTGAGTGTCACGGCAAGAAATATAGATAAGAGGCGTATAGGCATATGGCGAGATAGATTAGTTAATTTGTTGAAAACTAACTAATCAAAGATTAAGCCAGATGTTGCGTGGATGTTTGTTTGGTTGGCGTGTCGAATGAATACGCCCTGCTACTCTACACCTTCGAGAGTTATGACGGTTATTTCGGGATTTGCACCGAAACGACCGTAAAAGCCAACGTAACCTATGCCGTCGGTGATGTATAGTTTGCCTTTGGGACGAGCATATAGACCGCTCCACTCTCGATACATGAGCATGGCTAACGATAGTTGCATTGTTCCGAGTTCTGCCTTTATCTGCATCGAGTGGACGTGTCCCGCAAGCGTTAGGTCGCTATATCCGCCATCGCAGAGCGGATGCCATAATTGAGGGAGGTGTGAGATTGTGATGTTGAAAATATCTTGCGGAACACCCTCGAAAATGGGTCGAGGATCAAACTCTTGTGGTGTGTCGAATGAGTGTTTGTAGCAAAGCAGTGTCTCCGAAAAGTCTATGCCTGTGATGGTAATGCTGTCGCCGTTATGGTGTAAGTACTCGGTTTGATCTCGCAGAACACGCCATCCAGCACGTTGCATTCCCTTGCATACTCGCTCTACATTCACGCTTCGAGGTGTTGAAATCGTGTCGGCAAGGTATGTTCCCGTGTCATGATTGCCCAATACGGATATTGTCCCGTCTCGACCTTTGAGTCGAGAGAGTGCTTTGGTTATTGAGGGTGTGAGTTCCTGATATGAGAGGTTTACAAGGTCACCGCCGAAAATCAGCAGGTCGGCATTTGCGGCTTCTATCATATGTGATAATTTGCCCAACTCCCTTTCTGCGTTACACATAGAGCCGATGTGAATGTCCGAGATAAATGCAATGCGGTAGCCCTCAAATCCCTTGGGCAGATTGTCGAATCGTATTGAAATCTCCTTTAAGCGATAGTCGGTACGGGTGATTGTGATGCCGTATAAAAGGGAGCCGAATAAGAGCGCAGAGAGTGCTATTCCGGTCGCTCGAACTCTTTTGTTGCGAGTTGAGAGTGTGAATAGATACAGCAATATACGGGGAAGAGTGAATAGAATATAGAGTGTTAAAGCAAGGTTTACGACCCTCATTAAACACTGCTCGGCCTCGTTTGATGTTGGGAAGAGTATAAGCGCAGGGCCAATCAATATAAGCAGATTGGCAAGGGCTGCGAAGATTGCAAACGCAATGCATGTGATGCGGTTTGTTTTACTGCGCACCAACTGTTTATATGCAATTATGTCGAGCGCCGCAGCAAGTGCGGCAACGAGTAGCATTACTAACTGTATCATAGGACAAAGGTGCGGAAAAAGTTTAATTTTGGCAAATTTTCGATGTGAAAATAGTTAGGGCCAAGTAAGGTAGATTGCACTACCCTGCTTGACCCTCTTTTGTCAGCACTCCTTGGTGCTATATCTGATTGTTAGAAATTGTACTGCATCATCACATTTACACGATTGGCACTATTCTCATCGCCGTTCATATTTTTGCGATTTGCCCATAGATACTCCGCAGCCAAAGTGAAGCGACGAGTAATGTGGTAGAATATGTTGCCAAAGACATACTGACCACGACGATACTCCTGATCCGAATAGTATCCGTTCTTCTTCTCAACCGTAACAGCGGAGTATCCACCTGAGATGAAGAGGTTAGGAAGAATGTTGAGTTGGGCTGCTGCCTGCCATCCGTACATCGGCATCTGCTGAATGCGGGTCGGATCGGTCGGGTTTGGTGTAAAGTCGAGTCCGCTACCTGTAAGATCCTGGATGTAAGGGGTTATACCTTCACCGTAAACTCCGTTGAAGTAGATGTCGAGCATGCGTACTACGCTGATTTTACCGCTGGCTTGTACACCCCAACCAAAGAGGTTCTTGGTATAGTCTCCGCCCTTATTGTAGAGGAAACTGTTGCGCAAAATGGCCGATGCTCGAACGTGGCTTTGGCGATTCTTGCCCCATGCAACCTGCAAGTAGAGTGGAATGTCAGGAACTCGCTGTGGTATGGCAGCAAAGTATTCGCCATAAGTACCGGACACCTTAGGCATCTCCAACGCAATACCTGCTTTCATTATATTCTTTAAGAAGGAGATTTCGTAGCGTATCTGTGTGGCGAAATTGAAATTGTAGGCATTAGGACCCTGGAAATCGATAGTTGTCGGAGCAGCGTCCAGGTCGCAGAATGTTGTCACGTCACGTCCTATGGTCAGACCCAGGAACGATACGTAACCGGAGCGCAAGCGAGGAAGGTAACTTCCCGCTGCACCACCTCGGAAGTCGGCGTCAAAGAATATCTCAACCTTACCCAAACGGCTTGTATTGGCGATACCACGGAGAAAAATACGTGATGTTGTAGCATCCATACGAATCTGTTGCTTGGTATCAAATGCTGTCGGAATAGGGATGTTGTACGGCACCATATCTATATTATTGACAACATCGTCGAAAGTGTACGCCGTACGCAGATTTACAAAGCCGCCAATGGCGAAAGAGAAGGAGTTGTTAGAGTTTGCGAAGATGACGCTCGGTGCTGCAACCTGTTGGAAGCCTGAACGTTGTGCCGAGAGGTGGTCGTCTGTTGCTGCCTTCGCAGCCTCGTTACGCATCATGGCGGAGTGTTGAGCCGCCAATGCGGGGTTGTTGCTCCATATCGTGTCGGTCTCCTTGACCGATATGATATAGACCGTAGGCTTGTCATTCTGGTGATGACGAGAGATGTGACGTTGCGCCGACATCGAGAATGTTGCCGACACTGCTACCCAGAAAAGTACAAATTTTTTCATATTCGAAACATGTTAAGTTTTACGCTTTGAGTTTGTGCAAGTTGTATGCCAAGCCGTTTTTCGTAAATATTGCGCTCTGCAAACTTTTTGCTATATTTGTCGCAACTAAAACCTATATGTTTATGGATTTGCACTTTACTGGTATTGTGATAGGTGTTGCTACCTTTTTAATAATAGGGGTTTTTCATCCGATTGTCATCAAGAGCGAATACTACTTCGGCGTGCGCTGTTGGTGGGCTTTTATGATTGTCGGATTGGCTACTGTTGTGGCGTCGCTTATTGTAGAGGATGTGTTGCTATCTACCCTGCTGGCGGTTATTGGCGCTTCGTCGTTTTGGAGTATAGGAGAACTCTTCGAGCAGCGTAAGCGTGTTGAGCGAGGATGGTTTCCCAAGCGAGATAAACAAACAAAAGAGGATAACAAGTAGCACGAATGCGCAGAGTTGCGGTAATATATCTGGCGCTTTGTTGCTTTGCGGCCACTCTGTGGCCTTTGCAAGGAGGAACGATGCGAGATGCGTTGCCTGGGCGTGGTGTTGCAGGTTGTTCCGCAGAGGATAAGTGCGTACGACTGCTCTTTATGGGCGATATTATGGGGCATATGCCGCAGGTGGATGCCGCTCGGCAGAGTGATGGTAGTTATGATTTCTCTGCACTTTTTCGATATGTTAAACCATTGATTGAGCAAGCCGATTTGGCTGTCGTCAATCTTGAAACGACTCTCTCGGCAGAGCCTCCATATAGTGGATACCCACGTTTCCGATCGCCCGCAGCACTTGCCAAGGCAATGAGTGATGCCGGAGTGGATGTTGTGCTTACGGCAAATAATCACGCATTGGATTGTGGCGCAGAGGGTGTGCGTGCGACATTGCAGGCACTTGATGATTGCGGGTTGATGCATACGGGAACATATGTCGATGGTATGCACTGCTCTCCGCTTTTAGTTGATTGTCAGGGGGTTCAAGTTGCAATACTCAATTATACATTTAGTACTAACGGTATCGCCCTACCCGAAGGTGTGGGAGTTAATATGATTGATAGAGAGCGCATTGCGGCCGATTTGCGAGAGTGTTCCTCGGCGGATGTGCGTGTGGTTTGTATGCATTGGGGTGTGGAGTATGCTGTAACTCCTAATCGAGAACAACGACGGTTGGCTTCGTGGCTGCGAGATCGGGGTGCAGATGTTATTGTAGGTTCGCATCCGCATACCGTACAACGTGTGGAGTGCGATGGCAAAGGTGCGATTATCTATTCGTTGGGCAACTTCGTGTCGAATCAGCGCATGGAGGGTACCGATGAGGGCATTATGGTGGAGGTCGAGTGTTGTCTGCGAAGAGGTAATCACTGCGCAGACTCTGTTGCAGATACTGATTATCGTGTAAATATTCTCCCGATATGGGTGCGTCATCGTGATTATGCAGTTATTCCGACCATGCTTGCACCAAAGGGGTTGATTCATTAGTACAGGCTCTATTCTGTGTGTACTATTAGAAAAATCGAAAAAAAGAAGATCTATATTTAACCTTTCCTGCAAAGGCGTATCATAATAAGTGAAACTACAATGCAAGAGATGACGAAACAGACTGTTGAACACTGTTCTCTGATAGACCTCTTACGAAATAAGGAGGGATTGCCGAGGGCTTTTGATGAACTCGTCGAGAGTTATGGAGAGCGGCTTTATTGGCATATTAGACGCATTGTGGTTATGCACGAAGATGCGGAAGATGCTCTGCAAGAGGCTTTTGTGACGGCGTATATGTCGATAAATGGTTTTCGTGGAGAAAGTGAGGGTTCTTTGACTGCTTGGCTGTATAAGATTGCTACTACGTCGGCAATAAAGGCGCTTAAACGTCGTCGGCGAGGTCTATTTGCAACGTTGGACTCGTTGCGTGGCGAGTTGCTCTCCGATTATGAGTCGGAGGTGTCGCCTGATGCTGACGAGATAGTCGTGCGATTGCAACGTGCGGTGTTGAGTCTGCCGATGAAACAAAAGATGGTTTTCAACCTTCGTTATTACGATGAGTTGTCGTTCGAGGAGATTTCTCGCATTACGGGCGATAGTGTCTCGACACTTAAAACAAATTACCATTATGCAGTAAAGAAGATACGAGAGCAAGTATCTGTTATTGAGATAGAAAATAAAGTTTAGTTGAAGTTATGAGTGATATGAAGAAAATGCCGTATAGGCTACCGGAAGATGGTATAGACGGAGTTAAAATCCGTTGTCGTGCAGCCGTGGCTCGTGCCGAGGCGCAGAGTGCTACCCGCCGTATTATGGCTCCACGTTGGGCAGTTGCCACAGCCTTTGCGGTGGTTGTATTGGTGGTGGTTGTGGCTATGGGAGTAATACCGAGTAAGGAGCAAGGTCTGATGGCAGATTATGTTGCAAGTTTGGAGGAGATGCCTGCGGAATTGCTCTACGAAATAAGTGGCGATGCTGTCGAATACTCGGACTATGATGATGTAAACCTTTTGTTAAACTAAAATGAATAATGCTATGAAAAAGATGTTGTTAACAGTGTTGGCTATTGTTGCTGTAATGCTCTCTTCGGATGCCTTTGCTCAGGCTCCAAAGAGCGAAGCGGAGAAGGCTGCAATAAAGGCTCGTAACGAGGAGTTGATGCAGACTCGTCTGGCGATGATTAAGGATGAGTTGCAACTTACCGACGACCAGTACGTAAAGTTTGAGCCTGTTTATCGTGAGTATCGCAGAACGATTAAGAATGTATGCGACAACAAGACTGCACGTGTGAAGAGAGAGGAGTTGACTAACGAGAATGCATTGAAGGTTATCTCTGCTCGTCTTTACAATCAACTTAATACCGCTTCGGTAAAGCAGAAGTATCTGCTTGTGTTTGCGGAGATTATCGAGCCGTTGCAGATTGAAAAACTCTATCGTGTCGATGATCGTCTTGCCAAAGAGGCTCGTAAAGTCTTGCAGTACAAGAAGTAATCTTTGGGAGAGAGTTGAAAGAAATAGGTGTCCGAGATTTTCGGACACCTATTTGCTTTTTTTGTCTTGTCGGATTATTTTTCCTCAATCTTCTCCAACAGAGGAGTGAAGTCGGAATGAGCGTCGGCAAATGCATCGTACGAATGTTCGGTATGACCATCTTCCGGCACGTCGGAGATGAATTTTACAGCCATAACAGGGATGTTGCCGCACTGCTCGGCAGCAATCTTCACAGCCGTAATCTCCATATCGTATATGGCACGCTCGACGCCGAATCTGTTCTTAATCTCGGCAGCGCTACGGTCATTGATGAATGAATCGCCCGTAAATACGGTAATATCTTCATTGCCGGCAAGGGTGAACGGGTCGGTAAGTTCCGGAATAAAGCCCTCAGGTACGTCACAATCGTGATAGCGTGTAACAGATGGACACACTACGTCGCCCTGCTGAAAGCCGAGTGAGCCGGCGGCAAAACCGATAACTGCAATCATGTCATATGGCTTTTCTGCCTTGGCAATTGCTGTGGCAGTTGCCGCTGCTGCACCAGCCTTGCCGATACCGCTACAAATGATTGTATAGTTGTGTCGCAAACCGCTCTTTGATGTCACGGTGTTGCACATGTTGCGATACTCTCGTGAGGTTGGCGCTATGATAAGAATATTCATAACTGATTATTTTTCAGGGAATAATACGTTGATATATGCGCTCATTGCAGCATTTGTCTCCTCAATGGCGTAGAGATCAGGATTTCCGCACTGGATTACGTTCAGGCCAACGATGTCGTCGGTAGATTTAATCGGAAATACCTTCTCGTAAACGGAGCGCAGTGCTTCGGCAATCTGCTCGGCCGAGATGTTGTTCATTGTTGAGAGGTAGAAACCTGTCTGGCAACCCATAGGGCAGAACGATACGATGCTTGCACCGATTGTCGGGTCAAGGCGCAGGTGGTATGCCATCAAATGCTCGATGGTATGAACAACGCCCGCTGCGAGTGGTTTCTTATCCATTGGGGCGCAGAAACGCAAATCCCACGACAATACCGAAAGTTCGTCGTTGATTTTGTAGGTAGAGCGAAGGTAGAGGCCTTCACGCAGTGTTCGATGATCAACATCGAATGATGATACAACAGATTTTTTCATTTTTTTCTTATTTTTTAGTTACTTTTATTCAATTTGTCTAATGCTTTTGCATACGCATCGGCGTTCTTATTATGCTCTTTCAGCGTGCGGGCAAAGTTGTGCTTTCCGTCGAATTCGGGTTTGGCGCAGAAGAAGAGGTAATCGCTCTTTTCGTAGTTTAAAACAGCCTCTATCGCCGATAGGCTTGGGATACATATAGGCGCCGGCGGTAACCCTTTATTTATATACGTATTGAATGGAGAACGATACTTTAAGTGCTTGTGCATAACTCGCTTTAAGTCAAATCTTCCCATTGCGTATTTTACTGTCGGACAAGCCTGCAAAGGCATACCCTTTCGCAGGCGATTTACATATACTCCGGCAATCTTGCGCATCTCGCCTTTATCCTTCGTCTCCTCGTAAACTATGGATGCAAGAGTCATCACCTGGTACGGTGTAAATCCTGCCTTGCGAGCCTTTTCTTTACGCTTTGAATTCCAGAATGTGTCGCTCTCTCGCTTCATGCGTTGGAGTAACTGCTCCGGCTTGATGCTCCACCAAACTTGGTATGTGTTTGGGAGAAAGAGTGCTATGAGTGAGTCTTTTACGTAGCCGACCGATGCTCGCAACTCTCGGTTTTGCATTGCTTTGAGCAAAGTGACTGAATCACACTCTATCTGCGAGGCTATTTTGCCGGCCAACTGCGGCAATGTGCGAGCCTCGTTGATTACGAGATTTACGGGCGACTGCTCGCCGAGTGCAAGAACTCGTGCAATGCGGATTACACTCTGCCCCTTTTCGATTTTGTAGTATCCCGCCTTTATGCGCTTTTGTAAATTGATGCGTTTTGCGTATATGTCGAAGGCTTTTTGTTTGATTGACGACCTCACGGAAGCGAATACGCTACTGCGTACAGTATTGTAATCGGTATCGCTGTTGATGTATATGGTGTTCTGTTCACGAACCGCATCTCCATAGAAGGTGTTGTATGCAACCGCCAGAACGACAGCGCATAAGAGCGCAAAAATGACTTTGCCTTTATGTGCTTTGCGAATAATTTTTTTATTCATTTCGGAATATTTTTTGCAAAGATACGAAAAAAGTTCTACTTTTGCACTCGGGTAAGTCTTATACGACCAGCTCCTGCAGAACTCCCCCAGGCAAGGAATTGAGCAAGGGTATGCGGTTGTAGCGGTGCGATATAAGTCGCTTACCCTTTTTTTTTGTTTATAATTCTGAGCGGTGATTACTGCCTTCCTCTTGTCTGGTGTGATAGTCACATACGTTGGTATGCTCCTACCACGCCATGCTTCGAGAGCGTTGTAATCCCCTGCTCATAATCATAAATAATCTTTTTGAGGGTAATTGCTGTCGCTGCCTCATTCTCGACAATGGTAAATATAGGCAGCATGTCCCATCGTCTCGAATGTCGGCGAGCGTTGCATTTCCCCATCTCAAAAGTGTCTTAAACCCTCCGCAGAGGTACTGATTTGGTGATTTTTCTTGTTTGGAGCAGGCAAATTTGGTGTGATTGTGCGAATTTTCTATAAAAAGTAACTTTATACATAGTATAAATAGATGGAGATTAAAAATTTTTCATATATTTGTACCCATAACCATCGCTTATTTTTTATGGGAAATGAGAAAAATACTTGCTTTGGTGGCAGCACTCCTATGCTGTTTTACTACATACTCGCAAGAGGATAATCGTACAAGCAACATTCCAACGCTTGTAATTACGCCTCGTTTCGATGTTAATCCTTACATCCCGATCGGTGGTAAGGAGTCTTTTGGTGTAGGTTTCGGAAACACATCCTTGTATACACTTTTTGAAGGTTCTGTGGGAGAGAATTTCTCCTATTCGATGAGTAACCATTGGCTTTCGACCGATCCTGCGTCGCTCTATCAGAACGCTTTCCGTTCGGATGATGTCGATTTTATCGATTGGTTGACACTCTCGTATTCTGTTGGGGATGTGACCTTTACTATCGGCAAAGATATGCTTGCCATAGGTGGTTGGGAGCTCGATCCTATGGATGTTGATCAGCATACCGACCTTTGCTCAGCCTTTTGGAATAATATTGCCATATACCAGTGGAGCGGACGTGTGGAGTATACTACCCCATCCGAAAATTCGTCGTTGGCATTTCAGTTTGCGACCTCTCCGTTTGCGGAGTATCCTTTTGCTGGCAAGCTGTTCACATATTCGCTGGTTTGGTATGGCTCGTTCGGTTGCTATGAGCCGATATGGTCTGCAAATATGATGGAGTATGAGCGAGGCCGTTTCCTCTCGATAATCTCTTTGGGTAACCGTTTCTCGTTTGGAGATTTTGCGTTGGAGGTTGATTATATGAATCGTTCGGCGTCGCTCGACAAGTTTTTTAATCAAGAGATGTCGCTCGTAGGAAAATTCTCGTATAACTATCGTGATAAGTTGAACGTATTTGTTAAAGGCGGTTATGAGTATTGTCACGGTAGCGATATGTTTGGCTGGGAGGCGGAGGATTACTCTTTCGTGCCTACGATGATATTGCCGGAGCGTGATTATATCTTCTATGGCGCAGGTATTGAGTATTTCCCTCTGCGTAATAGTCAGGATTTACGCATCCACGCTGTGGCTGCCGCAAATAACTATAACAAATCTGTGTCGCTCTCGTTGGGCGTTACATATAACTTTAATTTGACAGAAACCATATTGAAACATCGTAAGAAGTAAGATGGCAAAGAACAACACCATTATCAAGATTGAGCATCTCTGCAAGTCTTTTGGAGACAAGAAGGTGCTTGATGATATAAATCTCGAAGTGCGTCGTGGCGAATTTGTAACTCTGCTTGGACCTTCCGGATGTGGTAAGACTACCCTATTGCGAACTATTGCCGGTTTTACACAGGCTGATGAAGGCGTAATCTCTATGGAGGGTAACGATATTTTGCAGGTGCCGCCTCACAAACGACCTCTTAACACTGTGTTTCAGCGTTATGCACTCTTTCCGCACTTGAACGTCTATGATAATATCGCTTTCGGTCTTAAACTTAAAAAGGTGCCAAACAGCGAGATTGATGCTCGTGTGCGTAAGGCGTTGAAGATGGTAAGCATGACCGACTATGAGGATCGTGACGTGAACTCGCTTTCCGGAGGTCAGCAGCAGCGTGTGGCAATCGCTCGTGCGATTGTAAACCGTCCGAAGGTGTTGCTTCTGGATGAGCCGTTGGCCGCTCTCGACTTGAAGATGCGTAAGGATATGCAGATGGAGTTGAAGGAGATGCACCGCACGTTGGGTATTACATTTATATATGTGACTCACGACCAGGAGGAGGCATTGACATTGAGCGATACCGTAGTGGTAATGAGTGAAGGTAAGATTCAACAGATAGGTACTCCGGTAGATATTTACAACGAGCCGGCCAACTCCTTTGTTGCGGACTTTATCGGCGAGAGTAATATCTTGAATGGCAAGATGATACGTGACTGTGAGGTTGAGTTTGCAGGTCACCGCTTTGAGTGTGTCGATAAAGGCTTTGGCGAGCAGAGCCCAGTGGATGTTGTTGTGCGACCTGAGGATATATACGTTATCACAAATACCGAGAACGCCCAATTTACGGGTGTTGTGAAGTCGTGTATCTTCAAGGGTGTGCATTATGAGATGTTCGTAGAGACAGATAAGGGCTTTGAACTTATGATTCAGGACTATAATGCCTTTGATGTAGGCGCTACGGTCGGTATGCTTATCAAGCCGTCGGATATTCACGTAATGCAGAAGGAGCGTACCTGCAATAGTTTTGACGGCGTGATGGTCGATTCTACTCACGTACAGATGCTCGGCGGAGAGTTCGAGTGTGCTGATACGGGCTTGGAGGCTGGCGATCGAGTTACTGTGAGAGTGGCGTTCGATAAGGTTGAGTTGCTCGACTACAAGGAGGATGGAACACTTATGGGTGAGGTTCACTTTATTCTCTATAAAGGTAATCACTACCACCTTACGGTGTTGACCGATGATGGCGATAATATCTATGTTGATACCAATGATATTTGGGATAATAGCGACCTTGTGGGTATCAATATCGCCCCTAAACATCTTCGTATAACCAAACGAGTATAGAACGAAAGAGATGAAGAAAATCATCAACATATTCGGTAAGCGTTCCAATTGGGCAATACCATATGCTATATTCCTTGCAATCTTTGTTGCATTGCCTTTGGTGTTGATTCTTTTCTACGCATTTACCAGTAATGAGGGAGAGTTTTCGTTGGCGAACTTTACAAAGTTTGTGGCACAGCCTGAGGCGGTAAAAACGTTTATCTACTCTATCGGTATTGCGCTGATAACTACGATATTGTGTATATTGTTGGGATACCCTGCTGCCTATATTCTGAGCAATCGCAAACTGAATCGTTCGGAGGTTACCGTCGTGCTGTTTATTCTGCCGATGTGGATTAATATTCTCATCAGAACGCTCGCTACGGTGGCGTTGTTCGATTTTATGAAGTTGCCGCTTGGAGAGGGTGCTTTGATATTCGGTATGGTTTACAACTTCCTGCCGTTTATGATTTACCCTATATATAATACGATGCAGAAGATGGACTATTCGCTGATTGAGGCGGCGGAGGATTTGGGCGCAAAGCCTTCGAGGGTCTTCTGGAAGGTTATTTTGCCACTATCGATGCCGGGAGTTATGTCGGGTATCATGATGGTATTTATGCCGACAATCTCGACCTTTGCCATTGCCGAGTTGCTGACGATGAATAATGTGAAGTTGTTTGGTACGACAATTCAGGAGAATATTAATAACGGAATGTGGAACTACGGCGCAGCCTTGTCGCTTATTATGCTGGTAATTATCGGCATTACATCCCTCTTCTCGGATGATGAGGGAAGCGATAGCGATAGCCTTATTTAGAGAATTGCAGGATAATATGAAGAGATTTTTTGCACAATTCTACTTGTGGTTATTGTTGGCATTGCTCTATGCCCCGATAATTATTATTGGTATCTTCTCCTTTACCGAATCGAAGGTGCTTGGTAACTGGACGGGCTTTTCGACTGAACTCTATACCTCGTTGTTTAGCGGTGGCGCACACCATTCATTGCTTGATGCGATTAAGAATACGTTGACTATTGCTCTTATTGCGGCTTCGGCCTCGACATTGTTGGGCAGTGTGGCTGCTATCGGTATTTTTAATATGCATGGTCGTAAGAAGCAGGTTATTACCTTCTTGAATGATATACCTATGCTCAATCCCGATATTATTACCGGTATTTCCTTGTTCCTGCTCTTTGTCAGCCTTGGAATTACGCAAGGTTATACGACCGTCGTGTTGGCTCATATCGCTTTCTGTACACCGTATGTGGTGTTGAGCGTTATGCCTCGCTTGCAGCAGATGAATCCAAATGTCTATGAAGCGGCACTCGACCTTGGTGCAACACCGTTTCAGGCTTTGCGAAAGATTATCATTCCAGAGATTCGTCCGGGTATGATTTCGGGCTTTATTTTGGCCTTTACGCTCTCGATTGACGACTTTGCAGTGACCCTGTTTACTAAGGGAAATGAGGGATTGGAGACACTCTCGACCTATATTTATGCCGATGCACGAAAAGGAGGTTTGACACCGGAGTTGCGACCTCTCTCGACCATAATATTTGTAGTGGTTTTGCTGCTGCTTATCGTTATCAATGTTCGAGCAAAGCGTAGTGCTAAACGTAAACAAGCAATGTAGTATGAAACAACTATTTACAAAGATACTTGTGGCGGTTGTGCTGTCATTCTCGCTCTTTACAGCCGAGGCAGCAGATCGTGAGCATACTCTCAAAATATACAATTGGGCAGACTATATTGATGAGAGTGTGCTGGATGACTTTAAGGTGTGGTATAAGGAGCAGACCGGCGAAGAGGTGGATGTGATATACCAACTCTTCGATATTAACGAAATTATGCTTGCCAAGATTGAACGAGGCAAGGAGGATTTCGATGTGGTGTGTCCGTCGGAGTATATTATCGAGCGTATGTTGCGTAGCGATATGCTTTTGCCTATTACGCAGGACTTTGGCGATACCCCTAATTATTTAGAAAATATCTCCCCTTATATTAAGGAACGTTTTGATAAGATTGACGGTTCGGGTAAAAATGCCAATGACTATGCTGTCGGTTATATGTGGGGAACAACGGGTGTTCTCTATAATACACGCTATGTGACCAAAGAGGAGGCTGCTACTTGGAAGGTGTTCCATAACGAAAAGTTTGCGAAGAAGATCTTTATCAAGGACGCTTTTCGTGATGTTTATAGCACAATACTTGTCTATCTGCGACAGAAAGAGTTGGCAGAGGGGAAAATTACGCTTGATGAGTTGATGTACGACTCTTCGGATGAGTCCATTGCCGATGTTGAAGCATTTTTGAAGCAGGCAAAACCGCTTGTAGCAGGTTGGGAGGCCGATTTCGGTAAGGAGATGATGACCAAGGAGAAGGCCTATATTAATCTTACGTGGAGCGGCGATGCCGTATGGGCTATCGAGGAGGCTGCCGAGGTTGGGGTTACGTTGGATTATGTTGTGCCGACCGAGGGTAGCAACGTATGGTTTGACGGTTGGGTAATACCGAAATATGCTGTAAATACCAAGGCTGCACGTTACTTTATCAACTTTATGTGTCGCTCGGATATTGCAATCCGCAATATGGATGAGATTGGATATGTGAGTGTTATCGCAACGGATGAGGTATTGGAGGCGCAGTGGGATGACGAGATGGAGCAGACTGTCGATGCTTCGTATTTCTTTGGCGAGGGTGTCGAGAAAGCGAAGATTAATCCTGTGATGTATCCGGATAAGAGCGTAATTGAAAGATGTGCCATGATGCACGATTCGGGCGCACGTACTCCAAAGTTGTTGGAGATGTGGGCGAGAGTCAAAGGTGATGATGTGCCGTTGTGGAATTTGGCTGTTATTGTAGTTTCATTTGGAGTATTGCTTGTGCTTGGTATTCGTCGTAAGGTGCAGAAGCGCATTACGCATCGTCGTCAGCGCAAAGGTAATTCTAAACGTAAGAAATAGAGGAACGTATGGCTACACCATTGGCAGAGAGATTGCGCCCTCAATCATTGGATGAATATATTGGCCAGAAACATCTGGTTGGTAAGGATGGCGTCTTTACTCGCTTTATTGAGGCGGGTAATGTGCCGTCGTTTATCTTGTGGGGACCTCCGGGTGTCGGAAAAACGACACTTGCCAAGATTGTGGCAAATGAGTTGCATCGACCATTCTTTACTCTCTCGGCGGTAACTTCGGGAGTTAAGGAGGTTAGAGAGGTTATCGAGTCTGCAAAACGTCAAAGATTCTTTGATGCCGCTACCCCGCTGCTTTTTATCGATGAGATTCATCGCTTCAATAAGTCGCAACAAGATTCACTGCTTGGCGCAGTCGAGCAAGGTGTCGTGACTCTTATTGGTGCTACTACTGAGAATCCTTCGTTCGAGGTTATATCTCCATTGCTGAGCCGTTGTCAGGTATATATCCTTAAACCAATGACAGACGAGGAGTTGGAACAACTCTTACAACGTGCGCTGACCACCGATAAGGAGTTGGCAGAGCGAGATATTGAGGTGCGTGAGCAGGAGGCATTGTTCCGCTTTTCGGGTGGTGATGCTCGCAAGTTACTCAATATTCTCGATATCGTAATAAATGCAGCAGACGGTAAGGTTATTATTGATAATGAGAGTGTTACAAATGCATTGCAGCAGAATATTGCACTCTACGATAAGAGCGGCGAGCAACATTACGATGTCATCTCGGCATTTATCAAGAGTGTCCGAGGTAGCGACCCGAATGCTGCGATATACTATTTGGCACGTATGCTTGCCGGAGGCGAGGAACCACGTTTTATTGCACGACGTTTGGTGATTTTGGCTTCGGAGGATGTCGGTCTTGCAAATCCTAATGCCCTACTGCTTGCAAATGCTTGTTTTGATACGGTTCACAAAATAGGTATGCCGGAGGCTCGTATTACGCTCGCCGAGACAACTATATATTTGGCAACTTCGCCAAAGAGCAACTCAGCCTATGCTGCGATAAATGAGGCGCTGGCGTTTGTGAATAACGATACTACAAATAGACCTGTGCCGTTGCATCTGCGTAATGCGGTTACTGACCTTATGAGCGAAGCGGGATATGGTAAGGAGTATAAATATGCACATGACTTTGTCGGAAACTTCGTTGAGCAGGAGTTTATGCCCGAGTCGCTTGTCGGCAAGCAGTTTTACACACCGAATACTACAAATTCAACAGAAGTGAAGATTGCGGAGCGAATTGCGACGCAATGGAAAGGAAAATATAAATAATATGAGAAGATTTTTAGCAACCATATTGGTGGCAGTTGCTTTTGTAGCCACCGTGTCGGCACAGCCGAAGCCCGAAACATATCAGTATGGCGAAAAGAGTGGACAGAAACTTATGCTTGACCACTATAAGGCTGTCGGTGTCGAGGGCCTGCGTCCTTGTGTGATGTTTGTTTTTGGCGGAGCCTTTCATCATGGTGATCGTGCGCATAAATATTACTTGCCGTTTTTCGATAAATTGACACAGGCGGGTTACGATGTGGTCTCAATAGATTATCGTTTAGGGTTGAAGAACGCATCTTCCGAGGGTGGCGGTATGGTGGCAATGATAAAGTTGCTCGTGCAGGCTATCAATTTTGCTGCGGAGGATCTTTTCTCTGCCACTCGCTATGTTTTGGACCACGCTGCTGAGTGGAATATTGATACGACGAAGATTATCGCTTCGGGATCGAGTGCAGGTGCAATTGCTTGCTTGCAGGCTGAGAATTATATCTGCAATGGTAATGAGCGAGCGAAGGTTCTTGACGGATTCAATTATGCGGGTGTGATTTCGTTTGCGGGTGCAGTATTCTCTGCTTCGGGTGCACCTGATTGGAAGTCGGAGCCTTGTCCGATGTTACTATTCCATGGAAATTCCGATAGCAATGTTCCGTATAATAAGGCATCGGCTATGGGTGTCGGATTGTATGGTTCGGAGTTGATTTATAAGCAGATGGAGCGTCGTAACGCCCCTTGTACGCTCTATTCGTATGCGTGGCGTACGCACGATATGGCAGTTGAGCCGATGTATTCAAATATACATGAAGTATTGGATTTTATAGAGTGTTGCGTACGTGGAGAGCGTAATCTGAAACGAGTGGATGTCATTGACCTTAAACGAGAGAAACTGCCTACACGTTTCAAAGTTAAGGATTATCTCTCATCAAATTACGGAGCGTAGCGAATGAGGCGCATTGGAGTTATATCGGATACTCACGGTTGCTTTGATGAGGCGTTGCGTCTGTTTCTTAAAGATGTGGACGAGATTTGGCACGCTGGCGATATCGGATCGTTGGAGTTGGCAGATGAGATTGCTGCATTCAAGCCTTTGAAGGCGGTGTATGGCAATATTGACGGGGGTCTAACTCGCCGTGTATATAACGACTTTGCATACTTTAAGTGCGAAGATGTTTCGGTGTTGATGACCCATATAGGAGGTTATCCACGCCATTACTCACCTGCTGCTGTTCAGCGAATACAGACTCTTCGTCCGAAAATTTTTATAGCGGGGCACTCGCATATATTGAAGGTTATATATGACCCTATATATGACCTATTGCATATCAACCCCGGCGCTGCTGGATGTTACGGTTTTCATACGGTGCGCACGGCGATTCGTTTTACTATCGACGGAGATAAAATCTCCGATATGGAGATCGGTCAATGGGAGCGCAATAAACGAGTTGAGTGTAAATAGAAAATAGTTAGTATATTTGTATAATAAAATTTCAAGTATGATAAACACTTATTTTTGGAAGGATATCTTGAACAAAGGTGCCATATTGGGCGTGTTGATGACTCTATCAGCAATCTTTGAGCAATGTGCCATTATCTATGGAGGAACAATCTTCTGGATGTCGGCTATGGGTTTTGAGTATGTAGTCTCGATAGTCGTTTATGTTTGGTTGATATATCGTTTTGCAAAGCATTTCTCTTTGCAGGTTATGGATATGCAGAAGGATATTAAAACCTTCTCTTATGCGCAGGGTTTTCTTTATGTGATTATGCTCTCGATACTTACGGGTGTTGTCGTGGGTCTTGGAACGTATATCTTCCGCCATTTTGTGGTTGGATATACGGAGTATGTGGAGGCTACAATTCGTGCAATGCAGAATGCGTTGAAGGAGTCTCAACTCCCATCATCTGTTACCTCCTCGTATAAGCAACTCTTTGCACAAATGGCTTCACAAGTAGAACCGACAATCTTCTCGGTGCTTTTGTCGAGTTGCTGGAACTATATGTTCACAGGTACATTGCTCGGTCTTGTGATTGCTGGTATCGTTAAGCGTGAGCCACAACTTTTTAACAGTGATAATGATGCAGAATAGAGGTAACGTGGATGTTTCTATTGTGATTCCTCTCTATAACGAGAGTGAATCTTTGCCGGAGTTGGCAGCGTGGATTGATAGCGTTTGCCGTAAGAATTCTCTCTCTTATGAGATGATTATGGTGGACGACGGCTCGGATGATGATTCGTGGCAGGTGGTCGAGAATCTTAAAACAGAGTATGGCGATGCATTGCATGCTATCCACTTTATGCGTAATTATGGTAAGTCTGCTGCTCTCTATTGCGGCTTTGAGGCGGCACGTGGCGAGGTGGTTTTTACGATGGATGCCGATTTGCAGGACTCTCCCGAAGAGATTCCTCAGATGCGCCGTATGATACTTGAAGAGGGTTATGATTTGGTGTCGGGATGGAAGCGTAAGCGTTACGATCCGCTCTCTAAGCGATTGCCAAGCAAATTCTTCAACTGGACGGCACGTGTTGTGTCGGGAATACGTCTGCACGACTTTAATTGTGGCTTGAAGTGCTACCGTCATGATGTCGTGAAGTCTATCGAGGTCTATGGTGAGATGCATCGCTATATTCCAATCCTGGCGAAGAATGCAGGATTTAAGCGCATTGGCGAGAAGGAGGTGCAGCATCAGGCTCGTAAATATGGTTATTCAAAGTTCGGTTTGGAGCGTATGCTCAAAGGTTATCTCGACCTTATTACCGTGACCTTTATGTCACGTTTCGGCCGTTCTCCAATGTATTTCTTCGGTACGCTCGGAACGCTGATGTTCTTGTTGGGAGGTTGTACCACTTTTTGGATTATAGCACAAAAGATATACAAACAACTCTGCGGATTACCACTGCGATCAGTGACCGATCAGCCGCTGTTTTATATTGCAATCTTTGCGATGGTAGTGGGTACTCAATTCTTCTTGGCAGGATTTATCGGCGAACTTATTAACCGCACATCTGCCGATCGCAATAAATATCTTACGAATAAAAAACTATAAATTATGATACAACGTATTCAGACACTCTATCTTCTTATTGCCGTGGGACTTATGGTTGTAACCCTGGTTTGCCCCGTGGCTTTGTTGAATGTCGGCGGAGAGCAGGTAACTCTCTCGGCGTTCGGAATCTCGGATTCGGTTGGTAAACTATCGAATATGTCTATTTTCATGGGAATACAACTCGCCCTCTCTACCCTGCTGCCGCTGGTAACCATTTTTTTGTTTAAGAATCGTATTTTGCAAATACGTTTGTGCGGTGCCGAACTTGTAATGTTGTTGGGTTGTTTGGCAATTATTGGTGTAAGTATCGGTCGTATGTGTCGAACTTTGGTCGATAACTTTGAGTGGTCGATGTTGGCACTGCGTCTGCCTGTGGTAATGCCTATTGTGGCATTTATACTTGTATTGCTGGCTATGCGTGCTACGCTACGTGACGAGTTGCTTGTGCGCTCACTTGATAGAATCAGATAGTCGTTAATCGGGCATAAATCTTATAGGTTGCGCTCCGTCTCTTGTGAAAGATGCGGGGCGCAAATTGTTTGTGGTATTGCTTTTGCAGGGTTGGGGTCATTATCAATACTATAAACCTTATGAGAAAAACTCTGTCGTTCGTTATACCCGTACTTCTCTGCTTTGCAATGGGAGTAATGGGGTCGTATGTTCAAAATACATCTATGCAGGAGTGGTACCCGACCCTGCAACGCTCCTCGCTTACCCCACCGAATATCGTATTTCCGATAGCCTGGTCGATACTCTATTTGCTGATGGGATTGTCATTGGGTGTTCTGCTCGTGCGTGGAGATATGAGCCTTGTTCGTTTGTGGCTTATACAACTTTTAGTCAACTTCCTATGGAGCGTATTTTTCTTCTCAATGCGCTCGCCTCTTGCCGGACTTATACTGATATTGTTGCTTGACGTATTGGTATTTGCCTATCTTATATATGCGAGTTCTCGAAGCGCTTTGGCTGCGTGGCTTTGGACCCCATATATGGCGTGGTTGGTATTTGCTACCTATCTAAATGGCTATATCTACCTTAATAACCACTCGGAGCCGCAGGCTGTTGCTCAAACGTCTGTGTTATCTCCGACTAAAACAACTGATATTATGAATTACACAATGCCGAAATTACCCTATGAGAGAGACGCTCTGGCTCCGCTGATGAGTAAAGAGACTCTGGATTACCACTATGGTAAACATCTGCAAACGTATGTCGATAATCTGAATCGCCTTGTTGTCGGAACTCCGTATGAGGGGATGAATCTGGATGCAATCGTAATGCAGGCGAATGGTCCTGTGTTCAATAATGCGGCTCAGGTTTGGAATCACACACTCTTTTTTGATACCCTGACACCATCGTCGTCGCAAATTGTGCCAGAGTCGTTAGCCAATGCAATAGAACGTGATTTTGGCTCCGTAGATGCCTTTAAGGAGCAGTTTACAGCCGCTGCAACTTCGCTCTTTGGTTCGGGTTGGGTGTGGCTTGTAGAGGATAATAATGGTAAACTATCTATTGTCTCTACGCAGAATGCCGACAATCCTATGCGACAGGGGCTGAATCCTTTGATGACGTTAGATGTGTGGGAACACGCCTACTATATAGACCATCGTAATCGCCGAGCAGATTTTATCAAAGATTGGTGGAGGTTGCTCGATTGGAATAAGGTTGCCAAAAGAGAGAAGCAGGGTGTTTAACTACCCTGCTTCTTTTCATATTCGTCAAGAGCCCTTCGCATAAGTTCCCGACCTATCTCGGAAATCTCTTGACCTTTGGCGTAGTCAGCAATGTCACCATAGGTGTCAAACGGCATCTTTACCACGACATCCGGTTTATACATTGCAATTGCCATCTCCGACAACCTGTGATTCATTAGACTGAACGAACGGTCAAGCAGAGAGTAATAGGTGTCGCCATATTCGGTCTTCTCGTTGTCCGGATTCTCCTCTCGGTATGCTAAGAGTTCCTTTACAATCTTGATGCTGCGACTGCCTGCATATTTGATTTTGTCCATCAATCCCACCTGTTTGTCAGCCTTTATGGTGTGGAGCATCAACTGCATTTCATCTATCTTTTGCCTCTCAAACTCCTCGGACGCCTGTTCTTCAAGATGTTCGGAGAGTAGTTTGCGATTGATGCCATCTACATCGACATCATTTACATCGAAGGCCATCAGAATATCCCCTTCGTGACGTACAAGACGACTGATTGGCAGAGGGTTGGATACACAACCGTCAACCAAGGTTGTTAAACCATATTTTACAGGGCGGAATAGTGATGGAATCGAGATTGAAGCACGAATAGCCGAGAATAAATCCCCCTTGTCAAAGACCACCTCCTCGCCTGTATATAGGTCGGTTGCTACGGCACGATACGGGATGGCAAGATTCTCAATGTTCACGTTCGGGACAATCTCTTGGAGTGCCTCTATAATTTTATCTCCCTTGACGAAGTGGTTGCGTGCAATAGATATATCCATTAGCGTAAAAAGTTTCCACGAATCAAGCGTAAAGAGCCACTGCTTAAATTCCTCCATTCGTCCTGCGGCGTAGATGCCACCCACGAGTGAGCCGATGGATGCTCCGGCTACGGAGGAGATGTTGTAGCCACGTGAGAGCAACTCCTCGATTGCTCCGATGTAGGCAAAACCTCGTGGGCCGCCACTTGATAGTGCCAATGCAACTTTCTTGTCGCTATTCATAATCTTTGTGTTTTATACCTCAAATTTACAAAAATCTCTCCGACTCCTACCCTTTTTGAAAAGAAAAACGTACTTTTGTGGAGATAAAAAGTAAAAGTCTATGTTTGCACTTCAAAAAATAAAGATTGCAGTGCCTACTCGTGATGGTATGGTTGATGACCATTTTGGCCACTGCGCCTACTATACAATTTTTTCGGTCGTTGGCTCTACGATTGTGGAGCAGTGTACAATGCCTTCACCACAGGGTTGTGGTTGCAAGTCCAATATTGCGGAGCAGTTGCATGCCGAGGGTGTAGAGGTGATGTTGGCCGGGAATATGGGAGAAGGAGCAAAGCGTGTGCTTGAACGCAATAATATTCGCATCATAAGAGGTTGTAGCGGTGATGTCGCAGATGTGGTTAGAGGGTATCTTGCCGGCAATATAAGCGACAAGGGCGAGTCGTGTGACCACCATAATTGTGCGCACCACTAATTATATATAGTTGTATAAAAAAGTAGTAGCCTCTACCCTTTCAGGTGGAGGCTACTCTCTTTATTAGCCATGTTGTTCACTACTCGTCATAGCCGTCAGCCTTGGCACTCCACATTGTAAGCAATGTTATCATACCGAGTACAGACATTACGATAATAGTAACGTATGCTGCATCCCAGCCGTAGTGCTGTGCGACGAAACCGAAACCTACACCAGAGATGATGGTGCTCGCATAGCCAAAGATTCCGAGGATACCGTTAGCAGTAGCAGCTGCACGGTTTGTAGCCTGATTTGCCGCAGCAACACCAAGCAGAGCCTGTGGGCCATAGATGAAGAATCCGATGAAGGTGAATGGAATAATCATAACCCACCAAGGTGTGGTTTCCGGAAGAAGCCAGAAGGTGAGAATTGATATTGCTGCTCCCAACATACAGAATACACAAGTGTTGTGCGCCTTATTCTTGAAGAAGCGGTCAGTAGCCCAACCCGCTACAACCATACCGATATTACCACCGATAAATTCGAATACGATACAGAGTGTTGTAGCCAACTCCAATGAGAGATTCTTCGACTCTGTCAACAATGTAGGACCCCAGTCAAGTGCTGCAAAACGTACTACGTAAACGAAGAAGTTGGTCAAAGCCAAAGTCCAAATCAGACGGTTTCCGAACACCTTGCGACGTACCAAAGCGTTGTACTCTGCCTTCTGCTCCGGAGTCTTAACCTCGTTCTTGGTCTCACCTGCTACCTCTGGCAGACCAACATCCGATGGAGAATTCTTCAATAAGAAGAAGATACCCAAAGAGCCTGCAATAGCGAAAATGGCAGGAATCAAGAAGCACAATCTCCAAGCACCATAGTGCTGTGCGAACTCCAAAACATCAGCCTCAGAGGCTTTGTTTCCAAGGTTAGCAGCGATCTGTGATACAATCTCAGCGTTGCCGCTCATGTCGATTCCGAGGTGTGGCATGATATACCAACCGCAGAGACCGAATACAAGGCCAGCACCAATCGAGTGAGACATGTTCCATATCGACACCTTTGTAGCAAGTTCGTGAGGAGGAATCCACTGTGTCAGGGTCTTTGTAAACGGAGGTACACCCATGCCCTGGAAGTATCCGTTGATAACCCAAATGATACCCATAAAATATACCAATACAGACGAGAATGCCCATGTAGTACCCATATTGGCAGCCAATGTGATAACCCACTCGGCAGCAGTGTCGCTGAAACCAAAGAAGATGTTAAGAAGAGCACACACCATAAGGCCGATAGAGGCTACGATACGTGCGCTACCACGGTCGGATATAAAGCCGTTCACGAAGCGTGAAAGGCCATAGACGATACCGTGCAATGTGAGGAAGAGGCCAAGTTCTACCTTTGAGATGCCGAACTCAGCAGTTAGACCCGGCATTGCCACAGAAAAGTTCTTGCGCACGAAGTAGAAGAGTGCGTAACCAACCATCGCTACGATGATTGTTCTCCACTGCCAGAAACCAAATGAAAGTTTTGTTTTGTTCTGCATTTTATTAGATTTAGGTTTATCCAAATGTTACTTAACCTCCCAGATACCACCTTTGCCGAAGAGACGGTCGGTAAGTTCCTGCATAAAGCCGCAACGATATACAACGTCGATATTTGTAAATCGGCTACGCATATAAGGGATGTATGAGAATGTCTTACGCATACGCTCACGAGTCACGCCGATATGCTCTGGCTCGTAAGGTGCACCTACGAGGCGAAGATTCTCGTGTACCTCTGCGAATGGGATAATCTGCTCACGAATCTGCTCTTTGAGTGTTGGCCAAGCCGCCTTCAAAGCCTCCAACTGCTGACGGAGACCCTCCTTGTCAACGTACTTACCACGAGCCTCTTTCAAACCACGAGCCAAGTGTCCTGGCATACCTGCGAATACCTCACGAATCTCGGCCTCCTGGCCCTCCCAAGACTTCCATGCCTCAACGCACTTGTCAATATCGAGGTTCTCAATATCCTTCTCTAACAAGAACTCTAACGATGCTGTTGAAGCGAGAGTTCCGATACCTACCTTGAAACCGTGTGAAACGTGCTTGCCCTCGAAGCACAAGTCCTCCATATCCCAGCAGTGTGAGAATTGGTGCTCTGTACCTGATGCAGGACGGCTTGACTGAATAGCCTGCATAGCAAAACCGCTCATAAGCAGACCCTCAGCGAGAGCCTCGGTCATTTTGAGGTCGCCGGCGTGTACAGCAGCAGGAGCCGATAAAGACTCACGCAAACCATCTTGTACCAAGTTCCAAGCAAACTCATCTACTTTCTCATTGCCTGTAACATCTGCAAGCAACCAGTCAGCAGCCGCAGGAATCTTTGCGATAAGGTCTGCATATCCTGAAGCGGCCAACTCCTTTGGAGCGTCAGCAGCGATAACAGGGTCCATAACGAAGCCGTAAGGCGCAGGACAATCAAAAGTCTGCTTGTTACCATCCTTTGTGATAGATGAGCCGTAAGCAGTGTAACCGTCCATTGAAGCGGCTGTACCTACGCACATGTACTTACGAGAGAGGAGGAATGAAACATACTTTGTAAGGTCGTTCATTACGCCCGAACCAACAGCGATTGCGATAGCCTCGGTCTGCTCCAAACGGGCTTTAAGGCTCTCAACATGCTGCCACTCTGCGTACAACTCCTCGTTAGTGAAGATAAATGGCTCCTCTTGTGCTACGCCACCCTCTACGAGTGAAGCATAAACAGCCTTACCTGCAACCTCCCAGGTATTGAGGTCGGCTACGATGATAGCCTTCTGCTCTGGGAAAAGTTTTTTGAACATCTCGGCAGTGCGAGATACTACACCTGCACCGATAATAAGGTCTTTGGTGTCTGTTGTGCGCTGAAGCGCACTCTCAACTTTGTTCATCTCTAATGATTATTTAATTGTTATAAAATTATTTCTTCTGTCCGTAGTAAGCGTTTGCACCGTGCTTACGGTTGTAGTGCTTCTCTATAAGGTCGTTGTTCATCTCTATTGCAGGGTTGAGTGCAACGGCGATTGATGCCATCTTTGCAACCTCCTCCAATACAACGGCGTTGTGTACTGCATCTTCTGCATCCTTACCCCAGGCGAATGGACCGTGGTGAGCAACAAGTACCGCAGGTGTGTGCATAGGGTTAATCTCGTTGAATGCCTCCTTGATAACGGTGCCGGTCTCCGCCTCGTATGCACGCTCGATTTGCTCATGGCTCATCTCTCCGGTGCATGGGATGTCGTGGTGGAAATGGTCAGCATGAGTTGTTCCAATGTTTGGAATCGATCTGCAAGCCTGTGACCAGGCTGTAGCATAGGTTGAATGGGTGTGGACAATAGCTCCAACACCATCGAATGCTTTGTAGATTGCCAAGTGTGTCGGGGTGTCAGACGATGGACGGAGTGTTCCTTCTACAACATTGCCATCCAAATCGACTACTACCATATCTTGTGGAGCCATTACGTCGTAACCTACGCCGCTTGGCTTGATAACTACCAATCCGCTCTCTCTATCGATAGCAGATACGTTGCCCCAAGTTAAGATAACTAGACCGTGCTGTACAAGATCAAGGTTTGCTTTGCATACGCTTTCTTTAAGTTGTTCAAGCATAATATTAATGTTTTAAGTGTTAGTATCTAATTTTTACAATCTGCTCTCTTCTGCATCTTTCTCCTCAACATCGTCGCCTTCCCAGTCAAACATCGGGAAGAGGGTTTGTGTGCCAAGCGAAAAACGAGTGTAGGTAATTGGCAGGCCTCTTTGCAGGTAAACTTGCTCGTAGGCTGTCTTTACCGATAGGACCTCGTCGGCATATCCGCTGCCATAGATGTCGTTATTTGCAACCTCGCACTCCAAATCGAAGTGGCGAATAACCTCCTGAGTATATTCGTAGAGGTGTTGCGAGTCTGTTTTGAGGTTGATATATCCACCCTCTTCCAGAATGTTGGCATAAAGAGAGAGGAATATCGGCGAAGTAAGGCGTTTCTTTGCACGACGGGTTTTGAGTTGTGGATCAGGGAATGTAATCCATATCTCGGAAATCTCGCCCTTGGCAAACATCGAGGTTATGAACTCAATGCGTGTTCGCAGGAAGCCTACGTTCTGCATCTTGGCCTCTGTTGCACTCTTGGCACCACGCCACATACGTGCGCCCTTGATGTCAACGCCGATAAAGTTCTTGTCGGGATTACGCTCTGCCAATGCTACGGTGTATTCGCCTTTGCCGCAGCCCAATTCCAATACTATGGGGTTGTCGTTGTGGAAGAACTCCTTGTGCCAATGCCCTTTAAGTGGGTGGTCACAACGGAACATCTCCTCAAATGTCGGCTGAACGAAACATTCGAATGTTAGATTCTCTGCAAAACGTTTAAGTTTATCTTTTCCCATTTTAGTTACTCTTTCTCTATGGTTATGCCCACGGCTTCAACTCCCTGTATCGGATATTGCGGTGTGAGCGTAAATATGTAAAATCCTCGTTGTTTCAGTAGCGAGTGTTTGCGGTATGGTCGCATTTCGGATGCGGCAACAGCCGAGGCTGTGTATGGCCTTTCAAGTTGCAGGGTTACCATCTCCTCGAAAGTGCACAAGTCTGGCGTGGAAACCCGAACTTGCAATGTAAGTGTATCGGCCTTGAAGGAGTTGTTGTAGCGCACCGCAATTCCTATTTTGTTGAGCGATAGCGTGTCGTCGTTCTTTATCACTACATCGCATGGCTTACTCCATTCGTGCGGATTGACCGCCGTCATCTCCGTAGTAAGTGGTGCAGTACAACTCTGCATCACTGCCATGAAGGCAATAACGATACACCGCCACTTCATACACTACTGCTTGTTGTTCTCTGTTTGCTGACTCTGCTGCTGCGACTTGCCATCACGACGATTGTGACGGTGTCTGCCGTGGCGATGTTGGCGCTGCTCGCCTTCACGACGTTCGTGACGCTGCGGCTCACCATCCTTGCGCTCCTGACGATTTTGCTGTTCACCATCCTTGCGCTCCTGTTGGTTTTGCTGTTCTCCCTCTCCGCTATTATTGCGCACCGAACGTTCATCGTTTCCGTTGTTGTGGCTATTGCGATTGTTGCGCTTCTTGCGTTTCTTTGCCTTGTCGAAACGAGTGATGCTATCCTCCTCGGTGCGATATGTAGGCTCGTTTACCACCTCGGCAGTCTCTCCAAGTATCGAATCGACCTTTTTGCCTGCACGATTGAGTGCCATAATCTCACGAACACGGGAGGTTGGGATTGTCACTACATTTACAAGGGCATCCTTGCTGCTTGAAAAAGACATCGTGTGAGCAAGGATATCGGTCTTCACAAGATGATATTCGCCATCCATTGCCTGTAAAGGCTCACGTAAGCGTGGAATCGAACGACGGGCATCAGCGTAAACGTCATATTCGTACATCAGGCAGCACTTTAACTTAGAGCACTGACCAGCTAACTTCAATGGGTTGAGCGAAAGGTCCTGTACTCGTGCAGCCGAGGTTGTTACACTCGAAAAACTTGAAATCCAAGATGCACAGCAGAGTTCACGACCGCAAGCACCAATGCCACCGATACGGCCAGCCTCCTGACGTGCGCCAATCTGTTTCATCTCGATACGGATATGGAACTGCTCCGCAAACACCTTGATAAGTTCTCGGAAATCTACACGACCGTCGGCGATGTAGTAGAATATGGCTTTGATTTTATCACCTTGATATTCGACGTCGCCAATCTTCATGTCAAGACCCATATCGGCCGCAATCTGACGGGAGCGAATCATTGTCTCATGTTCCAATGCGATAGCCTCCTGCCAGCGCTCGATGTCGTATGGGCGAGCCTTGCGGTAGATTTTCTTGAACTCTCCGTTGTAAGGGTTGAAACCTATGCGGCGCATCTGCTTTGCAACCAAGTCGCCCGTGAGCGAAATGATGCCGATGTCGTGTCCAGGCGAGGCCTCTACGGCCACAATATCGCCAACTTGCAGGTTGAGATTATTTACATTTTGATAGAAACTGCGTCGTGTGTTCTTAAATCTTACCTCGAAAATATCGGTAGGCATATTGTCGGGATACTCGGCTAACCATGCACGCTCTTCCAACTTGCAACAACCACCTGATGCTACGGCAATAGGTTCGCCGAGTTCATTCTCTCCAAAGGCGCAACCACGACCAACTTCCGGTTTGAGATATTTAGTGTTATCCATATTATGCTTGATTGTGTCTATATAGAGTGCGAATTTATATAAATAAATTCAAACTTCAAAATTAAAGCATAAATATGACGAGATGAATTTTCCGACTTTCGAGGTCGGTAGTGTGTCTGAAATTTTTGAAAAAAGGTTGACTTACGCCTCTATGCGGTTGAATATCAATCCCGTTTTGAGATGCTTTCTTACTCGTAGGGTATAGAGTATGGCTGCGGTTGATAGTCCGACGATATAGCCAATCAATAGACCGCTCGCTCCGAGATTCAGAGTAAAGGCGCAGAGATAGCCGACAGGAATATTCAGGATGATATATGCCAGGAAGGAGATGTACGTAATGATTTTTACATCCTGCAAACCTCGCAATACTCCGACCATAGTTCCCTGTATAGCGTCAGATACTTGGTATAGTGCCACGAGTATAATCATTTGAGCCGCCAAAGCGATAACCTCCGCATTCGGAATAAATGCCTGTGGCAGTATGTGGCGACATATAGTGAAGATAAGTAGCACGATAAAACCCCAGGCTATGCTCATTTGCATAGAAGCCCCTACAACCTGCTTTAACTCTTTCTCGTCACGAAGACCGTAGCAGTGCGACACACGTATGGTTGTGGCGCTTCCGATTGCTATTGTTAGCATAAAGGCGGCATTTCCGTATGTGCAACTTATTTGGTTGGCAGCGATAGGTATTGCGCCGAACCACCCTACCATTATGCTTGTAACAACAAAGGCTGCACCCTCCAAAAGCATCTGACCCGCTACCGGAATACCTATGCTGAGCAGATGTATAGAGTCTTTAACGTAATTAACGCTGCGTGAGAATAGTCGCAGATAGTCGCAATATTGTGGCTTTAATACAAAATATGCAAGTATGAGTAATGGAGAGATGTATCGGGCAATAAGCGTTGCTAAACCTGCCCCATATACTCCCATCGGCTCAAATCCGAAATGTCCGAAAATGAATATGTAGTTGAACGCAATATTTATAAGGTTTGTGACAATGGCGATTACCATTGGTGTAGCCGTATTTCCCGCTCCTTCGAGGAATTGCTTGAAGCATCCATAAAGCATTATGGCAGGCAGACTATATGCCATTAGTCGATAGTATGGAATAGCCATATCTACCACATCCTCAGGCTGTCCAAGTCTATATAGTAGGGGTATTGATGCAAGTTGTAGGAGCATGAACAGAGTGCCAAGTATGCCGCAAGTCAGCAGTGAAGATTGTAGGTAGTTGGCCGTGCGACGATACTCGCCTCGTGCAAAATGCTCGCCGATGACGGGAGTAATGCCGAGAGTGATACCGAGCGCTAAACTGAACATTACAAAACTTGTCATTACTCCAAATGATACAGCCGACAGAGGAAGCGGATCCTCCCCTCCGAAAGCGCCGACCATGGCGTTATCGGCAAACTGCACGATGATATAGCCTAATTGTGATAAAGCCACAGGCAGGGCTAAACGCAGAGATTTCGAGTATTGACCTTTGTATATGTTTGGTAATTTAATCATGCGGGTGCAAAGATAACGAAAAGTTTTAGAGATTAGTCTATTGTTTTTATTAAATAGTCGCAAAGTGTAGAATCTGCTCTCTGCGGATGGTTTGTCGGGGTTTGGCTCGGTTATTGTTCCCAAGGCAGACCAAGACAGTTTCTAAACTCTCCGATTATGGAAAATAACAAAAGTACAACCTTCAAGTTGAGCGTAATGACGCTCGCTATCATGAATGTGACTGCCGTAGTCAGTCTTCGAGGTCTTCCCGCCGAGTCGGTGTACGGCCTCTCGTCGGCCTTCTATTATCTCTTTGCCGCAGTGGTATTTCTTATTCCTACGGCATTGGTCGCTGCTGAACTTGCAGCGATGTTCTCTAACAAGCAAGGTGGTGTGTTCCGTTGGGTTGGTGAGGCCTTCGGTGCCAAAGCGGGATTCCTTGCAATATGGTTGCAATGGATTCAATCGACCATCTGGTATCCTACCGTGCTGACCTTTGGAGCGGTCTCGATTGCCTTTATAGGTATGGACCAAACGCACGATATGGCGCTTGCATCTAACAAGTTATTTACATTGGTAGTAGTGCTTGCTATTTATTGGATTGCAACCTTTATCTCACTCAAAGGTTTAAGTTGGGTAGGAAAGATAAGTAAATGGGGAGGTATCATCGGAACAATCATACCTGCGGCACTGCTTATTATCCTCGGTATCATCTATATTGCTACGGGTGGCCACAATAATATGGATATGTCGGCGGGCTTCTTCCCTGACTTGAAGAAGTTTGATAATTTGGTGCTTGCCAGCGGAATTTTCCTCTTCTATGCCGGTATGGAGATGATGGGTATCCACGTTATGGATGTTAAGAATCCGAGTCGAAATTACCCGAAGGCTATCATTATCGGTTCGCTTGTAACTGTGATCATCTTTATCCTCGGAACATTCTCGTTGGGCTTCATTATTCCTGCCAAGGAGGTTTCGCTCACGCAGTCGTTGCTCATTGGTTTTGATCGCTATTTTAGTTATTTGCATATGTCGTGGGCATCCCCAATTATCGCTATTGCTTTGATGTTTGGTGTGTTGGCCGGCGTATTGACTTGGGTTGCAGGTCCTTCTAAGGGTATCTTCTCGGTAGGTAAGGCGGGATATTTGCCACAGGTGTTGCAGCGTGCCAACAGCAATGGCGTACAGCGCAATATCCTGCTTATTCAGGGCGTAATCGTGACACTTCTCTCGTTGCTGTTTGTCGTGATGCCTTCCGTGCAGTCGTTCTACCAGATTTTGTCGCAGATGACCGCCTCGTTGTATCTGATAATGTATATGATGATGTTTGCCGCAGCGATAATTCTTCGATATAAAATGCCGTCGGCAGAGCGACCTTTCCGTCTGGGTGGAAATGGCCTGATGTGGCTTATCTCAGGCTTGGGTTTCTGCGGCTCATTGCTTGCCTTCGTTTTGAACTTTATACCTCCTGCACAAATCTCTACGGGTAGCCCTACTACTTGGGTTACGATACTTGTAGTGGGATGTCTTATTGTTATTATCGTTCCATTTATAATTTACGCTATGCGTAAACCATCCTGGAAGAGTGGCGATGCGGATGCAGATTTTGCTCCGTTCCACTGGGAGAAGCAATAAAAAAAGCGGGGCTACAAGCCTCGCTTTTTTATTTGATTTTTGATAAAATTACTCTTTCTGGTTGTTTGCCTTGCCATCGAGGAATAAGTGGTACACCTCCTCGCTGAGACCCATACTCGAAAAACCTCCATCGTGGTAGAGATTCTGCATAGTCACCTTGCGGGTGAGGTCGGAGAAGAGTGTAACGACATAGTCGGCACAATCCTCTGCCAAAGCGTTGCCGAGTGGTGACATGCTCTGGGCGAAGTCGAGCATACCCCCCATACCTGCAACTCCCTTTCCGGCGGTGGTCTCGGTTGGCGACTGCGATACGGTATTGATGCGCACCTTGTGGTCACGGCCATAGATTGCACCGAAACTGCGGGCGATGGATTCAAGCAGAGCCTTTGCGTCTGCCATATCTCCGTAACCGACGAATGTTCGCTGTGCAGCCATGTATGTCAAAGCCACTATTGAACCCCACTCCTTGATTGCATTCTTGGAATAAAGTACCTGCAATAACTTGTGGAAAGAGATAGCGGAAATATCGAGAGTCTTTTCAAGGAAACCATAGTTTAACTCCTGATAACCAAGACCTTTGCGCACATTTGGCGACATTCCGATAGAGTGGAGAACGAAGTCGAACTGGCCTCCGAAGTGCTCCATACTCTTATCTACAAGAGCCTCCAAATCCTCGGTGCTGGTAGCATCGGCAGCGATTAGCGGAGCGTTGCATTTTGTGGCCAACTCCCCTATTGTGCCAAGGCGAATAGAGACCTCTGTATTGGTCAAAACAATCTCGGCACCCTCTTCAATCGCACGCTCGGCGACTTTCCAAGCGATAGACTGCTCGTTGAGTGCGCCAAAAATAATTCCCTTCTTGCCTTTTAACAGATTGTAAGCCATATTGTGTAAAAATTTAACGAGGGTCAACGACCCTCGGTGTTGTTCTGTAATAGAAATTAGATTTCGTCGTCATAGTCGAGGGTCGAACTGCTTGACAGAGGCTCATCGTCCGAACCGTCGTCCTGAATCTCGTCAGCACCCTTCAACTCATCGTCGTAATAATCCTTATCGTCGTCCTCGTCCGAGAGATCGTCGATCTTGACATCAATCTTTACAAGATAACTAATCTCCTCAGTCTCGAACGGTACAGCGTAGAAGAAGTCACCGTTTGGCTTGTCGATACGCATCATTACATCGTAATATCCTGCCGGATAAAGGGCCTTCAACTCCTCTTGCAACTCCATAGGCAGGTTGTTAAAACTAACAACTAATCTCTTCTTTGGGTTTGGTGTCATATGAAAAGTGTTCAAAAATTTTGTGCAATTATACGGAAAAAATATATAATGGCACAATTCTGTAAATTTTTTTTGATTTTTTTTGATTTTCGCACTGCGTTCCAAACAAATTGTGTACCTTCGTGTGCGAAAATTATATTATGGTATTACACGAGCAAATAAAGAGTGAGATTGAGCAGTTGCGTCAGCAACTCAATTATCACAATCATAAATACTACGTAGAGAACGCACCGGAGATATCCGATTTTGACTTCGATGCCATGATGCGTCGCTTGCAGGATTTGGAGGCGGAGCATCCGGAATTCTACGACTCTACCTCGCCAACTGTCAGAGTTGGTAGCGATATAACCGCCGAATTTGAGTCGGTACGTCATCGCTACCCTATGCTCTCCTTGTCGAATACCTATTCGCTGGAAGAGTTGCAGGAGTTTGTGACACGAGTTGAGAAGGAGGTGCGGGATGTAGAGTTTGTGTGTGAGTTGAAGTTTGATGGTACGGCTATATCGTTGACCTACGAAGATGGTCGATTGGTACGTGCCGTAACTCGTGGAGATGGCGAGCAGGGCGACGATGTGACTGCCAATGTTCGTACTATTCGTACCGTGCCATTGCAGTTGTCGGGCAATGACTATCCCGCTTATTTCGAGATTCGAGGCGAGATATTTATGCCTTATGCTTCGTTTGATCGCTTGAATGCCGAGCGAGAGGTTGCAGGAGAGGCGCTCTTTGCTAATCCGAGAAATGCTGCCGCCGGTACTTTGAAGCAGCAGCAATCCTCTGTGGTCGCCAAACGTGGTCTGGATTGCGTGTTGTACCAGATGGCGGGCGACAATCTGCCGTATAAATCCCATTGGGAAAATTTGCAGATGGCTCGTAGTTGGGGTTTTAAGGTTTCGGATGCAATGCGTATATGCCGCACCTTTAATGAGGTGGCCGAATATATCGCCTATTGGGATACGGCTCGTAAGGAGTTGCCGTTTCCGACCGATGGTGTGGTTATTAAGGTTAATGAGTTTGCACAGCGTCGCTTGTTGGGCTTTACGGCCAAGTCGCCACGTTGGGCTGTTGCCTATAAATTTAAGGCGGAACAGGCGCTGACTCGTTTGGAGAGTGTCGATTTTCAGGTAGGACGCACCGGTGCCATTACTCCGGTGGCAAATCTTGCTCCCGTGCAACTTGCAGGTACGACCGTTCGCCGTGCCACGCTGCATAATGCGGAGCAGATAACTGCCCTCGATATTCGTGTCGGAGATATGGTCTATGTCGAGAAGGGTGGCGAGATAATACCGAAAATTACAGAGGTGGAGTTGTCTGAGCGACAGCCCGACAGTCAGCCGTTCAACTATATAGACAATTGTCCTGAGTGCGGTACGCCGTTGGTGCGCTATGAGGGTGAGGCAAAGCACTACTGCCCTAATGCCGATAGTTGCCGCCCACAGATTTTGGGACGTATTATACACTTTATCCGTCGCAAGGCGCTTAATATTGACGGCTTGGGCGCAGAGACCGTGGAGTTGCTCTTTGAGAGTGGACTTGTTGCAAATATTGCCGACTTGTACGATTTGAAGGCGGTGGATTTGGCTACCCTGCCACGCTTGGGCGAGAAGTCTGCCGAAAATATAATCAATAGCATTGTGCAGTCGAAGCAGGTGCCGTTCCATAGAGTGCTGTTTGGTCTTGGTATCCGCTTTGTTGGAGAGACGACGGCCAAATATTTAGCCTCACATTTCCGCACCATTGATGCGGTGATGTCTGCCTCTCGTGAGGAGTTGATGGAGTCGGAGGAGGTTGGCGACAAGATTGCCGATGCTATCATGGAGTACTTCGCCTCGGAGTCCAATATTGCAATTATAGAGCGCCTGCGTTGCGCCGGATTGCAGTTTGAGATGGAGCAGAAACAGCAACACTCCTCGCTGTTGGAGGGTAAGAATGTGGTTGTGTCGGGAAAATTCCTTGATCATACCAGAGATGAGTTAAAGGAGTTGATAGAGGCTCACGGAGGCCGAAATCAGTCGGGAGTGAGCGCAAATACGGACTTTATCGTTGCCGGCGAGAATATGGGACCGGCCAAGTTGCAGAAGGCGCAGAAGTTGGGCGTGAAGATTTTGTCCGAGCAGGAGTTTGTCGAAATGGTGGGCAATATATTGCCAAAAGAACCGTTGAAAGAGATGAGTCCGAACAAGGAGGAGCGTGTAGAGCAGTTGCCTGTGCAGGGTTCGCTGTTCTAAATAGTGATAATGAAGATAAAAATAGATTAATATAATGAAGATTTCCGAAAGATTTAAGGGTTTGGGTGTGGCTTTAATCACGCCTATGCAGGAGAACGGAAGTGTTGATTTTGCGGCACTTGCTCGTGTTGTAGAGAGAGTTTTGGAGGGAGGCGTTGACTACTTGTTAGTCCTTGGAACTACCTCGGAAGTTCCTACTCTGACGAAAGATGAGCGAGTAGCCGTGATGCGCTTTATCAGGGAGCGTGTGGCAGGTCGTGTACCGTTAATGGTTGGTCTGGGTGGTAACAATACCGCAGACTTGGTGAAGCGACTCGGAGAGTGGGACTTTACGGGCTATGATGCGATTTTGAGCGTTAACCCTTACTATAACAAACCTAATCAGGAGGGTTTGTATCGCCACTTTATGGCTTTGGCGGAGGTTTCTCCACTGCCGATTGTACTCTATAATATTCCTGGTCGTACGGGTATCAATATGAATCCGGAGACGGTGCTGCGCCTTGCTTCATCGTCGGATAAGTTTATCGGTATCAAAGAGGCTTCGGGTAATGTCGAGCAGATGGGCCGCATCTGTCAGATGCTGCCGAAGGATTTTATCCTTATCAGTGGCGATGACGGATTGACTGTCGAGGCTATGCGCCGAGGCGGCGTTGGAGTCCTTTCGGTATTGGCGCATCTCTACCCTGCTGCCGTTAAGACAATGGTTGCGAAGGCTGCCGAGGGCGATTTCGATGGAGCGGATGCTGTTTTGGCACCTTTGCAGGGAGTGATTGGCTCTCTCTTTGAGGAGGGTAATCCTACGGGCATTAAATCTGCACTCTCGGTCAAGGGATTATGCCGTAACACGGTACGTCTGCCGCTTGCCGAGGCGAGCGATGCTCTGCGTGCAAAGCAGGAGCAGTTGATGTGCGAATATGAGAAATATTAAGTTTGAAAGAGGTTGTATGACAGCGTTGAAACGATTGTGTGTGTCGTTGGTGATGCTTTTTGTCGCAGGAGTGGCAGTTGCGCAGACACCGGACAATGATGTGCTGATTGCCGAGATAAGCAACAGTATGTCGCCATACTACTACCCTAACCTGATGCTACGTTATCAGGAGGGAGATAAACTCTCGGCAGAGGATTATCATTACCTCTATTACGGATATGCGTTTCAGCCTGAGTATAAACCTTTGGAGAGCAATCAGGCCTGGGATAGGGTTCAGGAGATTATGTCCCGCCTGGCGATAGACACTCCGTCGGTGATGGATATCGATGAGTTAATATCTGCCTGCTCGGCGGCGATGGAGAAGGACCCATTCTCGCCAAAGTTGCTCAATATCTTGGCTTATGCCTACGGTACGGCGGGCGATAAACGCAGGGAGGAGGCCTACTTCAACCATTTGAACGGAATCTTGGGTTGTATAGGAGCCTCAGGTACGGGATTGAAGGAGAAAGAACCGATGCACGTGATAATGTTTTCGCATGCACTGGACTTCATTGCGGCAAAGGATTGGAATTACCTTAAAGCGAAGATTATCAGCCGTACTGTTGAGTTTGTTCCGTTCGAGCGACCTCACGACAAAGTTAAAGGCTACTATTTCGATTATAGTCGCATATATTGGAATAAACCTGAGAACTATACGTTCAAGCGAGAGCGTACTTGGCAATTCAATAACTTGAAGCCAAGAGAGTATAAATAAAAACAGAAGATGTGATATGAAGAGACTTCTTTCCTATTTGCCTTTGGTTGCCATGGCGTTGATGATGGGATGTAATACATATACCCCGCTGCCTGCCGGCTCTTTCATTCTTGCGGATGGTATAGAGAATTATAAACTTACACTTAACGGTATGGCGGGTAGTTATAAGATGTTCTATCTTACATCAAAGTATCCGTGGTCAATAGAGGCGTGCCCAGATATTGTTTGTGAGCCTTCGAGTGGTCAACCGGGCGAGAAAATCTGCATTGTTGCGACAGCATTACGTACTAATAATTCGTTGGAGACCAAAGAGTTGGGTCCGTTGAATTTTCGTGTTGAGAATACTCGATTTGTCGGTGTTACGGTATGGCAGGAGTCGGCTATCAGCGTGGAGGCGGATTTTGTGCCCAAAATATACGTGAATGCCAATCAGGGTTCAACGAGTAGTGTGAAATTCTCGTCGAAACTCTTTGGCGATAAGTTGGATATAAAGTCGCAAGGCGAGATTGCGGTCGAGGCTCTGCAACAGGAGAAAAACTCGTTTACGGTTACGGTAGAGGCTTTGACCGATAATGCAACCGTGGAGGAACGCAAGATTGGAGAGTTTAATCTTAATGTTAAGGGCGATTTTGCAAATACGGTAATTGAGGTTTGGCAGCATCCTGCCTTTATTGTAGGTGTGGGTAGCGTAATTCTCAACGGCCAACAAGGCGCAGAGAGTCGTGTTGCGATAGCCTCTCCTTTTGAGATTACGGCACGTACAGACTCTTCGGCGTTTACGGTTAGAACTACTGCTAAGGGAGAGATTGTCGTGGTAGCCAAATCGGAGAATAGTGCTGACGAGCGTTGCAAGTTAGGCGATATTGATTTTGTGATGACTTCTTCGCCATCCGAGGTTATTGGCAGTGTCGAGGTTTGGCAGCGCCCGGCGAAGGCTCCGCAGACGATTATGTGCTACTGTATGGGTACGGCTCTAAGTTCCGAATTCAAGAAGAATATCTCGATGATGAAGAGTGCGTTAACACAAGATATTCAGGGCGAATCTCGTCTTTTGGTCTTTACGCAGAGTAACAGTGTGACGGGTAAGATTGTCGAGTTGTATTACGATGCGGCAAGTGATGAGGTCTTGGAGGTAGATGTTGCTCCGGTTGTGGATTTGCCAAAGATTTATAATTCGCAGATGCTCTCCTCTATTTTGTCGCAGATGATCAAGGCGGCACCTGCTCATAAGTACTCGCTGCTTGTAGGCTCACATGGCAAGGCGTGGATTCCGAAGGGTGCAACAACCTCCGCAGTATCAACTATGGATGCTTTGCATCATGATATTTGGAAGAAGGTGGATGGTGCGTTGCCTACCCGTCATATGGGTGATTCGAATACTCTCCGATTGGACGTTTCGGAGTTTTCAGAGGCTTGTGAGATTGTAGGTCAGCCGCTTGAATACATTCTCTTTGATCAGTGCCTTGCATCAAATGTCGAGATGTTGTACGAGTTGAGAAATGTGGCAAAGTATATTGTTGCATCTCCAAGCGAGGTGTTGGCCGAGGGATTTCCGTATGATTTAATTATGCCGTTGTTGTTTGTAAATGGCGGAACGGAGTATAACCTCGATGCTGTGGCAAATGCTTACGTTGACTACTATTTGACTAATATGGTTGGTAATAAGGTCTCTGCTTGTGCGGCGGTTACCGTATGCAGTGAATTGGATGCGTTGGCAGAGTGTGTTAAGAGGGTTAATGCTGCACCTCTGTTGGAAAATATAGATTTGACGGCAATTCAGGTTTATGAGGGCTTGAATATGGTCAATAATCCGGCACATATATTCTACGATTTGGAGGATGCTGCAATGCGAACATGTGCTGATGAGGATGCGGTCGAGGCATTGTCTGTACAGTTGGATAAGACCGTGCTTTCCCGATATCATACGCCGTCGTTCTATTCGTCGTATAACGGCAAACTTAACGAGATACATCACTATTGTGGTTTGACAACGAGCGCACCGATAGTGTTGGACAAGAACTCATCCTATATTGATGAATGGAAGATGACAAAATGGTATAAGGCAACCCACTAAGGGTTGCCTTATATTATAATAGTATATCAGATTCTCGATAGAGAAAGTTAGAAGCCTTGCTTAATAAGTACGCTTTTGCTGATGTTGAAACTGTAAATGGTAAGCGTTGCAGTGCGTTCAAAACCCTCGTCGTTCGGCTCAATTGAAAGGACTACACCCGAATCCCATTGCGCCAAATCTCTGGTAACCTCGTAGTCGTTGATAATCTTTGTGATCTTGCACCAACCCTCTATCGGAGTCATATCACCGGTCGAGTTGTCGTACTCGAAATTATGCTCCGGATTTCGGAATGAGATTATAGCGTTGTTTATGCTGGTGTGATTTACCGGAATGATAACCTCGCCACCCTGTGCCGATACGGTGTAGGATTCCTGGTAGAATTGTATTGCGGGAACATCCTCTATGGCGCACCCTGTAAGTAGCGATAAAGATGCCAATAGGCATATAATCCGAATTTTTCTCATGATACTATAACTTTTAGGTTAGAAATAAGTTGCTTAAATATACTGCAAAAATACCCCCCCCCATTTGGATTTTCCAAATATTTAGAGAAAAAACTTCTATCTTTGTTGCGATTTTTATAGAGAAATAAATTTATGAATATGCACCGTGAAATATTCCGTATAGCCGTACCGAATGTGATTTCGAGTATTACGGTGCCGCTTATGGGCCTTTTCTCTACGGCCATTGCCGGTCATTGGGGTGATTCTGCCCAGACAATCGGGGCGTTGGCTATCGGTGTTTCTATCTTTAATTTTATCTATTGGAACTGCTCTTTTGTGCGTATGGGTACGAGCGGATTTACGGCGCAGGCCTTTGGTGCAGGGGATTTCAAGGAGACGACAGCAATGTTGGCTCGTGCCGTTGTGGTGTCTGTTGTGCTGGGAGTGTTGGTGCTTCTGTTGCAGTATCCGCTCGGAGAGTTTTCGTTGTGGCTGATGAATGGCAACGAGATGGTTGCTGACTACTTCTATATGCGTATCTGGGCAGTGCCTGCCGGTATTGTGCTGTTTGGATTAAATGGCTGGTTTACGGGTATGCAGAATGCTGTAATTCCGATGTGTACATCGGTGCTGGTCAATGTGTTGCACGTGGTGTGCAGCCTTTGGTTTGTCTTTGGAATGGATATGGGCATCGTAGGCATTGCTGCTGCATCGGTGGTGGCGCAATGGTGCGGAATGTTGATGTCGATAGCACTGCTTGTTATCTATTTTGGTCGCACATTGCGTCGTATCGACCTGCGTCAAGCGTTAGATATGGCCCCTATGAGAGAGTTCTTCAAGGTTAATGCCGATATTATAATACGTACCTTCTGCTTGTGTGCTGTCTATACATTCTTTACGGCAGCGTCGGCACGTGAGGAGAGTGTTGTGATTCTTGCTGTGAATACTATGCTGATGGAATTGTTTACCCTATTCTCGTATATGAACGACGGCTTTGCCTATGCGGCAGAGGCTCTTACGGGCCGTTTTGTGGGGGCAAAGGATGGCGATTCATTGCGCAAGAGTATTAAGTATGGTGCTGTGTGGAGTCTTGCGACAGCATTGCTGTGTATCGCTATTTATAGCGGCTGGTGGCAGGAGATTCTTTCGCTCTTTATGCCGGAGGGAAGCACCGAGGCAGGTGCGATACTCGCAGTTGCAGGAGAATATGTTGGTTGGGTAATTGCCATACCTTTGGCTGCGGCTTTGCCGTTCCTGATGGATGGTATTATGGTTGGTGCTACGCAGACACGTATTCTGCGAAACTCGATGCTTATATCCACGGCGGCATATTTCGCTCTATATTATGGTCTGCACCCTATTGTCGGTAATAATGCTCTCTGGCTGGCATTTACTATGTTTATGGCTGTGAGAGGTATCGCTCAGTATATGCTTTCACACCGACTTGGTACTGTATATGCAAAAGCGCAATAGCCGCAAAGGTCGTATTTGCTCTCTTTTCTCTCTTTATTGCGTAGGATAAGGTTACTATTCAAAAAGAATGATTACCTTTGCAGCGGTAAACCGTGATGGTGAGACCAACAAAATTTATTAACGATAAAAGTATATCGCATCAATGAAAGATTTTAACAGCGATTCAAGCGCAGCAGTATCTCGTTTTGCAAAAGACAAGCGCTTGCGCACCGCTCGCACCGAGCGAGTAGAGCGAGGTAACCGAACAAGTAGCGAGGAGCGTCCTCGTCGCAAGTCGTTCAACCCACATTTCACAAGTGACAATCAACTTAAAGAGGGCTACCGTCAGTCGCAGGAGCGACCACGTCGTGATGCTGCTCCGTATGGCGAGCGTGCAGATGGAGAGAAGAGATTCGGTGGTGACAAGAAGTTTGGTGCTGCTCGTAAGGGCGAAAGCGCAAAGAAGTTCGGCAAGAGCGACTTCAAGGGCGACCGCAGGAATGACTTTAAGAGCGATCGCAAGGCGGATACCGGTAAGGGTTTTGGCCGTAAGGGCGACGGTGGCAAGAAATTTGGCGGAAAGCCACGTCGTGACGATGATCGTCCAAAGAGTTATCCTAAATATAATCCAAATAAGGTTACAGGCGAGATTCGTTTGAACCGTTTTGTGGCGCAGTCAGGTATCTGTTCTCGTCGTGAGGCTGATGATTTTATTGCGGCAGGTTTGGTAAGCGTTAATGGCGTGATTGTTACCGAGTTGGGTACGAAGGTTAAGCCGACTGATGATGTTCGTTTCAATGATGAGCGTTTGCAGGGCGAGAAGAATGTATATCTGCTCCTTAATAAGCCGAAGGGTTATGTAACCACAATGGAGGATGACCACGCTGCAAAGACCGTTATGGAGTTGGTTAAAGGTGCATGCTCGGAGCGCATCTATCCGGTAGGTCGTTTGGATAAGAATTCACTCGGCTTACTGCTCTTTACAAATGACGGCGACGTTACCCGTAATTTGACCCACCCTTCACTCAAAAAGAAGAAGGTCTATGAGGTACAACTCGATAAGGCGCTCACAAGGGCCGATTTCGATACTTTGGCCGAGGGTGTGACATTGGAGGATGGCGAGGCATATTTCGACGAGATTTCATATTTGAAGGATGATAAGAAGTCGGTGGGTGTAGAGATTCACTCTGGCCGTAACCGTATCGTTCGCCGTATGTTCGAGCATCTTGGTTACAGCGTAGTGAAACTCGATCGTGTTTACTATGCGGGTCTTACCAAGAAGAATCTCAAACGAGGTGCTTGGCGTTTCCTAACAACAGACGAGGTTAATCGTCTGAAATCGGGTCGCTACGAGTAGTTGAAGAGATATTTGCGATTTCAAGGAGGTAGAGAGGTTTCTTTACCTCCTTTTTTTTGTGCATTTATGCATCGAATTCTGATTTTTGGGTTCTGATGAAAACTTTTTAATAACTTTTCTGTCTATATATTATATATATAAGGGTAAATATTGCTATCTTTGTCATAATTGGATTCTAAATATAATAAAGCAATATGGTAAAGATTGGTACGCCGATGACCAAAGTCGGCAAGAAGGCACTGCTTTGTGGCTCGGGAGAGTTGGGTAAAGAGGTGGCTCTCGAACTACAACGTTATGGTGTGGAGGTGGTTGCTTGCGACCGCTATGCCGATGCTCCGGCTATGCAGGTAGCGCATCGTAGTTATGTCTTCTCGATGCTCGATGGTGAGCGTCTGCGTGAGGTAATTAAGGCTGAGCAACCTGACTACATCATTCCCGAGGTGGAGGCTATTGCCACTCCTGTATTGGTTGAGTTGGAGCAGGAAGGTTATCATGTTACACCTACTGCCAAGGCGGTATTACTTACGATGAATCGTGAGGGTATTCGCCGTTTGGCTGCCGAGGAGTTGGGTATCAAGACTTCGGAGTATCGCTTTGCTGGTACCGAGGAGGAGTTCCGTGCAGCAGTTGCTGAGATTGGTATTCCTTGTGTTGTTAAGCCTATTATGAGTTCTTCGGGTCATGGACAGAGTACTGTGAAGTGTGAGGCTGATATTGATAAGGCTTGGCAGTGTGCGCAGGAGGGCGGTCGTGCAGGAGCGGGCCGTGTTATCGTAGAGAAGTTCGTGGACTTCGATTACGAAATCACCCTTTTGACCGTACGTCATAGCGGCGGTACTACCCTATTGGAGCCGGTTGGCCATCATCAGGTGGATGGCGACTATCGTGAGTCATGGCAGCCACAGCCAATGAGCCGCCCTGCTTATGAGAGAGCCGGTGAGATTGCTCGCAGTGTGACTAATGCTTTGGGTGGCTACGGTATCTTCGGTGTAGAGATGTTTATCAAGGGCGACGATGTTATTTTCAGCGAGGTTTCGCCTCGTCCGCACGATACGGGTATGGTTACGATGATTTCGCAGGATATGTCGGAGTTTGCTTTGCATGCAAGAGCAGTCTTGGGCTTGCCTATTCCGGCTGTGCGTTTCTATGGCGCAAGTGCTTCGAAGGCTATCGTTGTCGAGGGAGATAGTGATAAGGTTGAGTTCTCGAATTTGGATGAAGTCCTCTCTGAGGAGGGTGTACAGATTCGTCTTTTCGGTAAGCCTGAGGTTGTGGGTCATCGCCGCTTTGGTGTGATCCTGGCTATCGATGAGAGTGTCGAGAAGGCATTGGCTAAGGCTGAACGAGCATATGCGAAACTTAAATATACGGTTTTGCCGCGTTAAATAGTAAATATTTGAGTTGGGTGCTTGGTGGTTTGCTAAAAACTTGCTATCTTTGCACCCAATAAAGTGATAGTTACGGTGACGGTTAGAAATAACATATCCCCAATGTCGAAACCTCAATTAAGAGGTTGTAAGGGTTTTGTTTCTCTTCCTTATTCGGTTACTGTTTCCGTTCCTCAAATCACTGTTTCAAATTTATTGTCAAATTATCAGGCGGCCTGTTTGGTCGCCTGTTTTTTATAGTATAGGTTATGGAGTCCGTGAAGATGCTTTTGAAAGGTGGTCTGCTCGTGGGTGGAGGCTCTTCGATGAAGGGTGATTTGCTTGTCGAGAATGGCCTGATTGCCGATATTGCTCCTTCGATTGATGAGATTGATGATGCTACTGAGGTGATCAATGTTGAAGGTTGTGTGGTAACCTATGGTCTTGCAGATGTGCATGTGCATCTTCGTGAGCCGGGTTTCTCTGCCAAAGAGACTATCGCATCGGGAACTCTTGCAGCAGCACACGGAGGATATACCACGGTGTGCGCTATGCCTAACCTCTCGCCTGCACCTGATGCTGTCCAGACTATTGCCGTCGAGCAGCAGATGATTGACGAACAGGCCGTCGTAGAGGTGTTGCCTTTTGCGACAATCACCAAAGGTCGTAGAGGTGAGCAGGTGGTCGATGTGGAGTCGTTGAAGAGTCTTTCATGCGGCTTCTCGGATGACGGTAGCGGTGTCCAGATTGATGAGGTTATGCTGGATGCTATGCGCCGAGTTGCAGCCGTAGATGGTATTATTGCCGCTCACTGCGAGGAGAATTCGTTACTGCGTGGTGGTTATATCCACGATGGCGAGTATGCAAAGGCTCACGGTCATAAGGGTATCTGCTCGGAGAGCGAGTGGGCTCCTATTGCTCGTGATGTGGAGATGGTGGCAAAGACTTCGTGCCGCTATCACGTATGCCACGTTTCGGCAAAGGAGAGCGTTGAAATTGTCCGTCAGGCGAAGAAGCGAGGTCTCTCTGTAACTTGTGAGACAGGTCCTCACTATCTTGTCTTCTCGGATGCGGATTTGCAAGAGGATGGACGTTTTAAGATGAATCCTCCGATTCGTTCGGCAGAGGATAGAGAGGCTCTGTTGAAGGGTATCCAGGATGGCACGATAGAGTGTATCGCTACTGACCACGCACCGCATACAGCGGAGGAGAAATCAAAGGGATTAAAGGGTAGCACAATGGGTGTTGTAGGTCTTGAAACGGCTTTTGCCGTGACATATACACACTTGGTGCGTACCGGAATGATAACATTGGAGAAGGCTGTGGAGTTGCTTTGCGATAATCCTCGCCGCATATTCCGTCTTGGCGGAGCGTTGCGCAAGGGCGAGCGAGCAGATATTGCCGTATTCGATGTGCGAGAGCCTTATAAGGTGGATTCGCAAACGTTCCTTTCAAAGGGCAAATCTACCCCATTTGAAGGAATGGAGGTATATGGCCGCTGCGTGATGACGCTTTATAACGGCAAAATGGTTTGGAAAGAGTAAAAATAAATAATAATACATTCAACAAATGAAACAACCTGACAAAAAGTTAGTTCTTGAAAATGGTTTGGAGTTTGCGGGTTACGGCTTCGGTGCTGACCGCAACAGTGTATGCGAACTCGTTTTCAACACATCGGTTGTGGGCTATCAGGAGATTCTCTCTGATCCATCTTACACCGATATGATTATTGTGATGACCTATCCGCCTATCGGTAACTACGGTATCACGGACGAGGACTTTGAAACACGTATTTTGCAGACCGGAGGTCTTGTAGTTCGTGACTACTGCGATACTCCGAGCAACTTCCGCTACACCAAGACCGTAGCCGAGTTGATGGAGGAGCAAGATATTCCTGGTATCTATGGTGTCGATACACGTATGCTTACCCGTATAATTCGTGATGGAGGTTCTCAGCGAGCAGCAATCGTGCCGGTAGAGATGTCGAACGAGGAGGCTTTGAAACTCATCGCCGAGACTCCTGCCAATAGCGAGTTGGTACGCAAGGTTAGTTGTCGCAAGCGCTGGTACTCTCGTACCCCTAATCACCGCTTCGATGTTGTAGTAGTGGATTGCGGTGTTAAGCAGCATGTTATCTCGGCACTCAATCGCCGTGGTTGTAACGTGGTTATCGTACCATTCGATACTCCGGCCGAGGTTATCGAGTCGTTGAATCCACACGGCTTGCTTATCGCAGGTGGTCCGGGCGCTCCGCAGGATGTTCCACAGGTTATAGAACTGATTTCACAGTTGCGTGGCCGTATGCCGATGATGGGTATCAGCCTCGGTCATCAACTTATCGCACTCTCTTATGGTGCGAAGGTAGAGAAGGATATGAAGGGCAACCATGTAGGTAGTTACCCTATCCGTAATCTCTGCACCAACCATATCGAGTCATCGGGCATGAGCCATATGTTCAAACTCAACGAGGAGTCGTTGAATAATACTCCGTTGGAGGCTACACATGTCAATGTGCTTGACGGAGCAGTTGTAGGTACAGAGTGCCGCCGAGATAAGGTATTCTCGGTAGAGTTCCATCCGGAGGGCGCACCGGGAGCAAGAGATTGCGCATATCTTTTCGATAAGTTTATTAAATTGATGGAGGAGAATCAGTATGCCTAAGAGAACAGATATAAAGAAGGTAATGGTTATCGGCTCCGGCCCTATCGTGATTGGCCAGGCAGCCGAGTTCGACTATGCAGGTACACAGGCGTGTCTTGCGCTCAAAGAGGAGGGTTATGAGGTTATCCTCGTGAACAGTAACCCTGCAACAATTATGACCGATACGTTCATTGCGGATAAGGTCTATATGGAGCCGCTCAAACTTGAATATGTTGCGAAGATTATCCGCTACGAGCGTCCTGACGCTATCGTTCCAGGGCTCGGTGGTCAGACAGGTTTGAACCTCGCTGTGCAACTTGCCAAGAAGGGTATCTTGGATGAGTGCCATGTAGAGATTCTCGGTACATCGTTTAAGAGTATCGAGCAGGCTGAGGACCGTGAACTCTTCAAGGAGTTGTGTATCAAGTTGGATGAGCCGGTTATTCCTTCCGAGATTGTTTACTCGGTAGAGGAGGCTGTCGAAGTTGCAAAGAAGATCTCTTATCCTGTTGTGCTTCGTCCTGCGTTTACTCTCGGAGGTTCTGGTGGTGGTTTTGCCGACAATGAGCAGGAGTTGCGAGAGATGATGCGTAATGCGTTGGCTGTATCGCCTGTTCATCAAGTGTTGGTTGAGAAGAGTATTAAGGGCTACAAGGAGATTGAGTTCGAGGTGATGCGTGACAAGAACGACACAGCTATCGCTATTTGTAGCATGGAGAACGTTGACCCTGTTGGTATTCACACCGGTGACTCTATCGTAGTTGCACCTGCACAAACTCTCTCGAACAAGGAGTATCAGATGTTGCGTGACAGCGCACTCAAACTTATTCGTGCATTGAAGATTGAGGGTGGTTGTAATGTGCAGTTCGCACTCGACCCACTCTCATTCAAATACTATATCATTGAGGTAAACCCACGAGTATCACGTTCTTCGGCTCTTGCTTCGAAGGCGAGTGGCTACCCTATCGCACGTGTTACGGCGAAGGTTGCTGTGGGTATGACTCTCGATGAAATTTTGCTCCCTAATGCTCCTGCGTGCGCTGAGCCTGCATTGGACTACGTTGTGACCAAGGTTGCTCGTTTCCCATTCGATAAGTTCTCGGAGGCATCAAATGAGTTGGGAACACAGATGAAGGCTACGGGCGAGGCTATGAGTATCGGTCGTACCATTGAGGAGAGTTTGTTGAAGGCGGTACGTTCGCTCGAAATAGGTGTGTGCCATATCCACCACAAGAAGTTCGACGATATGTCAGTACAGGATATGCTTGCATATATCACTCGTAGCACGGATGACCGCATATATGCTATCGCAGAGTTGTTGCGTCGAGGTATTGACCGTTCGCTTATCTACGACCGCACGAAGATTGATATGCTCTTCCTTGAGAAGTTCAAACTCATTATCGAGATGGAGAATGTGCTGAAACAGCATAAGGGAGAGGCTCAGGCTCTGCGTGAGGCTAAGCGTATGGGCTTTGGCGATAAGTTTATCGGTCAACTTTGGGGAATGACCGAGCAGGAGGTGTTCGAGTTGCGTGAGTCGCTCGGTATTTTGCCTGTATATAAGATGATTGACACCTGCGCAGGCGAGGTTTCGTCGGATGTGCAGTACTTCTACTCTACCTACGAGCAAGAGAATGAGTCGGTAGTAACTGATCGCAAGAAGATTGTAGTTCTTGGTTCGGGTCCTATCCGTATTGGTCAGGGCGTGGAGTTCGACTACTCGACCGTACACTCTATCTGGGCTATCCGTGAGGCAGGCTATGAGGCTATCATCATCAATAATAACCCTGAGACCGTATCTACTGACTACACAATCTCTGATAAACTCTACTTCGAACCGTTGACCGTAGAGAATGTGATGAATGTAATCCGTATGGAGAAGCCGGAGGGTGTTATCGTGACACTTGGTGGTCAGACTGCAATCAACCTTGCAAAGCCACTGGTACAGATGGGTGTGAATATCATCGGTACAGATTTGGAGGCTATTGATAAGGCTGAGGATAGAAAACTCTTTGAGGCAATTATGCGTGAGGTGGGTATCCCGCAGCCAAATGCTCAGGCAGTGACTGAGATTGAGGAGGGTGTTAAGGCCGCTGAGCGTATCGGCTACCCTGTATTGGTACGTCCAAGTTTCGTGCTTGGTGGCCGTGCTATGCAGATTGTAGGTAACGAGCAGGCTTTGCGTCATTATCTCCAAAATGCGGTAGAGATTAACGACGATTCACCGGTATTGGTCGATAAGTATATTATGGGTCGTGAGGCAGAGGTAGATGCTATCTGCGACGGCGAGAATGTATTTATCCCTGGTATTATGGAACACGTTGAGCGCACCGGTATTCACTCGGGTGACTCTATCAGTGTTTACCCTTCGTTTAGCCTTAGTGATGAGGTTAAGAAGATGATGATTGACTATACCGTACGCCTCGGTAAGGCTATAGGTATCGTTGGTCTTTACAATATTCAGTTTATTGTAGATGAACACGATAAGGTATATGTGATTGAGGTTAACCCTCGTTCGTCACGTACCGTGCCGTTCCTCTCTAAATCTTGCAATGTGCCTATGGCAAAGATTGCTACCCGTGTAATGCTCGGACACTCGCTCAAAGAGCAGGGAATTACCGAGGTTTATGGTCAGGAGCGCAAGCGCTTCTTTGTGAAGACTCCTGCCTTCTCGTTTGCAAAGATTAAGGGTATCGATACATATCTCTCGCCTGAGATGAAGTCAACAGGTGAGGCTATTGGTTACGATTCGTCGATGACACGTGCACTTTATAAGTCTTTGCAGGCTTCGGGTATGGACGTAGTGAACTACGGTACCGTATTGGTGACACTTGCTGACCAGGACAAGGAGAGAGCGTTGCCTTTGATTCAGCGTTTCTACAATCTCGGTTTCAATATCGAGGCTACACGTGGTACAGCGGCATTCTTGCGTGAGCATGGTGTGAGAACTCGTTGCCTCGGTAAACTCAATGAGGGTAGTGACGATATTTGTACTTCACTTGCAAGAGGTCACGTGAACTACGTAATCAACACTATCGATCTTAACCAGCACAACACACGTTTGGATGGTTATGAGATTCGCCGTGCTGCCGTAGAGAATAATGTGACTATCTTCACATCTCTTGAAACTGTTAGCGTGTTGCTCGATGTATTGGAGGAGATTACTCTCGGTGTATCGACTATTGATGCTGACTACGACAATAAATAGAGAATAGAATATTATGCAACAAGTAATATTTGAGATAGTATCTAACCGAGCCTTGACTCCGCTGATTTACGAGATGCGCCTAAAAGGCGATACCTCAGCCATCACCCGTCCTGGACAATTCGTGGAACTTTCGATTGAGGGATTGTTCCTGCGTCGTCCTATTTCGGTCTGCAATTTTGACGAAGGGGAGTTGACCCTCGTATATAAAGTTGTAGGTAAAGGTACGGCCGACATGGCAGCAATGCAGGTGGGTCGTAAGGTGGATGTTCTAACAGGCCTTGGTAATGGATTTAATGCAGATGCAGAGTGCCAGCGTGCGTTGCTCGTAGGTGGAGGTGTAGGTGTTCCTCCGCTCTATCGCCTTGCGAGAGAGTTACTCGCAAAGGGTCGTGAGGTAACCGTTGTGTTGGGCTTCAATACGGCTGCGGAACTATTCTATGAGGAGGAATTTAAGGCGCTGGGTGTCAATCTTGTAGTGGCTACGGTAGATGGCTCGAAGGGGGTAAAGGGTTTTGTTACGGATGCTATCCGTGAGAGCGGCGTGGCGTTCGATTACTTCTATTCGTGTGGCCCGCTGCCGATGCTTAAAGCATTGTCGCAGAGTGTTACAGCCGATGGCGAGTTGAGCCTCGAAGAGAGAATGGGTTGCGGTTTTGGAATCTGTATGGGCTGCTCAATTCAGACTGCATCAGGTGCAAAGCGTGTTTGTAAGGAAGGTCCCGTATTTAAGAAGGAGGAGATATTATGGTAAAGGATTTATCAACTACGTTGTGTGGTGTTGAGTTGGATAACCCCGTAATCCCAGCAAGCGGTACGTTTGGTTTTGGCGAGGAGATGTCGGCGGTATATGATCTCGATATTCTCGGTTCAATCTCCTTCAAGGGTACTACCCGTGAGGCTCGTTTTGGCAACCCTACACCTCGTATTGCAGAGTGTAGTTCGGGTATGATTAACTCGGTAGGTTTGCAGAATCCGGGTATTGATAAGGTTATTGAGCGTGAGTTGCCGGCTTTGCGTCAGCGTTTCCATAAGCCTATCATCGCCAACATCAGCGGCTTTTCGTTGGAGGAGTACTGCGAATGTTGTGCCAAGATTGACAAGGAGGAGCAGGTGGGCATTATCGAGGTTAATGTCTCTTGCCCTAACGTTCATAACGGAGGTATGGCCTTTGGAACATCGGCAGAATCGGCAGCGGAGGTTACTCGTGCCGTGAAGGCGGTAACTACCAAGCCTGTATTCATTAAACTCAGCCCGAATGTTACCGATATAGTATCTATCGCACGTGCGTGCGAAGAGGCAGGTGCTGATGGTCTGACGCTTATCAATACAATGCTCGGTATGCGTATCGATATTGCTCGTCGTCGTCACGTTATTGCAAACAAGATGGGCGGTTTTTCGGGTCGTGCAATCTTCCCTGTTGCCGTGCGTATGGTATGGCAGGTGGCACAGGCTTGTAATATCCCGATTATCGGTTGTGGTGGCGTGGCTACCGCAGAGGATGTTGTAGAGATGATGATGGCAGGTGCTTCGGCCGTGCAGGTGGGCGCAGAGAATCTGCGCAATCCGTACGTTTGCAAGCAGATTGTGGAAGAGTTGCCACATGTTATGGAACGCTTGGGTATTGAGCGTTTGAGTGATATTATTGGATGTGTAAAATAGTAAATTACAGATAGTTATATGGCAAAAGATGTAATTATTGCGTGCGATTTTAGCAGCAAAGAACAGACATTGGCGTTCCTCGACAAGTTTACCGGTCGTAAGCCATTCGTCAAGATTGGTATGGAACTCTTTTATGCGGAGGGCCCGGAGATTGTTCGTGAGATTAAGAAGCGTGGTCACAGAATCTTCCTTGACCTCAAATTGCACGATATTCCAAATACGGTACGCAAGGCTATGAGCGTGCTTTCACGCCTTGACGTTGATATGACTAATGTTCACGCAGCAGGTACTGTTGATATGATGCGTGCAGCGTTGGAGGGTCTTACTCGTGAGGACGGCACTCGCCCACTGCTTATCGCAGTTACACAACTTACCTCGACAAGTGAAGAGCGTATGCAGCGTGAGTTGCTTATCGGTGCATCGATTAACGATACTATCGCTAAGTATGCCGAGAATGCAAAAACCGCAGGTTTGGATGGCGTAGTATGCTCACCATTGGAGGCCGAGTTGGTTAAGGAGCGTTGTGGTGCAGAGTTTATGGCGGTGACTCCGGGTATTCGCTTTGCTGATGCAGCGGCGGATGATCAGGTACGTATCACTACCCCTGCACGTGCAAGAAAGATTGGCTCGGACTACATTGTTGTAGGTCGTCCTGTGACTGCGGCGGCAGATCCTGTGGAGGCTTACGAGCGTTGCTGTAAGGAGTTTTTGAATGAGTAATAATCTTAAAACTGAATATAGATATGGAAAAACTTATTGCAAAGGAGTTGCTTTCGATCAATGCGGTATTTCTCCGTCCGGAGCAGCCATTTACATGGGCAAGCGGTATCAAGAGCCCAATATATTGTGACAACCGTCTGATTCTTACCTCGCCAAGCGTACGTGAGAAGGTCGAGGCAGGTTTGGCAGAGTTGGTACGCAAGCACTATCCTGAGTGTGAGTGTCTGATGGGTACTTCGACCGCAGGTATTGCACACGCTGCAATTGTGGCTACAATTCTCAATATGCCTATGGGTTATGTACGTAGCGGTGCAAAGGATCACGGCCGTGCCAACCGTATCGAGGGTAAGTTGGAGCCGGGTACAAAGGTTGTAGTTGTAGAAGACCTGATCTCAACCGGAGGTAGTTGTATCGAGGTTGTAGATGCTTTGCGTGAGGCTGGTGCCGAGGTTTTGGGTATCGTGAGCATCTTCACTTACGGTATGAAGCGTGGTGTTGAGCGCATTGCAGAGGCTAATACGCTGAACTACTCGCTCTCAAATCTCGATGCTCTTGTGGAGGTTGCAGCCGAGGAGGGTTATATCGCTCCTGAGTGGAAAGAGCGTATTCTCGCCTTCCGCAACAATCCATCGGATGAGTCCTGGATTAAGTAATTAGAGTATCAATCTTCAATAGTCACAGAGATGAGACACCTTATTGACCCTATTGACTTGACACGTGAGGAGACTGATGGTATCGTGGCTCTTGCACAAGATATTATTGCCAACCGTGCGGCTTATGCTGAGCGTATGAAGGGCAAGAAACTCGCTACCCTATTCTATGAGCCGAGCACTCGTACTCGTTTGAGTTTTACTGCTGCAATGATGGAGTTGGGCGGCAACGTATTGGGATTCTCCGATGCGGCATCATCGTCGGTAAGCAAGGGCGAGACCGTAGAGGATACCGTGCGTGTGGTAGGTTGTTTTGCCGATATTATCGCAATGCGCCACCATATTGAGGGTGCGCAACTCAACGCTACAAGCGTATCGCCTGTACCTATCATCAATGCTGGTGATGGTGGTCACAGCCACCCTACCCAGACTTTGACCGACCTGCTCACAATCAAGCGTGAACTTGGTCATTTGGAGGGTATTACTATCGGATTCTGCGGTGATTTGCTCTATGGTCGCACAGTACACTCGCTCATCAAGGCGTTATCTCGCTATGAGGGTACCCGTATCGTGTTGATCTCTCCGGATGAGTTGCGTCTGCCTGATTATATCAAGCATGATATATGCGATAAGAACGGTATTCCGTATATCGAGACATCATCATTAGAGGATGTTATCGGAGAGTTGGATATTCTCTATATGACACGTGTGCAGAAGGAACGCTTTGCTGATGTTGCAGAGTATGAGCGTGTTAAGGATTGCTTCGTGTTGGATGCTGAGCGTATGAAGGGAGCAAAACAGAAGATGGCGGTGCTTCACCCGCTACCTCGTGTAAATGAGATTGCTGCCGAGGTAGATGCAGACCCACGTGCTGCATACTTCCGTCAGGTAGAGAATGGAAAGTTCGTGCGTATGGCACTCATTTGCCGCCTTATGGAGTGGCGTTCAGAGGCTATGCCGGTACGTCATGAGCCTGTGGAGTTGCAGGGCAAGCGTTGTCCTAATCCGAAGTGTATCTGCAACAACGAGAAGGTTGCCTACAAGTTCTATATTTCGGATGCGGGAGCAGAGCGTTGTTTATATTGCGACTGCACAGCAGTAAAGTAGAAAATCGTATTAATAATAAAAAGGTCGGGGAATATCCTCGACCTTTTTTATTGTTGTGATAGTCTCTTTATCTGCCACTTTCGGTGATTAGGGTTGCTACCTGGTGGTTGAAGTCGCCCTCGGCAAGCAGTTGTTCGAGTGTCAGATGCATACGATAACGCCAATAGTGTTCAGGGTTGGCAGGTATATTGATACGTTCTGTCTCAATATCTTCGTATCGTAACTCTGCATCTATGGATAGCCAATCTTGAAGAGGTAGCACGGTGAGCATTGCCGGCGAGCAGAGGTGACGCTTGATAATCTCTCGACATATCTGCGCCGTGGCACTCTGTGGAGCATCGCCGCTATGCCCTAAAACAGTGTTGTAGTAGCGTTGCGTGGCGGTTGGGTTCTCCTGCCACCATCCTCGCAGCGTACTCATATCGTGTGTGCCGGTCGTGCATATCGAGAGGTATGGGTATTTCATTACGTCGCTAAACTCACACCCCCACTCCTTGGGCATACGCTCTATTTCGAGCGATAGAATCTGCTCCTCGGCCATCACCTGTGGAACACAGGCGGGTATCATACCCAAATCTTCTCCGCAAGCGAGCATAGGAGTAGCCTCAACAAGCATCGAGAGGCGTTCACTTGCAATATCTCGCCAGAAGTCGTTGTGGCGACAATAGTAGAAGTCGTTATGCAGGTCGGCGAATAGGCGTTGCTGCTCCTCGGAGAGCCTCTTGAATTGTTCCGTATCGAACGGAGTGATACGAGGATAGTAGTAACCCTTCTTGTGGCGATACTCCAACCAAAGCACGTTGTCGGATGTATAATCCTGCGCCGTATCTCGCTGTGGTTCAAACTCTATACCTCGTAAACGAATCTCCTCGGCGGTGTATGGCAGTGATGGGTTGAACTCGCCTAATAGCGCATTTACAGCCTCCAACGGTACTTCCCAGATGCGGAAGAATCCGAGTATGTGGTCTATACGGTAGGCGTCGAAATACTCTGCCATCTTGCGGAAACGGTTGCGCCACCACGAGTAACCATCTTTGCGCATCTGCTCCCAATTATATATCGGAAATCCCCAATTCTGTCCCGTCACCGAAAAGTCGTCAGGTGGTGCGCCTGCACTCGAATCCATAACGAAGAGTTCGGGCGAGGTCCACGCATCTACGCTGCAACGGCTTACGCCGATAGGTATATCGCCTTTAAGTGCCACACCCTTGCTATGCGCAAAGTTTATAGCCTCATGCAACTGACGATCGAGATGGTATTGTAGGAAACGGTAGAAGTCTATCTCCTCACGATGCTGCTCGGCGAAGATACGACAACGCTCGGCATCATAGGTTGCATAATCTCCCCACGTAGAGAAGTCGGCCGTGTGGTGAATATCACGCAGTACGGAATATATGGCGTAAGGTGTCAGCCAATGGTCGTTGCGCTCGATAAAAGCACGATACTCTCGACTCTCCAAAGACTTTGTTCCGCTCTCCTTGAAGAGTAATCGCAGATATTCTAATTTACCTTGTAGAGTACGCTCGTAGTCCACTTGTGGTAGTTTGTTCAATTCCTTGGCAAGTGCCTCAAAACGTTCTCTGTCAGCCTTCTTTCGTAGTTTTCCTACATTTTCCAAGCGCAGGTATAGAGGGTGGAGTGCGTAGGTCGAGTTTGCGTTGTATGGGTAGCAGTCTCGCCATGAACCTCGCATTATTGTGTCGTTTATCGGCAGTATCTGAATGAGATTCTGCCCACATTTTTCACACCATGAGGCAAGCAGATGCAAATCGGCAAAGTCACCCACACCGAAACTATGCTCCGAGCGGAGCGAAAATACGGGTATTGCAACACCTGCACCACGCCAGGTGGCACTCTCTCGTAATCGTAGTCCACGAAGGATGGTTGCGGTGTGATCGGTATCAATATATGGAAATCTGCGGTTTACTCCCTCCTCCCAGCGGAGCAGTCTGCCCGAAGAGCCATCAATAATTATGAACTTGTACTCGGAGAAGGCTACACTCGATGGCAAGGTTATTGCCCAACGGACATCTTTAATATGAGTAAGTCTGTGGGCTTTTTTGCTATCCCACTCGCCAAGCAATGCGCCACTACCAACTATGGCAAGGCTCTCCTCTCGGCGAAGAGTCGGAGCCTCGACCTCGATGCGTATCTGCGCAGGTGCAAGAGGCGGGACTTCGCCCGTTACGTGCGGAGCGATTATCTCGGTAAATAGTGGCGTGTAGAATGGCTTAGACTCAGGTTTGTCGCACCAGCAATCCTCGATGATGAGGTGATTAACATCGCCACGACAATCAACGCAATGGCCATTACCCCATTCTTGGAGAATTGTCGAATCGCTCTTTACGACCTCGAATGCGTAGCATATCTGCTCACTGTATTGCGGATATTGGAACGAAATACCCCACCGCTCACCTGAGCAGTTCATCGGCAATCGTGTACCGTCGGCAAGTCTCAGCACAAGGCTTTCGCCCCACGTCGTACGATATGTGGTATGTATTGTAATCTTCATACATACAAATATACAAAAATAACAGTAATTAACAATGGCGTAATTACTGTTATTTTGCATTATAAGGAGGTCTAATTCCTTATATTCGACTATTTGTTGAATACTCGGTTGAAGATATAGTCAACGTTCTTCAAATAGTAATCGAGTGTGAAGCAACTGTCGAGTTCTTCACGAGTAAGCAAGCCCATGACCTTCTCGTTCTCGGCGAGCAACTCCTGGTAGTCGGCACGCTCCGCCATTGCACGCATAGCAACAGGCTGTACGGTATCGTATGCCTCCTCACGTGAAAGACCCTTGTCGATAAGAGCGTTCATCACACGCTGTGCGAAGATTACCTTGCGAGTGCGGTAGATGTTCTCCATCATCACATCCTCGAAGACTACGAGATTGTCAAGGATACCCATAAAGCGATTAAGCATATAGTCGAGCAACTCGGTTGCATCAGGAAGAATGATACGCTCGGTTGCCGAGTGAGAGATGTCACGCTCGTGCCACAAAGCAACATTCTCGCACGCTGTGGCCATATAACCACGCAAAACACGTGCGCAGCCGCAGATATTCTCGCTGCTGATTGGGTTGCGCTTGTGAGGCATTGCACTCGAACCCTTTTGGCCCTTGCCGAACGACTCCTCAACCTCGTGTACCTCGGTACGCTGCAAGTTGCGCACTTCGAGAGCCATCTGCTCCAAAGACGAGCCGATAACGGCAAGCGTAGCAATATAGTAAGCGTGGCGGTCACGCTGCATAACCTGTGTAGAGATATCAGCAGAATCAATGCCCAATTTCTCGCATACGTAGTCCTGAATCATTGGCGGAATATTGGCGAAGTTACCCACTGCACCACTCATCTTACCAACCTCGACTCCACGTGCTGCGGTGCGGAAACGGTCGAGGTTACGACGCATCTCCTCGTACCACAATGCCCACTTCAAACCGAAGCAGGTAATATCTGCATGGATACCGTGTGTACGGCCGATGCAAGGCGTAGCCTTGAACTCTTCTGCACGACGTTTAAGAACAGCAAGGAAAGCCTCAATATCCTTCTCCAAAATCTCGTTTGCCTGTTTTAGTAGGTAGCCGTTAGCCGTATCTACCACGTCGGTAGAGGTAAGACCGTAGTGTACCCACTTACGCTCCTCGCCCAAAGTCTCGCTCACGGCACGAGTAAATGCCACAACGTCGTGGCGGGTCTGCAACTCAATCTCCTTGATGCGCTCGATGTCGAACGAAGCCTTATCCCACAACTTCTGCACATCCTCAGCAGGCACTACGCCCAATTTACTCCAAGCCTCCGAAGCGAGAATCTCAACTTTTAGGTAGGCGTTGAACTTGTTTTGCTCGGTCCATACGTTACGCATGACCTCACGGCTGTATCTTTCAATCATATCTGTGTGTTTGTTTATTTGTTCATTCTGTTCAAGAAGCACTCGATGGTGTTGCCCATCAACATAGTGATAGTCATAGGGCCTACACCACCAGGTACAGGGGTAATGTGGGCTGCCTTTGGAGCAACATTCTCAAAGTCCACGTCGCCGCAGAGTTTGCCCGTCTCGGCATCACGGTTTACACCTACGTCGATAACAATAGCGCCAGGCTTAACCATATCGGCGGTAATCATTCTTGCACGACCCACTGCTGCAATGAGAATATCTGCCTTTGAGGTGACTTCTGCAAGGTTTGCGGTGCGTGAGTGAGCGATAGTTACGGTTGCATTGGCATCAAGCAGAAGTTTAGCCATAGGCTTACCTACGATATTGCTACGACCAACTACTACTGCGTTGCTACCTGCGACGTTGAATCCACACTCCTCGATCATTCGCATAACGCCCTTAGGAGTACAAGGGAGGATGCATGGCTTACCAAGCCAAAGGTTTGCTACGTTGAGCGGGTGGAAACCATCCACATCCTTCTCCAACGCAATCGCATCAATAACCTTCTCCTCGTCGATATGCTTTGGCAGTGGCAACTGCACAAGAATACCGTCAACATCCTGCTCGGCATTGAGTCTCTCAATCTCGGCGAGTAACTCTGCCTCGCTGACGCTCTCAGGCATTGTTACAAGACGACTGTCGAAACCGCACTCTGCACATGCCTTGATTTTACCTCTTACGTATGACTGCGAAGCAGGGTTCTCTCCCACTAAAATAACAACCAATGATGGCACACGTCCATACTGCTCTTTTAGCGACACTACCTGTGCCGCCATCTCCTGTTTAAGTTTAGCGGAGAGTTGTTTTCCGTCTATAATCATAATCTTACTCTTTCTTTGGGTTACATTCGTGAGGTTATTCTTACTTCTTGAAGGCACGATGACCAATATCCTTGCGGTAGAAGAGGTTGTCGCACTCAATCTTCGCCACTTCGGCCATAGCCTTGGCATGAGCCTCCTCCAAGGTTGGAGCGCTTGCCACTACAAACATCACACGACCTCCTGCTGTGACGAGTTCGCCCTGCGCATTGCGAGCCGTACCCATATGGTATAACTTGGCATCCACAGCCTCGGTATTGCCAATAACGGCACCTTTGTCGTAACTGCCAGGGTATCCCTTCGATGCGAGTACAATGCCGAGTGTCGCATCACTGCTCCACTGTGGTTCAGCACCCTCCACACCGTCAGCCACTGCCGAGAAAATATCGTAGATGTCGCTCTCAATCAACGGAAGTACAACCTCGGTTTCAGGATCGCCAAAGCGAGCGTTAAACTCGATAACTTTGATACCCTGCGGGGTCTTCATCAGACCTCCATAGAGTACACCGCTCAACGGGCAACCCTCGGCAATCATTCCCTTTGCGGTAGGAATCATTACCTTCTCCATAGCGTATGCAAGGTCCTCCTCGGTGATGAAAGGAAGGTGGGTATAAGCACCCATACCGCCCGTATTAGGGCCTTTATCGCCGTCGAAAGCACGCTTGTGGTCCTGTGCCAATGGCATTGGGTAGAGTTTATCGTCACGAACAAAGCACATGAGCGAGAACTCAGGGCCTTCGAGGTAATCCTCTATTACTACCCTGCCCTTACCGAAACTCTCATCCAAGAGCATATCTCGCAGAGCCTCGTCAGCCTCCTCGATGCTCATCGCTACGACAACACCTTTACCTGCCGCAAGACCGTCATACTTCAAGACAATAGGCGCACCCTTACGCTCTACATAGGCACGTGCCTGCTCATAGTTGTCAAATGCCTCGTATGCCGCAGTCGGAATCTCGTACTTGGCCATCAACTGCTTTGCAAACTCCTTACTCGACTCAATGCGAGTGGCGCTCTTGCTATGGCCAAAGATGCGCAGACCCTCCGCACGGAAAGCATCTACTACACCTGCCGCCAACGAAGCCTCAGGACCTACTACCGTAAGGTCGATACCCTTCTCAATAGCGAAGGCTTTGAGTGCTGCCACGTCGGTATCCTTGATGGCTACACACTCTGCCTGTGCTGCGATGCCGGCATTACCCGGTGCGCAGTATATCTTATCCACTTGTGGTGAGCGGCTCAATGCATCCACGATAGCGTGGCAACGACCGCCCGAACCAATGACTAACAGACTCTTTCCCATATGCTTGGTTTAGTGTTTGAAGTGACGCATACCGGTGAAGAGCATTGTGATACCAAGCTCGTTAGCCTTCTTGATAGCATCCTCATCACGGATGCTGCCACCAGGCTGTACGATAGCGGTAACGCCATACTTTGCTGCCAATGCAACTGTATCATCGAACGGAAGGAATCCGTCAGAAGCCAATACAAGACCTTCGGTAAAGCCTGCTGCCTGAGCCTGCTTCAAGGCAATCTCAGCCGAACCTACACGGTTCATCTGACCTGCACCTACACCGATGGTGTGACCATCCTTAACTACTGCGATAGCGTTAGACTTAACGTGCTTAACTACTCTCCAACCGAAGTTAAGGTCAATCATTTGCTGTGCCGAAGGCTTAACCTCGGTTACGCACATATCCTCTACAACCTGTTTTGTGAGGGTATCGAGCTGCTGTACGAGCAGACCACCATTAACGCTGATATACTGATTGAGGCTCTCCTCTGAACGGGTCATATCGACTTTGAGCAGGCGAAGATTCTTCTTTGATGAGAGAATCTCCAAAGCCTCAGCCGAGAATGATGGAGCCATAACTATTTCGAGGAAGATAGGCTTCATGCCGAGTGCTACCTCTGCTGTGAGTTCACGGTTTACGGCTACGATACCGCCATAGATGCTCACCTTGTCAGCCTCGTATGCTGCACTCCATGCCTCCTCAATGGTTGCGCCTACGGCAGCACCGCAAGGGTTCATATGTTTGAGTGCCACACAGAAAGGCTCCTCGAACTCACGTACGATATTGAGTGCTGCGTTAGCATCCTGGATATTGTTGTACGACAACTCCTTGCCGCCCAACTGCTCAGCATATGCCAAAGAGAATGCCTTAGTCTGGTTATCACGGTAGAACTTAGCGCTCTGGTGAGGGTTCTCGCCATAACGCAAAGACTGCTGAATATCGAACTGCAAGAAGAGTTTCTCGCTCAAACCTGCTTTCTCACGCATAAATGTAGCGATGCAAGCGTCGTACTCTGCGGTGTGGGTGTAAGCCTTAGCCGAGAGAGCCAAGCGAGTTTCGAGAGTTGTATTTCCCTCGGTGCGAATCTCATCCAAAATCTGTGCATAGTCGGCAGGGTTGCAAACTACAGTTACATCACGATAGTTCTTCGCAGCGCTACGCAACATTGAAGGGCCGCCGATGTCGATATTCTCGATGGCGTCCTCCATAGAAACACCCTCTTTGGCGATAGTCTCACGGAATGGGTAGAGGTTAACGCACACCATGTCAATAAAACTGATGCCGTTCTCACGCAAGGCCTCCAAGTGGCTCTCGTCGTCACGACGTGCCAAAAGACCTCCGTGCACCTTTGGATGGAGTGTCTTTACACGACCATCGCAAATCTCAGGAAAACCTGTTACATCGCTGATACCGATAGTCTTGATACCCTTATCCTCCAACAGACGCTGTGTTCCGCCTGTTGCAATAATCTCCCAACCCTGGGATTGCAGACCGCTGACAAACTCAACGAGTCCGCTCTTGTCACTAACGCTGACTAATGCTCTTTTCATCTCTATAATAACTGTTTAATTGTTTCTACATAAAGTTTGTGTTCAATTTGTTGTCCTATGCGGTGTACCTCCTCGGCATCGTTGCCCTCATATTCAAAGGCCTTCTGTGCGATGATACGACCACCATCCAACGAGGCATCTACCCAATGAATCGTGATACCGAAGACCTTTACTCCGTACTCAATGGCCTGTTCAACGGCTCTTGCGCCACGAAAAGCAGGTAACAGAGACGGATGAATGTTGATGATTCTTCCCTCATAGGCACTAAGCAACTTCTCACCTACGATGCGCATATATCCAGCAAGGCATATTAAACTTACATCTGCCTCCTTCAATAATGCAACAATCTCTGCTTCGTATTCGCTCTTATTGGCGTAATCCTTTGGCGAGAATGCGAATGTAGGTATGCCGTATTTTTTCGCTCTGGTAATACAAGGGGCATTGGGTTTGTCGCACACGAGCAGAACCACACGGGCATTTAACTCCTTGCGTTCACATGCCGAGGCTATTGCCTCGAAATTAGTTCCTTCGCCACTTGCGAATACGGCAATCTGTTGCATAGCGATTGTTACTCGATAACAACACCCTCAGTGTTGGTTACACGGCCAATTACCGAAGCCTTCTCGCCTGCTGCGGTGAGAATCTCGACAGCCTTTTGAGCCTCGCTCTCATCGAGAACGATAACCATACCTACACCCATGTTGAAGATGTTGAACATCTCACGGTGTGGCACACCGCCCCACTTCTCCAAGGCACGGAATACAGGAAGGATCTCCCAAGAACCCTCCTCAATGTGAAGACCCTGACCCTCGTGCAATACACGTGGAATATTCTCATCGAAACCACCACCTGTGATATGGCAGATACCGTGAACGTCGCAGTTGCGGATAACCTCCAATACCTGACGAACGTAAATCTTGGTAGGTGCGAGCAATACCTCTCCGAGGACCTTGCCGTCCAATTCCTCGTATGAAGCGTTCAAATCGAGTGCATTGTCAGCAACAATCTTGCGCACGAGGCTGAAACCATTAGAGTGAACTCCGCTTGAAGCGATACCAACCAACACATCGCCAGCCTTTACCTTGCTGCCGTCGATGAGTTGAGACTTCTCAACTACACCGCAAGTGAAACCTGCAATGTCGTAGTCGCCACCCTCGTACATGCCAGGCATCTCGGCAGTCTCGCCACCGATGAGTGCGCATCCTGCCTGACGGCAACCCTCTGCAACACCTGCAACGATAGCCTCAACCTTCTCCGGAATGTTGTGGCCCAAAGCCACATAGTCGAGGAAGAATAGTGGCTCTGCACCCTGTGCCAATACGTCGTTTACACACATTGCAACTGCATCGATACCGATAGTGTCGTGCTTATCCATTGCAAAAGCGAGTTTGAGTTTGGTACCTACACCGTCAGTACCGCTAACGAGTACAGGTTCCTTGATGTTGAGCGATGCAAGGTCGAACATTCCACCAAATGCACCGATGTTACCCATCGTACCCTTGCGTGCTGTTGATGCTACGTGTTGTTTGATGCGGCGTACAACCTCATAACCTGCTTCGAGGTTCACACCTGCTTTTTCGTAATTTACTGCCATAGTATTATTGTTTTTATTTGTTTCTTACTTGTTAGCCTCTTCGATGGATTGGAACAGAGGCGTTGGATATTCGCCGTTGAAGCAAGCCAGACACATATCTGTGCGTCCTATTGCCGAGCGTAATGTCGAGTCGTACGAGAGGAAAGCGAGCGAATCGGCTCCAATAGTCTTGCAAGCCTCCTCAACCGACATGCGAGCCAAAAGTAACTCGTCGAGCGTCGAGGTATCCACACCATAGAAACATGGGTGTGTCATTGTAGGGCTTGCAATACGCACGTGTACCTCCGTAGCACCTGCCTCACGCAACATATTGACAATACGACGAGATGTTGTGCCTCGTACGATAGAGTCATCGACCATAACTACACGCTTGCCGTTCACGATACTGCGTACCGCCGACAACTTCATCTTCACACCCTTCTCTCGCAAATCCTGCGAAGGCTGGATAAAGGTACGACCTACGTACTTATTCTTGATGAGTCCCATCTCGTACGGCATGCCGCTCTCTTCGCTATAACCTTGTGCAGCGCTGAGACTTGAATCAGGTACGCCGATTACGATATCGGCATCAGCCGGAGCCTCACGGAAGAGACGACGACCCGACTCCTTGCGGTATGCATGTACATTGCAGCCATCCACATCGCTATCTGGACGAGCAAAGTAGATGTACTCCATAGCGCACATTTTACATCGCTTATCCTGCGAATAGAAAGACGAACGCAAACCCTTGCGGTCGATTGTTACAATCTCACCCGGCTCAACGTCACGTACAAACTCTGCACCCATGGTATCCAATGCGCAACTCTCGCTGGCTACTACATAGCCGTCGCCGATGCGTCCGATTGAGAGTGGATGCAGGCCAAAGCGGTCACGGCAGGCGTAGAGTCTGTTCTTAGTCATAATCAAGAAGGCAAAGGCTCCTTCGAGCAGATTGAGCGCCTCGATAATCGAATAGATACGAGGCTCATCCGGACACTCCTTCTTGATAAGGTGAGCGAGCAACTCGCTGTCGGTCATTGAATGAAACAGCGAGCCTTTGCTCTCTAACCAATCACGCAATTGGCGTGAATTGACAATGTTACCATTATTTGCCACTGCGAAATCTCCCGAACCGTGGTGGAAGAAGAGCGGCTGTATATTGTCTATGCTACGGCTTGCTGCGCCCGTATAGAGAACGTGACCTATTGCCAGATTGCCCTCCAAATCGGCAATTTTTGCCTCGTTAAAGACTTCCGACACCAAACCTTTGCCACGATGACGACGCATCTCTCCGTTCTCATTGACGCTGACTATACCGCAACCCTCCTGACCACGGTGCTGCATTGCATGCAGACCGTAGTATATCAGTGTGGATGCGTGCGGCACTCCGTAAACTCCTAAAACACTCATTTTTTACTTCTATATATTATATATATGTATTCTAACCTTATTCTCCCTTGAAGTAACGTATTGCATTACGGAAGATGTTCTGACGCTTCTCTCCTGCGATATTCTTGAAGAGGTTGTCGTCGTAACGCTCTGTATGACCCATCTTACCCAAGATTTGACCGTCACGGCTGATGATGCCTTCGATACCGTATGACGAGCCGTTAGGGTTGTGTGGAGCATCTGTTGTAGGCAGACCGTTAGGATCAGCATACTGGAATGCCACCTGGCCATTTGCAAACAACTCTTCGGCCAATGCCTCGCTCACTACAAACTTACCCTCGCCATGGCTGACTGCAATTGAGTGCAGGTCGCCTACCTCGAACGATGAGAGCCAAGGCGAAGCAGTTGTTCCTACACGGGTAGTTACAATCTGCGAGATATGGCGGTGAATATCGTTATGGAAGAGTGTTGGCGACTCCTTGGTTACCATACCCAAGCGACCATAAGGGAGCAGACCCGACTTAACCAATGCCTGGAATCCGTTACAGATACCGAGCATCAGACCTCCACGGTCGAGCAATGCGTGTACTGCCGCAGTTACAGAAGCGTTGTTAAGTACGCTTGCAATGAACTTGCCGCTACCATCTGGCTCATCACCGAGAGAGAAACCACCGCTGAGTACGAGAATGTGGCTCTCGTTAATCTTCTTGCAGAGGTTTTCGATAGATGCCGAGATATCCTCGCCGGTAAGGTTGCGGAATACTACGATATCGGTAGTTGCGCCCTCACGCTCGAATGCACGAGCAGTGTCGTAGTCGCAGTTTGTTCCAGGGAATACAGGGAAGCAAACCTTAACCTGCTCTACCTTCTCGCCCTTATAAGTAGGAGCGGTAAGGGTGCTATTGCTGATACGACAAGGTTCACCGTTCAAACCACGTGCAGGATATACCTTCTCGAAGCGCTCGGTGTTGGCACGATAGAGTTCTGTCATATCGAGAACCTCGCCATTGATTGTAAGACTCTTCTCTGCTACGGTCTCTCCTACGAGCAGTGCACCCTCGATTGGAGCAGTTGCCTCAACCAGGATTGAACCGTAGTTGTAGTCGAAGAGTTCACTCTCTGAAAGATTTACGGTTACGCCAACCTCGTTACCGAAACTCATCTTTGACAAAGCCTCTGCTACACCACCGAAGCCGATAGCGTATGCCGAAAGGATGTTGCCCTTTTCAATTTGCTCGCTAACGAGCGAGAAGTTTGCACGCAAAGCCTCGCAATCAGGTGTAAAGTTAGCCTTTGGTGTGTGTTTAACCAAGTACAACTTGTGGCCTGCACCCTTGAAATCAGGGCTGATTACACCCTTTGCATCTACGGTAGTGATACCGAATGCGATGAGGGTTGGTGGCACCTTAATATCGTTGAATGTTCCGCTCATTGAGTCCTTACCTCCGATTGAAGGCAGACCCAAAGCCTCCTGCATACGCAAAGCACCGAGCAGAGCAGCCATCGGCTTACCCCAAGAGCGGTCGTCGCTCATACGCTCAAAATACTCCTGATATGAGAAACGCATCTTGTCGAAACGTGCGCCCGCAGCGACAACCTTCGCACAAGCCTCAACTACGGCATACTGTGCGCCGTGGTATGGGCTCCACGATGCGATGAACGGATTGTATCCGAAGGCCATGATGCTGGCTGTAGATGTGCGGCCGTGGCGAACAGGAAGGGTTTGTACCGATACCTGTGTCTCTGTGCGCTGTGTGCGGCCACCGAACGGCATAAGCACCGTAGAAGCACCGATGGTCGAGTCGAACATCTCGATAAGACCACGCTGCGATACTACGTTCATATCGGAGAGGTTGGTAAGCATACGCTCACGAAGGCTCTCGCCCTCAACCTTGCGTAAAAACGGATTGCACTCCTCTACGGTTGGAATACATATCTTGGTATAGTGCTTTGCACCTGCGCTGTCGATAAACTCACGCTTCAAATCTACAATCTTGTTGCCATGGAAGAACATACGCATACGAGATGTATCGGTAACGTCAGCAACGTGGTTAACCTCTACGTTCTCCTCGGCACAGAGAGCCATCATTGTCTCCATATCCTTGCGCTCAACCACTACGGCCATACGCTCCTGCGACTCGCTGATAGCAAGTTCGGTCGAGTTAAGACCACTATACTTTACAGGTACACGGTCAAGGTATATGTCCAAACCGTCGGTCAACTCGCCGATAGCCACGCTGACACCACCTGCACCAAAGTCGTTTGACTTCTTGATGAGGCGGGTAACGTCTGCACGACGGAAGAGGTGTTGAATCTTGCGCTCCTCAGGTGCATTACCCTTCTGTACCTCTGAACCGCACTCTTCCAAAGATGCGGCAGTGTGCTGCTTCGAAGAACCGGTTGCTCCACCGATACCGTCACGACCTGTACGGCCACCCATGAGCAATACAACATCGCCCGGTGCAGGACTCTCACGACGAACATTCTCCGCCTTTACTGCTCCTACAACGGCACCTACCTCCAAACGCTTTGCAACATAGTTATCGTGGAAAATCTCACGTACGTGTGTAGTTGCAAGACCAATCTGGTTGCCGTAACTCGAATATCCGGCAGCGGCCTTACGGCTGATGATGCGCTGTGGCAACTTGCCTGGCATGGTCTCTGCGATGCTCTTGTATATATCACCTGCTCCGGTTACACGCATAGCCTGATATACGTATGCACGGCCTGACAGTGGGTCACGAATAGCACCTCCCAAACAGGTTGATGCACCACCGAAAGGCTCAATCTCGGTTGGGTGGTTGTGAGTCTCGTTCTTGAACTGCAAGAGCCACTTCTCGGTCTGACCCTCTACGTCAACATCTACAAAGATGCTGCAAGCGTGATTCTCCTCGCTCTGCTCCATATCATCGAGCAAGCCCTTGTGGCGAAGGTAACGTGCGCCGATGGTAGCAATCTCCATCAGGCAAAGGCTCTTATGCTCACGACCCAACTCTTTGCGCATCTGTCCGAACTCGGCAAGTGCCTCCTCGAACTCCTCACGCATAAATGAGTCGTCAATCTTAATCTCGGTAATTTCGGTTGTAAATGTGGTGTGACGGCAGTGGTCACTCCAATAGGTATCAAGGATGCGCAACTCGGTTTGTGAAGGGTTGCGTCCCTCGCCACGGAAGTAGTTTACAACCTCACGAAGGTCATCAGCGTTCATTGCCAACGAATTCTCCTTGCAGTAAGGTGCCAACTCCTCTTCGGTCATATCGGTGAAGCCTTCGAGGATAGGTACAGGACGAATCTCGGCCTGCTCATTGTCTGCCAAACGGCTCAAATCCTTCTCTCGTGACTCTACTGCGTTGATGTAATAGTGCTTGATAGCCTCTAAGTCCTGCTCGCTTACTCCGTTATCGAAAATAAGCAAACGAGAACTGCGGATGCGTACATCAGCCGACGGGTCGAGCAATCGAACGCAGTCAACAGCCGATGAAGCACGCTGGTCGAACTGTCCAGGAAGGCACTCGACAGCCAAATATTTTGTACCCTCCAATGGGCACTCGTCTGTGACAAGGTCGGTAACCACCTCGCCAAATACAGCGTAGCGGCAACGATCTCGGAGTTCTTCCGAGAAACCGAATAGGTCGTAAACATTCAGCAGACGTAGCGAACGAATGTTGAGCGATAGGTTCTCGTTCAACTCACGGCGCAGGCTCTCTGCTTCAACCTGAAACTCGGCGTATTTTTCAACGTATATACGATAGTTCTTCATATCTGTTTAGATTTCTGATTCCAAAACCTTTTGTGTTTGAGATTTGCGATACTCAATAAGACGACCCTCCAACTCCTTGTCGGTAAGGGCGAAAATCGAAGCAGCGATTAATGCCGCATTCTTGGCACCGTTGATAGCGGTTGTTGATACAGGGATTCCGCCCGGCATCTGCACGATAGAGAGCAAAGAGTCAAGACCACCCAAAGCAGAGGTCTTAATAGGTACACCGATAACGGGAACAGTAGTAAGACCTGCTGTAACACCTGCAACGTGTGCCGCACCACCTGCTCCTGCGATGATTGCTCCGATGCCACGCTCACGGGCAGTTGTTGCGTACTCAAACATCAAATGTGGAGTACGATGTGCGCTGATTACACGCTTCTCATAAGGGATACCCAACTCTTCAAGGGTTGCGCAGGCTGCCGACATAACGTCCCAGTCGCTGGTCGAACCCATAATAACTGCTACTTTCATAATTGTCGTATTTTTAACATTTTACACATTTTTCAAAACAAAAGAGCCACCGCAGCATCTCCACTGCAATGGCTCTATTTTTTCACATCAACGCACACGCTTGGCATCTGACCAGAGCATAGTGAGACGTAAGATTGTGATTTTCGGCATTGTACACACTCGCCCATTCTGCTTCGAGAACGAATTCTCGAATGCAACATAGATTCTTTATGCGTGCGCAATACATTCATATGGCAAAAGTATAAAACTTTAAGACTATAAAAAAATTTTAAGTACTCTTTTTTTAACACTTTTTCATCATTTGTACTTTTTAGGAATTAAATGGAGCAAAAATGAAAAAATATATCAAAATGGCTTTGCGGTTGAAAAATTATTTGTACCTTTGCACAAATTTAATCGACCGTATATGTCAAACATCATGTTGAGAGGAGGAAATCCACACGGAGTGGGACACCTGCGACTTTCGCAAGTGAATCAAAAGTGTGCGACTGTGTGCCGAATCGAAGAGATGTTGTGCAATTAAAAGAGTGTGGGTAGATGTGCCACGCTCTTTTTTTATTAAAGAATAAAATGTTTAATTAAAAAATAGAAGATTATGTCGTTCTTAACCGAAAGAGTTCAGCAAGAGGGTTTGACCTTTGGTGATGTGTTGCTCGTACCCGCTTATTCGGAGGTTACTCCTCGTGAAGTTAGTGTGAAGAGCCGTTTTTCTCGTAACATTACACTCAATATTCCTATTGTGTCTGCCGCTATGGATACAGTGACAGAGGCTCCGATGGCTATCGCTATTGCTCGTGAGGGTGGTATCGGTGTTATTCACAAGAATATGACAATTGCCGAGCAGGCTGCACAAGTTCGTCGTGTAAAGCGTGCTGAGAACGGTATGATTTACGATCCAGTAACCATCACCAAGGAGCAGACCGTAGGCGATGCTTTGGCGTTGATGCGTGAGAATAAGATTGGTGGTATTCCTGTTGTAGATGCAGATCGTAAATTAGTCGGTATCGTAACTAATCGTGACTTGCGTTTCCAGAAGGATAGCAGCCGCCTTATCGCTGAGGTTATGACTGCAGAAAATCTCGTGACTATCACTGAGGCAGAGCGTGACAGTGAGGATGTTACAGAGGTATTGCTCCGTAACAAGATTGAGAAGTTGCCTGTTATCGATAAGGATGGTCGTTTGGTTGGCCTTATCACATATAAGGATATTACAAAAGTACAGGACCACCCTAACGCTTGTAAGGACAGCAAGGGTCGTTTGCGTGTTGCTGCCGGTGTTGGTGTTACTGCCGACTCGATGGATCGTGTGGATGCTTTGGTTGCAGAGAGCGTAGATGCAGTAGTTCTTGACTCTGCTCACGGCCACTCGAAGAATATCGTAAACCTGCTCAAAGATATTAAGGCTAAATACCCTAACTTGGATGTTGTTGTAGGTAACATCGCAACCGCTGAGGCTGCTCGCTACTTGGTTGAGAATGGCGCTGACGGTGTTAAGGTTGGTATTGGTCCGGGTTCTATCTGTACCACCCGTATCATTGCAGGTGTAGGTGTTCCGCAGTTGACTGCAATTTTCGATGTTGCTGATGCTGTTAAGGGTAGCGGTGTAGCGGTTATCGCAGATGGCGGTTTGCGTTACTCGGGTGATATTGTTAAGGCCTTGGCAGCCGGTGGTAACTGCGTAATGTGTGGTTCAATGTTTGCAGGTACCGAGGAGGCTCCGGGTGAGACAATTATCTACAACGGCCGTAAGTTTAAGACTTATCGTGGTATGGGCTCCATCGACGCTATGAAGGCAGGTTCGAAGGACCGTTATTTCCAGGACAACGAGTCAAATATCAACAAACTTGTTCCAGAGGGAATCGTTGGTCGTGTACCATTCAAGGGCGCTTTGAATGAGACTGTATATCAACTTGTAGGCGGTATTCGTTCGGGTATGGGATATTGCGGCGCTCGCACCATCGAGGAGTTGCAGACAGCACGCTTCGTACGCATCACTGCAAGCGGCGTGGTTGAGAATCACCCACACGATATTACCATTACACGTGAGACTCCTAACTATTCACGTGGAGAGTAATTTTAATTAAGTTTGAAGATTAAAACATATTTAGAATATGAAACAGGATATGATTGTTATTTTGGACCTGGGTAGCCACGAGAATACCGTGCTTGCCAGAGCCGTACGAGCATTGGGTGTTTACAGTGAGATTTATCCGCATGACATCACTGCTGCCGAGTTGAAGGCGTTGCCAAATGTTAAGGGTGTAATCATCAATGGTGGCCCTAATAATGTAATTGATGGCGTTGAGATTGACGTTTTGCCTGAGATTTACGAGGCGGGCTTCCCTGTTATGGCTGCCGGTCATGACAAGGCTCTCTGCGCAGTTAAGTTGCCACAACTCACATCGGATGAGGAGGCTGCAAAGGCGGCTGTTAAGGAGTTCGTTTTTGATGTTTGTAAGGCTGAGACCAACTGGAATATGACCAACTTTGTGAACGATCAGGTAGAGTTGATTCGTCGTCAAGTTGGTGATCGCAAGGTGCTGCTCGCTCTCTCGGGAGGTGTAGATTCTTCGGTAGTTGCTGCGTTGTTGTTAAAGGCTATCGGTGAGAACCTTGTGTGTGTTCATGTAAACCATGGCTTGATGCGTAAGGGCGAGTCTGAGGCTGTTGTGGAGGTATTCCGCAACCAACTTTGTGCAAACCTTATCTACGTTGATGCTACAGAGCGTTTCCTTACTAAACTCGAAGGCGTAGAGGATCCTGAGCAGAAGCGTAAGATTATCGGTGGTGAGTTTATTCGTGTATTCGAGGAGGAGGCACGCAAACTCGACGGTATCGACTTCCTTGGTCAGGGTACTATTTATCCTGACATCATCGAAAGCGGTACCAAGACTGCCAAGATGGTTAAATCTCACCATAATGTAGGTGGACTTCCTGAGGATTTGCAGTTTGAACTCGTAGAGCCATTGCGCCAACTCTTCAAGGATGAGGTTCGTGCTTGCGGTTTGGAACTCGGTTTGCCTTACGATATGGTTTATCGTCAGCCATTCCCAGGACCTGGTCTTGGTGTTCGTTGCCTTGGTGCAATTACTCGTGATCGTTTGGAGGCAGTTCGTGAGTCAGACGCTATTCTTCGTGAGGAGTTTGCAAAGGCCGGTTTGGATAAGACTGTATGGCAGTACTTTACTATCGTGCCGGACTTTAAGTCGGTAGGCGTTCGCAACAATGCACGTTCGTTCGATTGGCCGGTAATTATCCGTGCTGTCAATACTATCGATGCGATGACTGCAACTATCGAGCGTATCGATTGGGATATTTTGGAGAGAATTACAGACCGTATTCTCAAAGAGGTTCCAAATGTGAATCGTGTATGCTACGATATGTCGCCAAAGCCATCGGCGACTATTGAGTGGGAATAATAAATTTGTTATGATAAGGGGCTATTCTTGGCCTTTCAATCATAAGCCCGAATGAGCAGTACGCCAAGTACAGCCCATCCGGGCTTATTTCATGTCAAGACCAAGACTAACCCCTTCTGATAACAAATTTCCCCGCAGATAGTAACGATAGCGGTAATTCCCCACCCTCTCAATCAACAGCCCGAATGAGCAGTACATCAGGTACAGCCCATCCGGGCCTTGTATTTTTATTCCTACTATTATCAAGATTTTGTAATTTTAGTTAAAATTACTACTTTTGTAAAGATATATCAATTTGCAGTATGGGTGATGATTGTACAAACCGGGGTTAAATCAACCTCCGTTGTCGATTATCTCCCCTACTTGGATATTTTTAGAAAACTTATTTGGCAAACTTAAAACAACAGATAGATGAAGCGTTATTTACTTTTAGGGCTCTGTGTGCTGGTTTCCTTCGTGGGCTTTGCACAGAGTGATCGTGTAGTTAGAGGTGTCGTGATGGATGTAAACGATACTCCTCTTGTAGATGCTACCATTAAGGCTGTGAGTTCATCAGAAACCATGAAGACAGGACCGGGCGGTATGTTTACTATGACGGTATCCCCTTTCGTGAAGTTTATAGAGGCTTCTTATGAGGGTTATATCTCGATGCTGGCGGAGATAGATGGTTCATATCTTATCTTCCGTCTCAAAGAGGATAAGAAGTATTGGGATAACAAGGCTAAGGCGGAGGCTGCTGCAAAAGCGGCTGAGGAGGAGGCTCGTTTGGCAGAGCAGAAGCGAATAGAAGCGGAGCGTCTTGAAGCCGAACGACTGGCTGCTGAGAAGGCTAAGGCAGAAGAGGCGGCACGTCTTGCAGAGGAGAAACGTTTGGCGGCCGAAAAAGCCGCAGCAGAAAAGGCGGCTGCCGAGAAAGCAAAAGCCGAGGAGGCTGCTCGTATTGCCGAGCAGAAGCGTTTAGCGGCAGAGAAAGCAGCAGCGGAAAAGGCCGCTGCCGAGAAAGCGAAGGCTGAGGAGGCTGCTCGTATTGCAGAACAAAAACGTCTTGAACAGGAGCGTATTGCCGAGCAGAAGCGTTTAGCGGCAGAGAAAGCAGCAGCGGAAAAGGCCGCTGCCGAGAAGGCGAAGGCGGAGGAGGCTGCTCGTATTGCCGAACAAAAGCGCTTGGCTGCAGAGAAAGCCGCAGCAGAAAAGGCTGCACGTCTTGGCGTAGAGAAGACTCGCACCGAGAAGGTTGTTGCTAATACCGAAGGAGTGATTAAGGCTAAAAACGTAAAAGAAAAACTCAAAGGTTATAACTCATATTTGGAGGTTACATACTCGCTTACCGAGCGTCAGGATTGGCTCGGCTTGAACTATATCGGAGGCTATAAGTTCAATAACAGGTTCTTCCTCGGTGTGGGCCTTGGTGCAAATGTTGCTTACGATTGGCGAAAGATGAATCCTATCCCGAAGGGGCTACTTATTAAAACCGTCAGCAACTACTCCTTCCCTGCATTTGTACATTTTAGAGCGAATTTCTTGAAGGGGAAAGTCTCTCCGTTGTTTGCCCTCTCGGCAGGTGTTCGTTATGCGCCTAACCAAGAGTTGCCGTTGGAATTGGGTGTTATCAAGTATAATACGTTCGGTATGATGGCAAATCCGCAGATTGGTCTCAATTTCCGTGCATCAAAGAACTTCGGCGTATATTTCACGGCCGGATATGAGTGCTTTATGGCTCACTCACTCGTTCGAAATACAGGATATAGTGCGACCCTCACATCGCAGTTGTATTCAAATATTACCTTTAATCTTGGAGTTAACTTCTAATATATTTTGAATTATGAAAAGAGTTCTGTTTTTGATAATTGCGTTGTTCGGTCTAAACTCTTGCTCGACATTCACCGAGGAACTTGACAATGTATTTGAAGTCTCTACGCCAAGTTTGATAGAGGCACCCGCAGAGGGAGATAGTTTCACTATACAGATTCAGACACGTTGCTCATATACATTTACCTGTAAGGCTGATTGGGTAGTTATTCCGAAGAAGGAAAGACCCGGTAACACAATCGCATCCGAAACAATCAAGATTACCGAGAATAAGTTGCCGGTTGCACGTGAAACACAACTTATCATTGCCAACGAGTACTATGATCTGAAAGAGCGTATCACAATCAAGCAGGCGGCTGCCGGCCCATATATTGATGTTCCTGTACAAAGTATTACAGCACAGTCTCAGGGCGAGTCTGTCGAGTTTGAGGTCTCGGCAAATGTTGACTATACTCTTGCTTCAAGTGAGAGTTGGTGTCGTTTATCGACTACTAAGGGCAAGGTTGGAGAGAATGTAAAGTACACTTTGACTGTCGATATGAATAAAACGACGGAGAGTCGTACTGCAAAAATAACTATCTCTAACAGTTATTATGGATTCTCTCAAACTATCACATTGGAACAGGCGGTTGCCAACTATTTGACCTATACATCTGCTAATAAAGTCACACCGAATTGCGCAGGAGCAAAGGTTTCGGTTTTATCTAATACTTGGGAGAATGGCGAAGGCTTAATCGTGTTCGATGGACCGCTGACAACTATCTCCGATAGTATGTTTGCTGAATGCAAGGATCTTACAAGTGTAACAATCCCCGATAGTGTTACTTCGATTGGGTATGCAGCATTTTTGTATTGTAGTGCCTTGACAAGTATAATTATTCCTGATAGTGTTATATCAATTGGTCAGAGTGCATTCGATGCTTGTGTTTCTCTAAAAAGTGTAGAGATTGGTAATGGTGTAACTTCGATTGGAGAGAGTGCATTCTATGGATGTAGTAGTCTGGAAAGTGTAACAATTCCTAATGGAGTTACCTCGATTGGAAAGACTGTATTCATTTCTTGCCATAGTCTGAAGAATGTAACTATTCCTGATAGTGTCACGTCAATTAAAGATGGTGCATTCAAGAATTGCAGTAGCCTAACAAGTATAATAATTCCTGATAGTGTTATTTCGATTGGAGATAGTGCATTCTCTGGTTGTAGCGGTTTGACAAGCATTACAATTCCTGGCAGTATTACTGCGATTAATAATTATGCATTCTATGGTTGCAGCGGCCTAACAAGTGTTACAATCGGTAATAGCGTTACTTCGATTGGAAATTATGCGTTCTCTGGTTGTAGCAGTTTGACAAATGTAACAATCGGCAATAGCGTTACTTCGATTGGAAATTATGCGTTCTCTGGTTGCAGCAGTTTGGCAAGTGTTACAATTCCCGACAGCGTTACTTCGATTGGGTATGCAGCATTCCTTGGATGTAGTAGTTTGGCAAGTGTAACTATTCCTTATAGCGTTACCTTGATTGACGAGTGGGCTTTCTCTAAATGTAGCAGGCTTACAAGTGTAACTATCCCTAAGAGCGTTACCTCGATTGAATTAGGTACATTCCAAGATTGCAGTGCTCTAACAAGTGTAACTATTCCTAATAGTATAACTTCGATTGGAAAACAAGCATTTCGCAATTGCAATAGCCTGGCAAGTGTAACCATTCCAGATAGTGTCACTTCGATTGGAGAGTTTGCATTCTATGGATGTATCAGTTTGGCAAGTGTAACCATTCCAGATAGTGTCACTTCGATTGGAGCGCAAGCATTCTGTGCTTGTGGCAAATTGGAATCAGTACATTGCAACTCTGCAACACCTCCAACATTAGGTGGTAAGGCATTCGATAACAATGCTTCGGCTCGCATGTTCTATGTAGGTGCGGCCGATGTGGATGCGTATAAGGCAGCGGCATCTTGGAGCTCCTACAAATCGTATATTGTTCCGGTATATGGCGAAGAGTACAAATTGTACTATACCTCCTCCAATAATAAGGTGGTGGAGCCTTCTTCTTCAAACTTTAATGCAAATATAGTGTCCAATACCTACAAAAATGGCGAAGGTGTAATTATATTCGACAAGCCTCTTACGTCAATTGGATACAGAGCCTTCTATGCTCGTGGCTATTTATCAAGTGTGACAATTCCTAAGAGTGTTATCTCGATTGGAGCCTCGGCATTTCAAGCGTGCAGTTTGTCTAAGGTTTACTGCAAAGCGACAACACCGCCACAAGGAGGTTATAATATGTTCTATGGCAACTCTGACGATCTTAAAATTTATGTGCCGACCAATTCTGTTTCAGCATATAAGGCCCCACAACATTGGAGTGAATTCTCATCCAAGATTGTCGGATATAACTTCTAAGTAGAGGGTTGAAATGGAAGTGTCCGTGTAGGTGATAAGTCTGCACGGGCACTTCGTTTTCAGACGAGGGGTTAATAGTTGTCCCTCTTTGGCTCAAAATACTTTTGAGTATGGCGACAGGCTGGGCAGATCTTTGGAGCATCGGTAGCCTTGCAGGTATATCCGCAGTTGCGACACTGCCACCATATCTCGTGGTTACGATGGAAGAAATCGCCATCGGTAATGCGGCTCAACAGACGTAGATATCGCTTTTCGTGCACCTCCTCTACATTCGATATTTGGCGAAAGGCATTAGCGATGTCGGGGAATCCCTCTTTCTCGGCGATGTCGGCAAATGTCGGGTATAACACATCCCACTCCTCACGTTCTCCCTCGGCAGCCGCCAAGAGGTTCTGTACGGTAGAGCCAATTACACCGGCAGGATATGTTGCCTCGTGGATGGTAGCCTTGCCTCCCTCTAAAAATTTAAAGAATAGTTTGGCGTGCTCCTTCTCCTGCTCTGCTGTTTCGTCGAATACGGCAGCAATCTGTTCATAGCCCTCCTTTCTTGCTCGTGCAGCAAAGAAGTTGTAGCGGTTGCGTGCCTGCGACTCTCCGGCGAAGGCTTTGAGGAGATTCTCCTCGGTACGAGTTCCTTTAATGCTTTTCATATGCTATTTTTTAGTGATTTATAGCGGTGATAATACAAAGAGAGTGCCGAGTGGACAAGTTGCCTTGCAGTTTAACTAAACTTTTGCTATCTTTGCAAAATATAGTGCAAAAACGTAAAAAATAATAAAGATATGGCAGACGAAAAGATTATTTTCTCGATGGTGGGTGTCTCAAAGACCTTTACCAATCAGAAAAAAGTGCTTAACAACATCTACCTCTCATTCTTCTACGGAGCGAAAATCGGTATTATCGGTCTTAATGGTTCAGGTAAATCTACCCTGATGAAGATTATTGCAGGTATTGATAAAAATTTCCAGGGTGAGGTTGTCTTCTCGCCTGGCTACACCGTAGGTTACTTGGAGCAGGAGCCACAACTCGACGACAATAAGACCGTAAAGGAGATTGTCGAGGAGGGTTGCGCAGAGACCGTTGGTTTGCTCAAAGAGTACGAGGAGATTAACGTAAAACTCTGCGAGCCAATGTCGGACGACGAGATGAATCGTCTGATCGAGCGTCAGGGCGAGTTGTACGAGAAGATTGACCAGGTAAACGGTTGGGAGATTGATAGCGTATTGGAGCGTGCAATGGACGCTGTGCGCTGTCCTGCTGCAGACCAGAAGGTGGCAGTTTTGTCGGGCGGTGAGCGTCGCCGTGTCGCTTTGTGTCGCCTGTTGTTGCAGCAGCCTGATGTATTGCTCCTTGACGAGCCTACCAACCACTTGGATGCAGAGTCTATCGACTGGTTGGAGCAGCACTTGCAGCAGTACAAGGGTACAGTTATTGCCGTTACCCACGACCGTTACTTCCTCGACAATGTTGCTGGTTGGATTCTCGAACTTGATCGTGGCGAGGGCATTCCTTGGAAGGGCAACTACTCCGGATGGTTGGAGCAGAAGACCAAGCGTATGGCTTTGGAGGAGAAGCAGGAGAGCAAGCGTCGTAAGACTCTCGAACGAGAGTTGGAGTGGGTAAATATGGCTCCGGCAGGTCGTCGTGCCAAGAGCAAGGCTCGTCTGTCAGCATATGACAAGATGCTCAATGAGGACACAAAACAGAAGGAGGAGAAGTTGGAGATATACATCCCTAACGGTCCTCGTTTGGGTGATGTCGTTATTGAGGCAAACGGTGTTAGCAAGGCCTTTGGCGATCGAGTATTGTATGATGGTCTCGACTTTAAGTTACCACCGGCAGGTATTGTAGGTGTGATTGGTCCTAACGGAACTGGTAAGACTACCCTATTCCGTATGATTATGGGTCTTGAAGAGCCTACAAGCGGAACATTCACCGTTGGTCAGACCGTAAAACTCGCATATGTGGATCAGCAGCACAAATCTATTGATCCAGAGAAGACAGTTTACGAAGTAATCTCGCAGAATAGCGATCTTATAACTCTTGGTAATCGTCAGGTGCCGGCTCGTGCTTATGTTGCACGCTTTAACTTTACCGGCGCTGACCAGGAGAAGAAGTGCGGCGTATTGTCGGGTGGAGAGCGTAATCGCTTACATTTGGCTCTCGCACTCAAAGAGGAGGGTAACGTAATCCTGCTCGACGAGCCTACCAACGATATCGATGTAAACACTCTCCGTGCATTGGAGGAGGGTTTGGAGAACTTTGCAGGATGTGCTGTGGTTATCTCGCACGACCGTTGGTTCCTCGACCGTATTGCAACACATATTCTCTCGTTCGAGGGTGACTCGAAGGTTGTCTTCTACGAGGGCTCATATTCAGAGTACGAGGAGTGGAAGAAGTTGCAGGGTATGGATACCACACCAAAGCGTGTTAAGTATCGTAAGTTAACAGAGAATCAGTAATTTTTGAATATAATGGCACAGAAACCATCTATTCCAAAGGGAACACGAGACTTCTCTCCAATAGAGATGATGCGTCGTGACTATATTTTTTCAACTATCCGCAGTGTGTTTGCGCTTAACGGATTCTCGCCGATTGAGACTCCTGCAATGGAGAATCTCTCTACCCTTTTGGGTAAATATGGTGATGAGGGCGACAAGTTGCTCTTCAAAGTTCTTAATTCGGGCGATTATGCAGCCAATAAGTGCCTTGACGAGTTGCGCTCTGCATCGGCAATCTGCGAGAAGGGCTTGCGTTACGATTTGACCGTTCCGTTTGCTCGCTACGTGGTGCAACATCAGAACGATATTGCCTTCCCGTTCAAGCGTTATCAGATTCAGCCTGTATGGCGTGCCGATCGTCCGCAAAAGGGCCGCTATCGTGAGTTTTATCAGTGCGATGTCGATGTTGTAGGCTCACGCTCATTGTTGAATGAGGTTGAGTTGGTGGGTATCGTTGAGAAGGTATTCGAGAAGTTGGGTATCAGCGTAACCCTCAAAATGAACAACCGCAAGGTGTTGTTCGGTATTGCTGAGGTTATGGGACACGCTGACAAGATGATTGATATCACTGTTGCAATTGACAAGTTGGAGAAGATTGGTTTGGATAATGTCAAGGCTGAACTTCGAGAGCGTGGTATTGATGATGAGGCTATTGCGAGACTTCAACCAATACTTGAACTCAGCGGTACAAATGCCGAGAAACTCGATACTTTGTCAGGTATCCTTGCAGACTCTGCAACTGGTCTTTTGGGTGTAGAGGAGTTGCGCACCATATTTTCAACTGTGGAGCAATTGGGCACTACCCTGCCGCTCGAACTTGACCTCTCGTTGGCTCGTGGTTTGAACTACTATACGGGGGCAATCTTCGAGGTTAAGGCTAACGATTTCGCTATCGGCTCGATTTGCGGTGGTGGTCGCTACGATAACCTTACCGGCATCTTCGGTATGCCTGATGTTTCGGGTGTGGGTATCTCGTTTGGTGCAGACCGCATCTACGATGTTATGTTAGGTTTGAACCTCTTCCCTGCTGAGTTTGACTGCTCAACCAAGGTGCTGTTTACCAATCTTGGCGAGCAGGAGGCTTTGGCTTCATTGCGATTGTTGAGCAAGTTGCGTGATGCAGGCATCGCTGCCGAGATATATCCTGACGGCGGAAAGATGAAGAAGCAGATGGAGTATGCTAATCGTCGCTCGATTCCGTATGTTGCAATTATCGGTGGCAACGAGTTGGCCGAGGGTGTTGTAACTCTTAAAAATATGCGCACCGGCGAGCAGCAAAGTGTCGCTTTCGACTCTTTGGTGGAGGTAGTTAAGTAGTATTGCTATAAAAAAGTGAGTCCGTCAAGTTGCAAAACTGACGGACTCTTTTGTTATACGGTTACCCCACTATCTGCGTTCGCTCTCGATAAGCGAAATAGAGCGCTGGATAAAGTCGGAGAGGTTCTTACCTTTAAGCATACCGTTTGAAAGCAATGCAAGGTCTATAATCTGGCGAACGAGAGTATTCTCCTTGCCAATCTCACGCAGACGCTCGTTGCGCTCGTCACGAAGAGTTACAACCTTCTCGGACAACTCCGTGCGCATTGTCTTCTCCTCGGCCGAGAGTTCGTCCTCCTTCTTATCCTTGATGACCTCCTCGAAACGATGCTCCTCGGCTACGGCTGCATCAATCTTCTTGGTAATGCTCTTCAATTTATCGCCATATGATTTCTCAACCTCCGAGAGAATATCGATAACAATTGGGTGGTTGCCGTTTACGGTTATTGTGAAGTTGTCAGGCATCTGTCCATAGAACTGGCTCATCCCGCCACCGCTCATCTTTGCCATCTCCTTCATGCGGCGCAGGAACTCATTCTGCGTAATCACAACCGGAGCCTCAGCGGCAGACATCGGCTCGAAAGATATGTTGTAATGAATGGTTTCATCCTCAGGCATCTGGCTCTCGAATACGGGACGCATCAAATCCTGCTGCGCCTCCGAAAGCGACATCTTTAACTCCTCACTCTTTTGGATAAGTTTCTCGATAATATCGCTATCGACACGAACGAAACGAGTGCCCTCGTTCTTTGATTCGTACCAATTGATATAGTGGCTGTCAAGTTGGCCATTCATCTCCAACACATCGTAGCCCTTGCTCTTTGCCGCCTCCAAGAAGGAGTGTTTCTCGACTGCATCATCTACGTAAAGGATAATCAACGAGTTGTTCTTGTCAGTCTGATTCTCTTTTATAAGGGCGGTGTACTCCTCTGGCGTAAAATACTTGCCATCGGTATTTTTCCAGAGCATGCAACTCGAAGCAGTCTTCTCTGCAAACTTCTCATCGGTAAGGATGCCGTATTGGATAAAGATTTTCAGGTCGTCCCACTTTTGCTCATACTCCGCACGCATTGTTGTAAAGAGTTCGTTCAGACGCTCGGCAACCTTGCGGGTGATATATCCCGAAATCTTCTTCACGTTGCTATCGCTTTGCAGGTAAGAACGTGATACGTTGAGCGGAATATCCGGCGAGTCGATAACACCGTGCAACAGGGTAAGGTACTCCGGAACAATACCCTCTACCTGGTCGGTAACAAACACCTGGTTGCAGTAGAGTTGAATCTTGTTTTTCTGAATCTCGAAGTTGTTGTGAATCTTCGGGAAGTAGAGAATACCTGTCAGGTTGAACGGATAGTCAATGTTCAGGTGGATATAGAACAATGGCTCATCGCTTGCGGGATACAACTCCTGATAAAACTCCTTGTACTGCTCCTCGGTAATATCGGCAGGCTTACGAGTCCAAAGAGGCTCAATATTATTGATTACGTTATCCTTCTCCGTATCTACATATTTTCCATCTTTCCACTCCTTAACCTTGCCAAATACAATTGGAATAGGCAGGAAGTGACAATATTTACGGAGGAGATCGCCAACCTTCGACTCCTGACAATACTCTGCACAATCATCCGATAGGTGCAAAACGATGCTTGTGCCTCGTTCACGCTTCTCGTCGAGTTCCTCCATTTCGTACTCAGGCGAGCCGTTGCAACTCCAATGTACAGGCTTTGCCTCCTCTTTGTATGACTGAGTGAATATCTCAACCTTGTCTGATACCATAAACGCAGAGTAGAAGCCGAGTCCGAAGTGTCCGATAATAGACTGGTTCTGATACTTTGCAAGGAACTCCTCGGCGCCGGAGAAGGCAATTTGGTTGATGTACTTATCAACCTCCTCGGCAGTCATACCAATACCTCGGTCGGTAACGGTGAGAGTCTTAGCCTCGGCATTGACAGAGACCTGGATGTCGATATTGCCCAAATCTCCATTGTAAACACCGGTAGAGGCTAATGTTTTGAGTTTCTGTGTTGCATCGACAGCGTTAGAAACCAACTCACGAAGGAAAATCTCGTGGTCGGAGTAGAGGAATTTCTTGATTACGGGGAAGATATTTTCGGTTGTTACCCCGATAGTTCCATTTTTTGCCATAGTTATATTGTTTTTGTATTAGTTTCTGATTACATCCTCAATATGCAACAAACTATATGCCAACTATATCTCTGTGCGAAATGTCTGCCAAAGTGGCACGTTTGCGGCAAGAGTGTCTGACAAAATGAAGGCCGACACCATCGTATGTCGGCATGTTATGACTATTGATTATTCTATTCGAGAGGTCGCTCCTTGATATATTGTCGGGCGAAGAGATATTGTGCCGCAAAATAGGTGGACATAATGACCAAACCTGCATGTGGAAACTTATCCATATAACGATTCCAGGCTATACATGAATCGGAGAAGATGAATAGTATCGCTGCCACGATGTACCACCATCTATAATCGGACTGCTGGGCCACGGCCGATATTGCCATCGTAGAGATAAGTACGATGTATAATATACAGGCGTATTGCTCAATAGGTTTTGCTATATTGGGTACAATTGTAAATCCGAGTGCGATGGACGCAATAACAACAATAGTTGCACCTACATAGGTAATTTTGTCGAATTTCGCACGGCGAGAAAAATCCGCAATAAAGAAGATGTGCGCCACGGCAAACATCCCGATTTGCAATATAAAGTTGCGATGTTCGCCCGCTAAATCACCAAGCATAGAGAAGAAGAATGCCAAAGGCAGTATGGAGAATCGGCGACCTCCTGCCAGCCAAGTTATCAAGGAGAGCAGACAGAGCGGCAGAGTCTTTGATATATCTCGTAGTAGCCAATGCTCTACACCTGCACTCCAACAACTAAAATATAGAATTACCGCCAACAGGAAAGTGGAGGTCAGTATTATCAACCAGGCTTTGCGTCCTACTGTCATTATTCAAAATATTTAGCAAGTTTCGCCATGAATTGTTCCGGCGCACGGCAAGGACGTTTACGCTCCATGTTTACGTATCCAAGGATGGTTGTGCCGATATTGAGCAGTTCGCCCTTCTCATTAAAGACCTCATACTCCACCACCATACGTACGACAGGCATCTCCTTGACCGTGGCACGCACTGTGAGTAAGTCATCGTAGAATGCAGGTGCTTTATAGTGTGATGTTACCTCTGTAACAGGCATAACTATATTGAGAACTTCAAGGTCGCTATATGGTAGACCAATAGAACGGAAAAGTTCGTTGCGGGCAGCCTCGTAGAAGACAATATAGTTGGCATGATAGACGACGCCCATCTTGTCTGTATCTCGATAGAGAACTCGTATCTGTATGTCGTTAGAAATCATAGTCTGATAATAGATTTAGTAAAGGCGAAGGTTCGGCCAAGTTCAATGCCTAACCCATTGACAACTACTTTATAAGGCAAATCGTTTATAGTTGCTTGGTAGATACCTTGCGGGGGCAGTAGTTTGTATCTGTCCGTGGCAACAAAACCATTCTCATCGGCCATACCTATTATAATATATGGGTGGCCGGTAAGTTGGGCGGCAAGTGTCATATCTCCTCGCTCGATAGTTTGTCGTATGATGGTAGAACTTACCTTTTGTTCATCTACCAAGTGCTGTTTAACCTCGGTTACACGCAGCGTTCCACCCTTCTCCGACAGATAGGCATAGTTGCCGCTCTTATTATGGCCAAAGTGGTGATTATATCCAATAACAAGTTCTTCGATCCCCAAACGCCCTGTAATGTAATCCGAAATAAACTCCTCGTGTGAAAGTCGGCTAAAAGCAATATCAAATGGTATTACGAGCAGATAATCGACATCGCAGGACTCCAACAATTGTGCCTTCTCCTCCAATGTCGTAAGCAGACGCAGACCCTCGTCTTGTTGGAGAGTGATGCGTGGATGCGGCTCGAATGTCAAAAGAATACTCTCTCCCCCTATCGCCTTGGCACGACGCACCACCTCATCTATGATGATGCGATGTCCACAATGCACACCATCGTACGAGCCTACGGTTGCAACTGGATGACGAAATGTCGGAAGATTATTGAACCCGTGTAAAACCTGCATCCCGATGTTAATTGTTATTGTTCTCCTCGTTAGCCTTTACAAAATAGGCGACTTTTTCAAGAATGGTGGTAATATCATAGTTTTCGACTACGATACCCTGCGGGAAGTTAAGCGGAGCCGAGGTGAAGTTCAGCACACCTTTAATACCTGCGTTTACGATAGGTACAACCAACTGCGAAGCAGCCTTTGTCGGCAAGGAAACGATTACCACGCTGATTTCGTTATTGGAAACTACCTCCTCAAAGTCGTTCATGTGGTAGCACGGAATATCATCGATTTGATGTCCAACCTTCTCAGGATCGATGTCGAAGGCAGCGGTAATGCGTAATTTCAACTGCTTGCTGTTGAAATATTTTGTAATAGCCTGACCAAGGTGACCCATGCCGATAACGGCGATATTCATCACATTCTCGCCATATAGAATGTTATTGATAAAGTCAATGAGAACCTTAACATCATACCCCTTCTTCGTATCGCTCGAAAATCCGATGAGCATAAAATCTCGACGTACCTGCACAGCCGTAATGCCATGTATGCCGGCCAATACGTGCGAAAAAACATGAGTGATACCTTGACGGTGGCACGACAAGAGTGTGCGACGATACTCGCTCAATCGCTCAATGGTTTTCTCTGGTATGTTTGTCGGGAAATTTGACATGGTTATTCTATTGTGATTGTAAAATTCTTGTTATAGTTAACTCTAACCCACTCCTTGTTTACACGAACTCCGTTCGCCTCTCCGCTCTCAAACTGATATGGAGTTTGCAGCGGTTGTAGTCTTTTGCCAGAGAGGCCGTCTTTAATGCCGTCATAGAGGGCAGGAACAAATATCGTAGCAGCATCGTATCCTCTATATGCATAAAGCGACGGCAGCGATCCAAAAGCCTTTACATAGTTGGTCGAGAACTCCTTGATACGAATATCGCTTCGGTCGATATGGTAAGTCGAAAGCATTACCACATTATTAGAGAAGAATAACGAACGGTCAATATTGCGATGGCGGTTCCAACGGCTGTTGCCAAAGACTTTGAACGGAACAACGGGGAGCGAGCGTGCCGTCAGCGATATGTTTGCAGAAGCCAACGCAGCCAATATGCGGTCCACCTCTATCTCTGTTGCGGCCAATATGACAAATATGCTCTCCTGCTCTCCCGATAAAAGAGGAGCAAGATCGCTTGGCGCAGGCTCCGGTTCGAGATTCTGCTTACGAGCCTCCTCGTAGCGTTTTTCGATAATCGAAGGATGCTCATAGACATAGTGGTGAGTCACGTATGGGGTCTCGCCAAGCATGGAATAGACCTCTGCCTCGAAGGCCTTGTCGGAAGTTTCCGAAGTTATGACAACGACCCTGCGACTGCCGTCAAAGAGGTTTTGAATCTTGTCGTATTTCGCCTCGGCACGTGGCGACATCTGGAATACGAGATTGCTCGTCGTATTTGTCAGATTGGCAAGTGGCGAAACAACAGGAATTGATCGCTCCTCGGCAAATCGCACCACAGGCACAAGTTCATCCTCGTAAACTGGTCCTATTATGATGTTCGAGTTAGCTATCGTATCGTTATTATCCAATATCTCGGAAATACGGGCGTGGTCGTGTCCCGTATTATAAACATTGACCTCGGCAGAATATCCGTCCATACGCACTTTGTCGATTCCAAGCAGAAAACCCTGATAGAAATCCGTATAATTCTGTGCAGGAATACCGCTCTGCGAGAATGGCAACATAAGAGCGACGTTTGCAACATCATCCTTTTTCAGTTGACGAAAAGTTGCCAACACGGATTCGTTTTCGGTTATTTCGTTCTGCATATCTGAAACAGCCTCCTGAATTGAGGCTATTTCTTTCGGAACTTTGATAATCAATCCCTCTCTAACCTCTTTGCTTGTACGCATAGTGTTTAGTGAGAGTAGAACATCAACTGTCGTGTTAAAACGCTCCGCAATAGACTCGGCACTCTCTCCGGAGTGTACAACGTGATAACTATAATCACCACTAACGACGCTGTTCATCAATTCGCTACGCTTCTCTATCTCATCATTTACTTGAACAGCATCGGCTCTGCCGACCTCACTGCGACGGATATAAAGAGTAGCGCCTATTGCCAAGTGTGATGGGTCAATATTCGTATTGTCTGCAATAAGCGTCTCCACCGATATAGAGTACCGGCGGGCAATCGAGTAGAAGGTATCTCCTCGACTTACGATGTGAGTATTAAACTCCTTCTTTGACTTCTTCGGTTGCTTACTCTCCTTATAAGGGATTTTAATTACCAGGTCGGCCTTCAACCCCTCCGACAAAATCGGGTTTGCAGAGAGTATGTCAGCCATATCCACCTCGTAAATACGAGCCAAAGAGTAGAGTGTCTCCCCCTTGGCAACGGTATGGATTGTATATTTTTGTCCATCAATATATACAACCTGCTCTGCTGTTTGGGCGGATACAACGTTACCTGCAAGGCCAAATACTCCGACTAACAGAATTATTGCAATGCGTAGTGAATGATGCATCATTCTAAATTTATATCTTAAAACTTTCTTGCTCGTAGGCGTATCTCGGTGATAATCTTCTTTGTGTATTGAGGAAAATCGCCATTCATAATCCAATCATAATAACTTGGCTCCTTCTCGAATACCTTCTCGACGGATTGACCTTTGTACTTACCAAAGGAGAAGACCTCTACCCCATTTTCATCATAGATGATTCGGCCGGCAAAGTCGGCGCAATTGTTGCGTGTAGAGTACTTGGAAAGAAACTCCACATCGTTCTCCAAATCGTCATAGCGGTCAAGTTGGGCTTTCAGCACCTCGTATGTAGCCATCGTGTCAGCCTCTGCACCGTGTGCTGCATCGCCTAAATCCTTGTCGCAATAGAAGCGATAGGCGGCAACCAGCGTGCGCTCCTCCTTCTTGTGGAAGATGTTCTGCACGTCGATATAGCGACGGTTGCGAAGGTCAATATCCACTTCTGCACGCAAGAACTCCTCGGCAAGAACAGGAAGGTCGAAACGATTGGAGTTGAAACCTCCAAAATCACAACCCTCCATAAAATCTCGTAAAGACTTTGCAACTTGACGGAATGTCGGACAATCCTTAACATCCTCATCGTATATATGATGCACATCCGAGGCCTCCTTCGGAATCGGGATAGTAGGATTAAGACGGCGAGTTTTGATTATCTTCTCGCCGTCAGGCATCACCTTAATCAAAGATATCTCCACGATGCGATCACGAGCCGTATCTACGCCCGTAGTCTCCAAATCGAAGAAGATTATCGGTCGATTGAGTTTTAACTCCATTGACTTTATGCGTTAATCATCATCGGCATAAGCAACATCAGGGTCGAGCTGCTTGGTTTGTCATCATATACAGGCTTGAACACACCGGCACGTGTTGAATCGGCAAGTTCAACCAATACGGTAGGAGTCTCTATATTTGAGAGAATCTCTACGAGGAATGTTGACTTAAAGCCGATAGTGATAGGCTCGCCCTCATAACTGCAAGAGAGACACTCATTAGCAGAAACGTAGAAGTTCAAATCCTGGGCAGTTAAGGTAACCTTATTGTCTGCAATATCCATGCGGATAAGGTTTGTTGTAGGGTTTGCACATACTGCCACACGCTTGATACCGTTTACCAACTCGATACGATCGATAAGCATCTTGTTAGGGTTAGCGGTTGGAATTACTGCGTTATAGTTAGGATAGTTGCCCTCGATAAGACGGCAAACAAGAGTGCTGTTTTTAAGACAGAACTTAGCGTTATTCTGGTCGAAAGACATCTGAATATCGCCATCCTCCTTCAAAAGCATCGCTTTGAGCAGGTTTGCAGGCTTCTTTGGCAAGATGAACGATGCAGCAGTTGGGCAAGCACACTCGGAGGTAGCCTTAACAAGTTTGTGAGCATCGGTTGCAACGCAGGTTACACCACTCTGATCGAGGTTGATGAACACACCATTCATTACAGGGCGCAACTCATCGTCGGCAGTAGCGAAGATAGTCTTGTTGATACCGTTTACCAATACATCTACATCAAGAGTAACCTCGGTCTTGTCATCTGCAAGGCTCTGTACTGTTGGGTAACTGATAGGGTTTGCACCGGGAACTGATGATCCACCGCTGTGCCATGAGATTTTGATCTCCCAGTTGTTATCGTTAACTTCGAGTGTGAGCGGCATCTCAGAGCACTCCTTCAACACGTCAAGCATCAACTTTGCAGGAGCAGCAACCATACCCTCCTTCTCTACGTTATCCACTTTAAGAGTAGCGATGAGAGTGGTCTCTAAGTCTGATGTTGTAACCTTCAATTCGCCATCCTTCAACTCCATAAGGAAGTAATCGAGGATTGGGAGCGTGTTCTTGCTGTTAATTACTTTACCGGTAGTTGCCAATAACGACAACAAAGCCGAACTTGATACTGTAAATTTCATCTTTCTGTTATTTTTATATGTTATTAAATTCTATAATGTTGCAAGTTTATCAAGCGCATTAACTATCATCTGTCGAACGAACGGCTTATAGTCCGTGCAGGCATCCAAGGCTACACGTTGCGCTATAATTGTACATATTGTTCCTGCACGGTGTCCCATCAGTGCAGCAAGACCTGCTAATGCCGAACTTTCCATTTCGAAGTTGGTGATGCGGCGGTCTTTGAAACGGAAACTCTCAATCTTCTCGTTGAGTTGCAAATCCTGCGGTTGCAATCTCACCCAACGGCCTTGCGGAGCATAGAAACCAGGGGCGGCGATGGTTATACCCTCTCGTGTCGAATCCTTGAAGAGTTCGAACAACTCCTTATCTGCATCGACAAAGTATGGTTTTGTGAGAAGTCTGTTCCATTGTGTATGTTCAAGGAAGGCACGCTCTATGGCCAGGTCACAAACGTCGTTACGACCGGCATAGTAGTTGAGTAATCCGTCAAATCCGACCGAAGTGCGAGAGAATACCGCCTCTCCCACCTTGATGTCGGGTTGGATAGCACCTGATGTGCCAAGGCGAAGCATGGTAAGTTGACGGAAGTCATCTTTGACTTGACGAGTCTTGAAGTCGATATTTGCAAGTGCATCCAACTCAGTTACGCAGATGTCGATATTGTCCGTACCGATACCTGTCGAGAGTACAGTCATGCGCTTGCCTTTATATGAACCTGTAATTGTTTTGAACTCACGGCTCTCTACCTCACATTCGACAGAGTCGAAGAATGAAGCAACAAGGGCAACTCTTCCCGGGTCTCCTACCAGGATAACGATGTCGGCGAGTTGCTCCGGAAGAAGGTGCAGATGGAATATCGAACCATCCTCGTTTATAATCAGTTCCGAAGCCGGAATTACACGCTTGTTTTCCATAGTTTTTGTCTTTTGTTGGATAATTGGCATAAAAGTAATATATTTACATCGGATTTCAAAAATTTTGCAAAACTTTTTTTATTTATATAAAAAACATCAAAAATTATGACACTTATAAAATCCATCTCCGGCATAAGAGGAACTATCGGCGGAGAGTGCGGTAACAACCTTACTCCTATTGACATTGTCAAATTTACGGTCGCCTATTCCCGCTTTATGCAGCAGAAAAATGGCAATAAAAAAATTTGCGTTGTTGTTGGCCGTGACGCTCGACTCTCAGGAGAGATGGTCGGAAATATCATTGAGGGCACACTGCTCGGTTGCGGAGTCGATGTAATCAATGTCGGTTTATGTACCACTCCGGGAACAGAGATGGCGGTCATAACCCACAAGGCTGACGGAGGTATAATCATCACCGCTTCGCATAATCCCAAACAGTGGAATGCTCTGAAATTGCTCAATGAAAAGGGTGAATTTCTGAACGACGAAGAGGGACGTGCAGTGCTGGCTTTGGCGGAGGATGAGGAGTTTGAATTTCCTACCATAGACGAGATAGGTAAAGTCGTTTTGCGTGAGGACTTTAACACTACTCATATAAAGCAAGTGTTAAATCTTAGTTTGGTAGATGCAGATGCTGTTCGCAAGCGCCATTTCAAGGTTGTTGTGGATGCTGTAAATTCGGTAGGAGGAGTAGTGATTCCGCAACTGCTAGAAGAGTTGGGTTGCGAGGTGGTAAAATTGAATTGCGAGCCTACGGGAGAGTTCGCCCATAACCCTGAGCCGCTACCACAAAACCTTACAGAAATCTCGGAGGTAATTATTAGAGAAAAGGCCGATTTGGGTATTGTTGTAGATCCGGATGTAGATCGATTGGCTTTCGTTAGCGAAGATGGCTCGATGTTTGTCGAGGAGTACACCTTGGTTGCAGTAGCGGATTACATCCTTTCGCATACGGTCGGTAACACCGTTTCCAACCTCAGTTCTTCACGTGCTTTGGCAGATGTAACACTCGCACACGGAGGCAGTTATGCAGCGTCAGCCGTAGGAGAAGTTAATGTAGTTGCAAAGATGAAAGAGGTAGGTGCTGTGATTGGTGGCGAAGGCAATGGCGGAGTGATATATCCGGAGTTACATTACGGCCGTGACGCTTTGGTCGGAACGGCACTCTTTTTGACCTATCTCGCCAAGCGTGGATTGTCAATGACAGAGTTGCGAGCAACCTACCCTGCCTACTTCGCTTCGAAGAATAAGATTGAACTCACACCTGCCATTGATGTAGATAATGTATTACGTGAGATGAAAGCACGTTATGCTGCTGAAAAAGTGAATGATACAGATGGAGTAAAGATTGATTTCGCAGAGAGTTGGGTACACCTTCGCAAATCAAATACAGAGCCTATAATCCGTATCTATACCGAGGCTAAATCTATGCATGAGGCAGACATCTTGGCGCAGCGATTTATCTCAGAAATCAAAGATATTTGTAACCTATAAACCTATATTTATTATGAACAAGGTAAAAGAGTATATCGATTCCAATATGGATCGTTTCTTAGATGAATTATTCGAAGTTCTTCGTATTCCTTCAATCAGTGCTGTTACAGAGTACGCTGAGGATCGCCAGCGTTGTGCCGAGCATCTCGCCGCTGCGATAGTAAAGGCGGGAGCAGATTCTGCCGAGGTAATTCCTACTGATGGCGCACCGCTCGTTTATGCCGAGAAGATAATCTCCCCGAAGGCCAAAACAGTATTGGTATATGGTCACTATGATGTGATGCCACCAGAGCCTATGAACGAATGGAAGAGCGATCCGTTCGAGCCTATTATCAAGGATGGCCGCATCTGGGGTCGTGGCGCCGATGATGATAAGGGTCAGTCGTTTATGCACATCAAGGCTTTTGAGGCGATGTGTGCGACCGATACTTTGCCTTGTAACGTAAAGTTCTTGCTCGAAGGCGAGGAGGAGAGCGGCTCAACGCAGATTAGTAAATTCTGCGCTACGCACAAGAAGTTGCTCAAAGCCGACGTGATTTTGGTTTCAGACACATCGATGCTCGGAATGGATACTCCGTCTATCACTTGCGGTTTGCGTGGTTTGGCAAGTGTCGAGGTGTCGGTACACGGCGCTGCTGCAGATCTTCACTCCGGACTCTATGGCGGAGCAGTACACAACCCTGCTATGGTATTATCAAAGATGCTCTCGCAAGTAGTTGACGAGCAGGGCCGCATCACAATCCCTGGTTTCTATGACGATGTGAGAGAGTTGTCTGCATCTGAACGCAAAGCATTGAATCGTGTCCCATTCTGCACTCGCAAGTATAAGGCTTCGATTGGTGTTGGTGCTGTTGCAGGCGAGCAGGGATACACAACCCTTGAACGTACAGGCGTACGCCCGACATTCGAGATTAACGGAATGTGGAGCGGATATACAGGCGAAGGCTCGAAAACCATCATCCCTGCTGTTGCATCGGCTAAGATTACCATGCGCCTTGTTCCATATCAGACACCGGATAAGATTACAAAGGCTTTCGCTTCCTACTTCAAGAGTCTTGCACCAAAGGGCGTAAAGGTAGATGTACGCATCAATCATGGCGGAACTCCTTACGTATCCCCTACCGATATGGCTGCGTACAAGGCTGCGGCTAAGGCTGTTAAGGAGACCTTCGGCAAGGAGCCTGTACCGGTATATTCAGGTGGTTCAATCGGTGTAATCAGTTGTTTTGAGGGGGTATTGGGTATCAAGTCGATTTTGCTCGGTTTTGGTTTATCGCAGGATGCAATCCACTCGCCAAACGAGAGTTATGGTCTTGACCAGTTCTCGAAAGGCCTTCATACCATACCTTTGTTCTATAAATACTTTGCAGAATAATTAAACCGACGATGATGAAACATATTCTAACCCTTATTGTGGCGCTCTGCACAATATTTTCGGCAGAGGCTGCTTATAATGTAAAGAAAATAAAGGCATCAAAGGATGTCACTTTGTGCGGTGTTGTCTATTGCGGAGACGAGCCTCTTGTTGGCGTAAAAGTATCCGATGGAGTAAACGTTACAACCACCGACAACAAAGGTATTTACACCTTAAAGTCTGACAAGAGATACGGCGTTGTATACATATCTACTCCAAGTGGTTATGCGCCAAAAATTAAGAGCGATGTTCGTCTTGATTTTTGGGCTTCCACCACCGCTCCCGCTACCAAGCGAGAGCGCCACGACTTCGAGTTGGAGAAGGTTAACGACAAGCGTTTCTCGTTACTTATGTTCTCAGACTCGCACTTGTGCGACAATAAGAAGAACAATGACTTGAAACACTTTGAGGAGTTGTGTCTCCCTGCTATCAAGCGTGCATGTGCGCAGAACTACGGCACTATGACCTATGCTATAAACCTCGGCGACATCACCTGGGATCGTTTTTGGTATGAAACAGGTTTCGACATCGAGCGTGTGCCATCGTACCTCTCGGAGCAGGGTTTCCCTGTACCATTCCTCTGTGTTATGGGCAACCACGACAACGATCCATCTACCCAACCGAATGCGGACACGGATATGAATGGCTCGGTACGCTATCGCAAGGTATTTGGCCCAACCCACTTCTCGATGAATATCGGCGATGTTCACTTGGTATTGCTCGACAATGTCATCTTCAAGAACGAGGTTAAGCCCGACCAGAAGAAGCACAAGGGTGTTGTCGGCTCTCGTAACTATGACCTCTGTTTGGACGATACTCAGTTGGAGTGGCTGCGTCAGGATTTGGCCTCTGTAAGCAAAGAAACACCTATCGTAGTATGTATGCACGCTCCGCTCTTTGTGCGCAATTCAAGTGGCAAGCAGGTATCAGGGTGGGCAGACGGCAAGGACGAGCCATTTGTTGAACTACTCAAAGATTTCAAGTCGGTACGTCTCTACTCTGGCCATAAGCACCAGAACATCTCTCACGTTCATCCAATCTACCCTAACATTACCGAGTGTAACGTGACCGCTATTGCCGGAGATTTGTGGAAAACTCCGAATATCAGCGGCACAAATATCGGCGAGGATGGTGGCGATGCAGGTTTCTTCTTCTGCACATTCGATGGTAAGGAGTTTAAGCAGACCTGGCATAGTGTAGAAAAGGGCGAGAATGTTCCGTTCCGCACATACGATATCAATGGTTTGCAGGAGCGATACAACTCGAATGCGAGTCTGAAACACCTCTGCGAATTGCACCCTAACCAGACAAACTATGCCGACCCTCAATATCAGAATTATATCTATGTAAACTGCTTCCATTGGGAGGAGGGATGTAATTTGACCATCACCGAGCAGGGAAAGAAATTAGAGATTGAGCAGGTCAACCATAGCGACCCTCGTGCTGCGGAGGTTATCTACGCTCCGGCAAGAGCCAAGTCGAAGCAGATGCACAAGAAGACCAACACGCTCTCGCTCAATTTCCATATGTTCCGAGCGAAGGCCGAGACCCGCAATGCAGATGTTACCGTTACTCTCACAACCCCTTATGGCGATAGTTTCACAGCAACACACGTTCGTCCTGCGGAGTATCCCGCATACTACAACAAAGAGTAGTTGCCACAATCATAAGCGACCACAATTTTAGGCCGGCAAAACAAAACAGACGTATGAGTTAATTCATACGTCTGTTTTGTTATATCCAATAGGATTTATTTCGAGAGATACTTTTCGGGAACTACGTAACTTTTACGGTTTGCATGCTCGTAATATTGCTGTGCAAAGGCCTTTATTGCCATCTCGACATTTATATCATAGTGGTTCTCGACGAGATTGTTTGCATGCGCATAATCCGAAATCGAATAGACCTCACGCACAGCCCCATCGCTGAAAATATGGATATACTCGGTCGTAAATGCCTTATAAAGTCCGTTATCATAGACAATAGTCATTGGCATAGCAGTCGGTTCAAAAACATCCCTGCCATAAGCGAAATATGGACTATCGTAATTGAGAATACCGAGCAGTGTAGGCATAAGGTCGATTTGCGACACAGGTACATTACATTCACCACGAAGCGAATTGTCAGGAGCGTAGAGCAAGCCGATAATATGGAAATCGCCAGGAGAGGTATGGGTGCGCTCGGCATAATACTCGCAAGAGACGTGGTCGGCCACGAAGGCGAAGATTGTATCCTTGAACCACTCCTTATTACGATTCTCCTCAAAGAAGCGCTCAATAGCACCGTCGAGGTAGGCTGCGCAAGGCTGCATAGGGGTATGTCCCTTTGGCAGGCGTGGTTTCCACTCGTCGGGCGTAACAAAAGGATGGTGCGATGTCGTGGTAAAGATAGAGGCGAGGAATGGCTGCGGAAGGTCATCGATAGTTTCGCCCATAAAGGAGATAAATTTATCATCCCATATACCCCAATAGCCATCGAAATCGTTATAGCCATGTGCCTTCTCGTAATCCTCCTTGCTGAAACACTGCTCGAAACCCGCCGAAATAGCATAGGCATCGAATCCCATAGAACCACGCTCCGAGCCGCAGAAAAATGCGGTAGAATAGCCCTTATCTTGCAATAAAACAGGCAGTGGGCGGCTCTCTCCGAGTGACTGTGGCATAAGCATAAACGGCTTCACGAGCGACGGAATTGATCCCCAAATGCTCGGCAGTGCCTGAATGGAACGCTTGCCGTTGGCATACATACGCTTAAAGGCGTAACCGCTCTGCATAAGCGAATCGAGGAATGGTGTATAGCCCTTTTGTTCGCTATTTTCGTATAGTTCGGGAGCAAGAAATGCTGAATTCTCGGCCGACATACTCTCGATAACGAAAACCACCACGTTACGAGGGCGAAACTCTCCGTTTGCCTTCGGCAGGTGGTATGGAGTATAGATATTTGCAAGTTGCTCGGCATCGAAATAATGCGGCACCGCTAAGCGATTGCTTCCGATGGTGCGCAGGATACAGAACGGATTCGACAAGACAATATTTGCCTTATCGCCCGTCTTAGCAAATTTGAGCGAATACGGAATGGCTGTCGGGCGTGCCATGCGACTCAAACCACCACGAATACCCGCCACACAAAGCGTAAGAGCAAGGCACAAAACAACCGTATTTGCAGGGTAATAGAGCCAGCCTTTGAGTAATGCCGTTGGCGTTACCTTGCGACGATAGCCCCAAACGAGCAGGGCGATAAGCGCAAAGCCGATAACGACAAGGTGAATATTTTCGGCAGCAAACTTAAAAACGAGTTGCACCGAATTGGAGTTTTCGGTAAACATAAACTCATCGGCGGTAAATCTCTTCTGGGTATATCGAAAATAGACTGCATCCGCCATATTTACGGCTACACAGAAGGCTCCGACGATGACGTAATAGTAGAACAATATGCCACGATAGACCTTGTGCGCACGCACTCGCAGTGGCAACAGACTCAACAGCACCCACACTCCAAAGGCGTAGCATATCGAGATAGTATCGAAACGCAAACCGCCGTAGATAAGGCGTGGCAACTCCGAAAGTTCAATATCGCCTACCACCGAGAGGTTATAAAGCGCAAATATCACTCGGCAAATCATCAGCACGGCATAGAGCAGCAGGATACGGCAGAGTGTCAGTGTAGGATATGTCTTAAAAATATTTCTCATAACCTGTGTAAAACTTAAACTTTGCTAACTCATATCAATCTACCCTACTTTGCATCTTCCGAGAGCGTTTTCAAAATCTCTCGGCAACCATTTTCGAGCATTCCGATTACCAAGTGAAAACCCTCGACTCCCTCGTAGTATGGATCGGGGACATATCGATAATGCGGATACTCGGTCATAAAGTCAGCCATACGGTAGAGTTTATCAAGATACTTTCGCTCCGGAGCAAGACGACTCATATCCTCGTAATTGTTGTCATCCATCACGATAATCATATCGAAGTTATAGTAATCCTCCTCCTTAGCCTGACGAGATCGGTGCGTAAGTCTGTATCCGTGCGATGCAGCAGCCTGAATCATTCGAGGATCGGGCAACTCACCTGCATGCCAACCCATAGTACCGGCGGAATCAACCTCGATATTATCATGCAGACCCGCTTCGGCAACCATCTGCTCCATAATGCCGTTGGCCGCCGGAGAGCGGCAGATATTTCCGAGGCAGACAAATAGAATTCGCTTTCTTTCGTTTGTACTCATATCGCAAGTATCTTTTGTATTCGAAGTGCAAAAATACAAAAAAATCTCCTGCGGGGCAAGAGATTTTTTCGTTTGTTTATTCCTCTAACTTATGCCAGTAGAGGCTCTTTGAGAATGGGCCGAGGAAGCCTCTTACTCGCAGGGTCTTGTCGTCCTGGAAGTTGATAACCACCTTATAAACATCTCCCTTTGTCGGGTCGTAAATCTTACCATTCTTCCACTCGTTGTCCTCTGCAACATAACTTACCTTCTCGATAAGTACAATCTGATCGGATGGAGTGTTACGCTTTGCAGGGTCCGGGTTCTTAACATCCATACGCTTGCTGCCATCTGCGTGCTTATCCTTTTCAAGCCAAAAGACCTGAGCCTGGTAAGCATTATCGCCGATTTTAGAGATACGAACCTTCGACACTGCACCCTCCTTCACTGCTTTGTAAACTCCCAAAATGCGGTCGCCATCATTGGTTGAAGCGCTTGCGGTAGTTGCGGACAAAGCAAAAACTCCTGCAACTACAAGCATCAAAAATCTTTTCATAGAACCATTTTATTAAAATTACACAACAAAAGTATAATTTTCATCCGTAAAAAGCAAATTGCGATGCCCATATACTTTACAAGTAACCCCTATCGGGACATTGTATAAAAAAGTCAAGGTACTCCGAGAAGCACCTTGACCATAAAAAATTAAGCGTTATCGCCTACTACCACGCAAAGAGTGGATAGTTCGCCATAAGAGCATTTACCTCAGCACGAACCTCTGCGATATTCTGCTCATTCTCAGGATCGTGAAGCACACGGTCAATGAGCGAAACAATAACCTCCATCTTATCCTCCTTAACGCCACGAGTTGTGATTGCAGGAGTTCCGAAGCGCAAACCAGATGTCTGGAATGCCGAGCGGCTATCGAAAGGCACCATATTCTTGTTTGTAGTGATGTCGGCAGCAACCAGAGCCTTCTCTGCAACCTTACCGCTCAACTCTGGGAACTTGCTACGCAAATCTACCAAGATAAGGTGGTTGTCGGTACCGCCTGACACGATATTATAGCCACGGCTTACGAAAGCCTCCGAGAGAGCCTGTGCGTTCTTTACAACCTGCTGCTGGTACTCTTTGAACGACGGATCGAGAGCCTCGCCGAATGCAACAGCCTTAGCAGCGATTACATGCTCGAGTGGACCGCCCTGAATACCTGGGAACACAGCAGAGTTAAGAATCTGCGACATCTTCTTAACTACACCCTTTGGAGTGGTCAAACCCCATGGGTTATCGAAATCCTTACCCATCAAGATGATACCGCCACGAGGACCACGCAAAGTCTTGTGAGTAGTCGAAGTTACGATATGTGCATACTTTACAGGATTCTCCAACAAGCCTGCTGCGATAAGACCTGCGGTGTGAGCCATATCAATCATAAGCAAAGCGCCTACCTTATCAGCAATCTCACGCATACGAGCATAATCCCACTCACGAGAGTAAGCCGAAGCACCACCGATGATAAGTTTTGGTTTGCACTCCAAAGCCTTTGCCTCCATCTCGTCGTAATCAACACGACCGTCGCACTCCTTCACCGAGTAACTTACTGCGTTGAAATATGTACCCGACATATTTACAGCCGAGCCGTGCGAAAGGTGACCTCCGTGCGAAAGATTAAGACCGAGGAATGTATCTCCCGGTTTGAGAACAGCAAAGAACACCGCCATATTTGCTTGTGCACCGGAGTGTGGCTGTACGTTGGCATACTCTGCACCGTAGAGTTGGCATATGCGCTCAATAGCGAGCGATTCGACCTTATCTACAACCTCGCAACCTCCGTAGTAACGAGCAGCAGGATAACCCTCTGCATACTTGTTTGTCAAAACAGAGCCCATTGCTTTAAGAACATTGTCGCTAACAAAGTTCTCCGATGCAATAAGTTCGATACCGTGCATCTGTCGCTCACGCTCGGCGGCGATAAGATCAAATAGTTGAGAATCGTTTTTCATATAATAATCAATGTGTTACGTTATTTTCATCAAAACTCACCCCCCAAAGGTACGCTATTTTTCAAATAAAATGGCTATCTTTGACCATAATTTATTTAACATTTTGTTATAAACAGATTTATTATGAAACTTCTTGAAGGAAAAGTGGCACTTATCACAGGTGCAGGAAGGGGAATCGGAAAGGCTGTTGCAGTCGCTTTCGCAGAACAGGGGGCAGACATTGCTTTCACCGATTTAGAGTTGAATGAGACAGTTCTCGCCACAGCGGCAGAATTGGAGAAGTTTGGTGTTCGTGTAAAGGCTTACGCATCCAACGCTGCCAACTTCGAGCAGACACACGAGGTTGTCGAGCAGATTATGGCAGATTTCGGTCGTATTGACGTATTGGTAAACAATGCCGGCATCACAAAGGATGGTCTTATGATGCGCATGAGCGAGGCGCAGTGGGATGCAGTTATCAATGTAAATCTCAAATCCGCATTTAACTTTATCCATGCCGTAACCCCTATTATGGCACGTCAGCGTGGTGGCTCTATTATAAATATGTCGTCAGTTGTAGGCGTAAGTGGCAATGCCGGCCAGTGCAACTACTCTGCTTCAAAGGCCGGTATGATTGGCCTTGCGAAGTCTATCGCCAAGGAGATGGGCGCTCGTGGCATCCGTGCAAACTGCATCGCTCCGGGCTTCATCATTACCGAGATGACCGCACAACTGCCTGATGAGGTGCGTGACCAGTGGAACAAGAGTATCCCACTGCGTCGTGGCGGCTCGCCGGAGGAGGTTGCAAAGGTAGCCCTCTTCCTCGCATCGGACCTCTCGTCGTATGTTACGGGACAGGTTATCCACTGCTGCGGCGGTATGAACTGCTAAAAGGTTTTGCTATAATAAATTCAGGCGTATGTCGGGCAACCGCATACGCCTGAATTGTGTTTGGTACTATTTGATTTAGAAGTCGTAGCCGACGATAGCATCGGCGTAGTCCTTCCAATATTGTGCTGATTTATATACTTCGACTGATGCTGTCGGCACATAAATCTTTCTACCGGAAACGTTGAAATCGAACATCACTGAGGCTCCTGTTGGAGGTGTTGTAGGCTTACAATATACATTTTTCAAACTGCTGCAAAGTCCGAATGCACCCCATTCAATCGAAGTGACGCTATCTGGGATTGTAACACTTGTCAGGCTGCTGCAAACAGAGAATGCAGATGTTCCAATCGAAGTAACGCTATTGCCGATTGTAACACTTGTCAGGCTGCTGCAACCATAGAATGCATAACTTCCAATCGAAGTAACGCTGTCGGGGATTGTAACACTTGTCAGGCTGCTGCAATCTCGGAATGCAGCCCATCCAATCGAAGTAACGCTATCTGGAATAGTTACATTTGCCAAACTGCTGCAACCTTGGAATGCAAAATTTCCAATCGAAGTAACGCTGTCGGGGATTATAATGCCTGTCAAACTGCTGCAACCATAGAATGCAGAATCTCCAATCGAAGTAACGCTATCGGGGATTGTAATGCCTGTCAAACTGCTGCAACCATAGAATGCAGTCCATCCAATCGAAGTGACAGGTGCATCAAACTTGATAATGCCCTTGCCATTTTCGTAGGTATTAGATACGATATTTGCACCAAAGTCATCAGTTCTACAAGGGGTAATAACTTTATTATCTGATGTTGTGTAAAATATGACACGTTTTGCATACTCTTCATACTCTTCTTCGCTCAATCCGGCTTGCAACACCGTTACGTTTTTAGAAACACCATACTTTTCGTTCGAAATGGTTATCTCCGCTGTACGCTCCTTTACCTCCTCATACTTAGGCACGGATACAGTAATGCCATTCTCGGTTTTTGTATAGGTAACCCAATCGGCACTTATTGAAACCTCGTACTCAACATTTGCAGTTATCTTTACACTCTGCTCTCCACCTTCTACGGTAAAGTTTAGTTCTTTCTTGTCGAAGGTTATTTCAGGAGAAAAGGCTTTTTGCGTTACATAGAACTCCGTTGCAAGATTATATACGCCATTTATGACCACAATCGTACCTTCACGCACCTTCTCTTTCTCATTGCGTTCTACCGTGAACGACAACTCCTTTGTGCCGGCAATACCCGTCTTGGTCTCTATCTTAATCCATGAATTCTTGCTCACTGCTTCCCACGAGTATGGCGAAGTTACCGATATCGTATAAGCATTCGGCTCAAAATCGACCTCGATGGATTGTTGCGAGAGTTCGATTTTAGGAATAGAAACATCGCCGTTCTCCTCTTCAATGCCGCCATTGCCCTCGCAAGCAATTGCCAACATTCCGGCCACAGTCAATAAAAGTAAAAGTTTTTTCATTATCGTTTGATTAGAAATATACCTACAAAGGTAATAAACTTTTTCAAACAAAGAGACAAGTTGGAAGTTTTGGCGCAGGATTTGTGATTATGGGGCACAAAAACAGAAGACGTATGATTACCAAGATTGCCGCCCTGATGCAGAAATATCATCGTATAGATCAGGCTATACTCTGTCTGCGAATCTTTATCGGAGCAATGCTTGCACTGCACGTCATTGGCAAGATGCAGCGCTACAATGTGATGATAAATGGCTACCCTCCCCTGCTCTTCAACGACCCCGTGCTGACGTTTGTCATATTCAACATAATTGAGGCGGCGTGTGCCGTGATGATTGTAATCGGATTTTGGACACGCTTTGCCGCATTCCTAATGGCGCTGGGTATGTTCGTAGATATATTTATAGTATTCCCTGCGTTAGGATGGTTTGGCGTAGAGCGAGAGATACTATATATGGGATATTACATATTTCTCATTATTGCCGGCGGCGGAAAGTTTGCTCTCGATGCCCGCTTCTTCGGTAAACGTGGCAAAGAATAGGTACGATGTGCGTATTTGGAAAAAATATCTTACCTTTGTAGCAAAGAGGAAACCTCGCCTATTTTACAAAAGAGATTTTGGACTATGCAGTGCGCAAATAGTCTCGCAAGGCTTCAAGAGAGTAATGACAAATGCGGCTTAAAGGTATAATAGCAGTAGTGATGCTGATTGCAGGCATCGGCGAATGTGCCGCTCAGGCGGACAGTATCCTTGTCTTAGGCAAAGATACTATTCGCTATACATATACCCCCACACCAAACAGCAGTATCTCGGCAACCAATTACGGCGTACAGCCATTAGCACCCAAAAGAGCGAAATGGGGATTTCTCAATAAAATCATATCCTACTTCGAGGATGCCAATACCGACAAGAGTTTCGAGAAAAGACTCGACACTACATTTATAATCGCCCCCTACTACACATCAAGCACAAGTCTGACTTTTGCGGCTATGATGGCAGGTTTGTACAGAATTGACAAGAGTAATCGCTCGCTACCGCCATCGACCTTCAATATCATAGCACACGCCTCGATAAAGGGTTTCTACAAGTTCGGAGTCGATGGCACATGTATATTCAAAGACGACCGACACCGACTGCTTTACGATGTGAATTTTTCGTCGTTGCCGACCTACTTCTGGGGGTTCGGTTACAGTGGAGGAATGTCCGACAATCCAACAAAATATGTTGCAAACAATCAGTCGATTAAAGCAACTTACCTCTATCAATTAGTGAAGAACACATATATCGGTGCAAAGGTAGATTTTAACTGGGCATATTGCGGTAAAAAATACAGAGCAAATCTCGCCGAGCGACTCGATGGATTAAAGACTCACGACTCGGCTACGGGATTAGGTTTAATTCTCGAATACGACACCAGAGACTTCATACCAAATCCGTCGCAAGGCATCTATCTCTCGGTAGAGGGTCTATTTAGACCCAAAGCATTGGGCAGTATCGACCACGATTCGTGGAGAGTTGCCATAACGGCCGATTATTACCAAAAATTATGGCGTGGCGCAATCTTGGCAATCGATTTGCACGGAGTGTGGAACAGCCGCCACACACCGTGGGTATTGTTTGCACAGATGGACGGTCGCTATCGTATGCGAGGATATTACGAGGGTCGATTTATGGACTACAACCTTGCCACAGCGCAGGTGGAGTTACGACAACACTTGTGGCACAAGTTAGGTGCGGTGGTTTGGGGAGGTGCCGGCAACGTCTTCTCATCGTTTAAGAGTTTCAGGTGGAGCGAAACGATGCCTAATTACGGTATAGGCCTGCGCTGGGAGTTCAAACAGCGTGTAAACATTCGTTTCGACTACGGATTCGGAGGCAAGGCAAACGGACGGCTTATAAATGGTTTTTTGATATCAATAAATGAGGCTTTTTAACCAAATAGCCGCTCTATCCGAGAGCGTAAAGAGTGGAATCAAAGGAGTTATGCCATCGCAAAAAGCGATGGCATTTTTTATCCTATTTTTGTCCGCCCTATTAGCACCAAATATATTGCTCGCCCTAAGCGGCAAATACTCTCTGCCTTCGATATTCGCAGGGATATTGCTACCGATGGGTGTATATCTTATAATCGGGGCAACTGTCAGATTTGCAGGAGGATTAGCTCTGCTTATGAGTGGGTTGGCGGCGATGTGCGCTTTCCAGATAGTGCTGATACACATTTTCGGAAGCACGACCATTACTGCCGACATGTTCATAAACCTCACCACAACCAATAGCGGCGAGGCGGGAGAGTTGTTGGCAAATATATCCGAAGTGGTCGTAATCGTGGTATTTGTATATGCATCGTTGCTCATCTTAGCACTACATATCTCCCGCAAGCGTATGCGACTAAATCTGCGTATGCGCAGGGTGATGACACGGGTAGGCGTTGCGATGATAGCCGTCAGCGTTGCTACACTTCTCCTATCAAGATTTAACTCTGCGCACTCAGTATTGTTGCGTGACATATTTCCCGTAAATGCTATATACAACCTGCGAGCGAGTCTGAACACCAACCTATCCCTGCGTCGATACAAACAAACCTCCTCCGAGTTTCGCTTCGATACCCATCGCAGCAAGACCGCTACACGCAGAGAGTTATACATATATATTATAGGAGAGGCCTCCCGCCGTGCTTCGTGGGGAGTATTCGGATATGATCGCAACACGACACCAAGGCTTGCCGAGCGTAGCGACATTATTCTTCTCAAAAACATATTAACACAAAGCAACACAACGCACAAGAGTGTTCCCTTGTTGCTATCGGGTGTCTGTGCAAGCAACTATAAAGAGTTATACGCCCGACGAGGTATCTGCTCGCTATTCAGGGAGGCCGGATTTCTCACCTGCTTTATCTCCAACCAGCAGCGACAAGGGGCTATGGTCGATTATCTGGCAGCAGAGGCCGATACGCTGATTTATCTCAAAGAGAACGGACATGACGAAGTTCTGCTCGGTGCTATGCAGTCACTCTTACAGACCGAGGAGAGTCGTCCGCTGCTTGTAGTTTTACATTGCTACGGCTCTCACTACGACTACCGAGAGCGCTACCCTGCCGAGTTTTCGCATTGGCAACCCGATCATAGCAGGGAGTTTCGAGACCATCGCAAATCAATAGTCAACTCTTACGACAACTCTATTCTATACACGGATTATATGCTCTCCTCTATTATCGACTACGTAGAGTCGCTTGACTACTGTGCATCTATTCTCTACTGTTCCGACCACGGAGAAGATCTTTATGATGATGAGAGAGGACGATTTCTACACTCCTCACCCACTTTAAGTCGTTTTCAGGTGCAGATTCCTGCGTTTATATGGTTCTCGCCACACTATGAGGCTGAGTTCCCGAACAAGGTTGTAGCAACGAAGATTAATTGCGAATATATATGCACCAGCCATTCGATGTTTCACACTATGGCCGATATTGCCAATATGGAGAGTCGATTTGTCGAGCAGGATGCAAGTTTTGCAAACGCTCAATTCGATAGCGAGCAATCGCTATATTATCTCGATGACTACAACGAGGCAGTGCCGTTTACAGACAAGCGATTAGGATTGAGCGATCAAGACATTGCTGCTATGGGATTGGACAAAAAATAATAAAAGAGGCCTTTTGAGCCTCTTTTATTATTTGGTATGTAAATCAGACTACTTCTTAGCCTCTTCTACTGATACCTTACGGAACTCTTTGAGAAGTTTTGACAACTCCAAAGCAGCCTTACGAGCACGAGTACCAGCAGCCTTATTACCTTTTACGAGCTGAGCCTCTGCATTTGCCTGAAACAAAGCCACCTGAGCATTGATGTTTTCAACTAATGTTTTCATAGTTTGTAATTTATTAAATGTTAATATTAGTTAGGTTTGTTATAGCAAATATAATAAGAGTTTTCTTTTGTTGCAAATATTTTTATCACATTTATTCCACTTTTATGCATTTTTCTTATTGCGGTATGTTTTTTGACTCATTCAAAGTTAAAAACACCACAAAATTATGCATCTAAAACCTTCTATCTTTCTCATTATTTTAATGTTGTCGGTATCGTGTTATCACTCCCCGTCAACGAAAGAAGCACACTCCGATATGGAGATTGAGGTTGCATCGGCACAATCAAATATGTTGCGCAGTCGCAAAACCTACATAGGCAAGATTAGTGCAAATTTCTCGGCCGTTGTTCAACCTCGCACTACGGGCTTTCTTGCCGAGAAACATTACGACAACGGAATGCCCGTTAAACAAGGAGAGGTCATCTTCCGATTAGATGGCAAGCAACAGCGTGCAAACCTGCTATCGGCGCAGGCTGCTCTCGAAAGTGCCAAGGCTCAATCAATCGAGGCACGCAACAACTACGAGCGTGCCGTACCTCTTGCCGAGATTGATGCAATAAGCAAAGCACAATTAGACCAATATACCGCACAATACATAGCAGCGGAAGCCTCGGTAAAATCCGCACAACAGGCGCTGCGGAATGCCCGTTTAGAACTCGGATATACCGAGATACAATCGACCATAAACGGCATAATATCGACATCAAATGCCCATATAGGCGACTATGTCGGCCCCGGAACACAATTTTCGGTATTGACAACCATCGAAAATATAGACACAATCGGAGTTGACCTGGCTATTCCGATGAAGGAGTACTTATCGCTGACCAATCGCAAGTCGTTCACTTACGAAAATGATAGCCTGTTATACAATATCAAATTATATTTAGCCGACGGAGAATTATATCCTTATGACGGTTTCTATAACTTTACAAAGACCGCAGTTGCCGATTCTATGGGAACCATTATCATTGTTGTATCATTCCCAAACCCTGACTATCTGCTCAAAAGCGGGCAATTTGCACGAGTTATAACCGACGTAGGAGTCGCAAAGGAGACGATAACCGTACCTCAAAGTTGTATCACACAGACGCAGGATATCGCCTCATTGTGGATAATCCGTCCCGACAGTACTGCCGAATATCGGAAAGTAACACTTGGTGATACGATTGACAACCGCATAATCATCACTTCGGGAGTAGAGGTCGGCGAAGAGGTTGCCGTCGGAGGCGGAATGAAGTTACGAAATGGAATGAAGGTTATACCCGTAAGAAGTGCTGCGTATGAATAAATTCTTTGTCTCTCGTCCGATATTTGCCATATCGCTCGCCATAGTTATAGTACTACTTGGCATTATATCCATATTCGACCTGTCGATTGAGCAGTACCCCGACATTACACCACCCGTAGTAGAGGTCTCGGCATCGTATCAGGATGCAGATGCCGAAACGGTAAATAATGCCGTGGCGACACCCTTGGCACAGAGTATTATGGGCGTACGTGATATGCTCTACATGCAGGCAACAAGTGCCAACGATGGTTCTATGGTGTTACAGGTAACATTTGACGTAGGCACCAATCCCGACATGAACTCCGTATTGGTGCAGAACAACATCGCTACCGCAACATCCGAACTGCCGCAATCGGTAATCGAGCAAGGTGTAACCACACGCAAAACCCAGACAGGTTTTCTGATGGTCTATGCCCTACACAGTGACGGGCGATACGACGGAGAGTTTTTGTCGAATTATGCCTATATAAACCTGCGCAACCGCCTATTGAGAATTGACGGTGTGGGTAAGGTTTCTATTATGGGTGCTGCCGAATACGCCATGCGTGTATGGTTGCGACCCGATGTGTTGAATTATTACAATCTCTCGGTCGATGACGTTATCTCTGCCATATCCGTACAAGGCGGCATATACCCTGCCGGCCAGTTTGGAGCAGAACCTGCGCCAAAAGGAACATCACGTACATATACGGTCACAATGCCTGCTCAATTCTCTACGCCGGAAGAGTTTTCGTCAATCATTCTCAAAACCAATTTTGACGGCTCGCAAGTTCTCCTCTCCGATGTGGCAGAGGTGGCATTTGGCACACAGAGTTACGGAACATCATCACTATTTGAGGATCGCCCTACAACCGTGCTTGTAGTCTATCAGGAGCCTGGTAGCAATGCCGTAGGCGTGGGCAAGGCCGTCAAAACCGAGATGAGCCGTGCGGCAGAGAAGTTTCCTGATGGTATAGACTACACGGCTATTGTTGATAGTACGGAGAGTATTCATGCGGGTATTAAGGAGATTATATTCACACTCCTGCTGGCACTATTACTCGTAATATTTATCATATACCTATTTATACAGGATTGGCGTGCCACGTTGATACCTTTGGTGGCAATACCCGTATCTATCATTGGAACATTTGCCGTATTTCCACTCTTGGGCTTCTCGATAAATATCATATCACTGCTTGGTTTGGTACTTGCCATCGGACTCGTCGTAGATGATGCGATAGTGGTTGTAGAGGCCGTGCAGGTAAATATTGAGAAAGGAATGGCACCTCGTGAGGCTACCATTGCAGCAATGCGCAATGTAACCTCCCCTATTATTGCCACATCTATAGTGCTGCTTGCCGTATTTGTTCCAGTATCATTTTCGGGAGGCATTACAGGTCGTCTATTCCAGCAATTTGCTGTTACAATCTCCGTTTCAGTTATATTCTCTACCATAAACGCACTCACACTCTCGCCTGCATTGTGTGCAAAACTGCTACGACCTCGTAAACCTGCGACAAAAGGGTTATTCGGGGCATTCAACAGACTATTCGAGGTTTTTTCGAAACGTTACACCACATCTACCGAGTCGATTATAAAACGTACAAAGACAACGGGAGTGTCCATTGCCGTGATGTGTGCCCTAATCGCCTTGATATGGTGGATCTTGCCGTCGGGATTCCTTCCGGATGAAGACCAAGGCTATTTATCGGTCTTTCTACAAACTCCCGAAGCATCATCCTTACAGATTACCGAACAGGTCGCCAAAGAGGTAGATGCAGTGGTAAAACGCCATCCTGAGGTCTCCTCTACGGCCATAGTTTCGGGATTTGACATGATTTCGGGGGTATCCGCCACAAATTGCGGCATCATATTCGTAAAACTGACAGATTTCTCCAAGAGAAAGGTTTCGGCCATGCGTCTTGCCGACATTCTCACGCAGGAGTTGTACTCCGCCATTCCCGATGCCGAGTGTTTTGCCTTCGTACAACCCTCCATACCCGGACTTGGCGTAACCTCAGGTATAACCTTTGCATTGCAGGATACGGGAGGTAAGGGAGATGATTATCTCTCCTCATATGCAGACCGCATTATCGACTCATTGCAAAGCAGTCCGCTGATAGCCTCGGCAACTACCCGTTTTAACGACAATATTCCGCAACGTCACCTCGAAATTGATAGAGAGCAAGCGATGATGAAGGGTGTCGCTTTGGATGCACTATATCAAGAGACGGCGGCACTGCTCGGCAGTCGTTACATCAATAATTTTAGTAAGTTCGGCCGTTTATATCAAACTTATATTCAGGCAGCACCGGAGTATCGTCGAGATGCTGCCTCGTTAGAGAGTTACTTTGTAAATTCGACCGATGGCGCATCCATTCCGCTATCGACATTCGTATCGGTAAGAGATACCGTAGGTGTAAATTTTGTATCTCAGTTTAACATGTATCGTTCTATCGACATTACGGTAACACCACAAAAAGGAGTTTCGAGTGGTAGCGTCATGAAATTTATCGAACAAAAGGCCGACGAGATTCTTCCCGACAATGTAAGTTATGCATGGAGTGGTGTCTCGGCTCTACAAAAGAGCGAAGGCAGCAAGGGTGCCTGGGTCTATATCATCGCCATACTCTTCGTTTTTCTGACATTGGCAGCCCTATACGAGAGTTGGACAATGCCCGTAGCAATACTGCTGGCTGTACCTTTGGCGGTAGCAGGCTCGGTCGGCATTATTTGGTTGGCACACTTTATTTCGCCGACGTTTATCAACGATATTTATATGCAGATATCTATCGTTATGCTAATAGGTTTAGCGGCAAAGAACTCTATCTTGGTAGTCGAATATGCCGACAAACTGCTCTTTGAACAGAAATTGGGACTATACCAAGCAACCATCGAGGCTGCACGACTGCGTATGCGTCCGATATTGATGACCGCCTTTGCCTTTATTCTCGGCATCATGCCGTTAGTTTTCGCAAATGGTGTTTACTCTACCGCCCGCAACATTATGGGTACCGCCCTACTCGGCGGAATGTTGGCTGCAACACTTGTAGGTATATTCCTATACCCTGCACTATATTATCTCATTGCACGATTGTCGGGCTACGAAAAGTTGAACAAAAACGTAAAATAGAATACTATGCAACGACATATACTCATCCTCGTATTATCTGCGATGTCGGTTCTCGCCTGTAATCCGAAATTAGCAACTCCGGAAGTGGTGCCACCTGCACAATATATCTATGGAGCAGGCTTCCGTTCTGACAGCATAGAGTTGGCGGACGGTTGGTGGAAGATATTCGGAGATACAACACTTAACCAACTCGTAGATAGAGCATTAGCCAAAAATCGCAATCTAAAAGTTGCAGTCTCCCGCATTGAAGAGGCTCGGCACAACCTGCGCATAGCCCGCAGTACCTACCTGCCAAGTTTCGATTTTGGAATCTCCGCCGGAGTGTCGGGTGGCGGAGGAGATACGGAGCAGACATACCAGATTGCCCGTGATCTCACCTGGGAGGCTCCGCTATTCGGAGAATTACGACAGACCTCAGATGCAGTTCGTGCCAATATCTCATACTCAGAGTGGCAATATAGAGGTGTGCGACTTTCGTTGGTTGCGGAGGTGGCAACAACATACTTTACCATGTTGCAGTACCGCAGGGATTTAGAGATTGCACGTCGAAGCGCCTCGTTGCGCAGAGAGTCGGCAACGCTCATAGATTCATTGTTTCGACGAGGTATGGCATCGGGTGTAAATTTGGAGCAGGCAATGAATCTTGTATATACAGCCGAGGCGGACATTCCTCTCTACGAACGTGCCGTAAAACAGACGGCTCTTTCGCTCGATGTACTGCTCGGCGAAACCCCCGACTCTGTACTCTATACCAATAGCGAGTTAAGACTTATTACCGATTACACGCCTCTTGATATTCCTACGGGCATACCATCTGATATTCTGCATCGCAGACCCGATATTATGCAGGCGTGGTTTCAGATGCAACAATCGGCAGCAAATGCAGGGCTGGCTCGCACTGCACGCCTTCCGTCATTCTCAATCGAAGTAGGCGGAGGAACATCGGCATCTAATATAACACAACTATTTTTAAAGAATAGTTGGATCTGGAATGCAGGGCTATCCATCTTGCAACCTATTTTACACTTTGGAAAACTAAAACATTCCGAAAAGATTGCCATCGAGCAGTATAACCAGTCGATGTTTAACTACGAACAGAGTTTCCTGCAAGCACTATCCGAAGTAGAGAGTCTGCTGATAAGTATAACGACCTATCGCAAAGAGACTATTCGATACAAAGAACTTGTACGGTCAAACACACGCATTGCCATAGCAACCAACGCCCTATATAGCAACGGCTTGTCTGCATACTTGGATGTAATCGACGCAGAGCGAACGCTCTATAACTCGCAGATGCAATACTCAAATATCGTGGCTCAACAATACATCAACTATGTTGACCTATGCAAAGCATTAGGCGGCGGATGGGTAGAAATACCTACAAATAGGTAGCGTTTCGGATTGAATAAATGCATTTTTTAGGCTATCTTTGCACCGTAAACTTATGGTACAAAGATGCGCCTGTCGGAATTAAATACCGGAGAATCCGCAACCGTAGTAAAAGTTCTTGGTCACGGAGGTTTCCGTCGTCGAATTGTCGAACTCGGTTTTGTGCGAGGAAATAAGGTGGAGGTTATTCTTAACGCTCCGCTCAAAGATCCTATCGAGTACCGACTGCTCGGCTACAACATCTCGCTCCGTCGTGCGGAGGCCGAGATGATTGTAGTTGTAACAGATAGGGAGGCAGCAAAACTCATGGAGCAAGCAACCGTCGATGCTGTTCCGGAGGAGGATTTTATAGCCGAAGGAATCAATCGTAAGAAGAGGCACATCAACGTAGCATTGGTTGGTAATCCTAATTGCGGAAAAACCTCTCTGTTCAACCATATCACAGGAGCGCACGAGCATGTTGGCAATTACAGCGGTGTAACCGTAGATGCCAAGACCGGATACTGCCACTACAATGGCTACGAACTCCATATTACAGACCTTCCTGGCACCTATGCCCTATCAGCCTACTCGCCTGAGGAGCGTTACGTTCGCAACCATTTGGCAAATCACACGCCCGACGTTGTACTTAATGTCGTATGTGCATCCAATTTGGAACGCAACCTATACCTAACAACGGAGTTGATTGATATGAGCCAGCGTATGGTTGTGGCACTCAATATGTACGACGAGTTACAACGTAGTGGCGCAACACTCGACCACGAAATACTGGGCAAGATGCTCGGTGTACCGATGATTCCCGTTATGGGTCATACGGGAAGAGGTGTCGAAGAGTTACTTGACACGGTAATATCGGTCTATGAGAACACAGATAGCCGAGTGCGCCATATTCACATCAATCAGGGTATCGTAGAGCATAGTGTGGAGCGACTCGACGCTGACATGAAGGCACACAAGGAGGATTTGCCGAAGTGCTTCCCACCTCGATATTTCGCAATGAAGATGTTGGAGGGGGATCAGGATATAATCTCGATGCTCCAAAACAGCGCTCGCTATACAAAGTGGGAGAATCTATGCAAAGAGGAGCAACAGCACCTCAAATACGATTTGGCAGCAGATGAGGATATTGCAACTACAATGGCCGATCAAAAGTATGGATTCATATCCGGAGCGCTACGTGAAACATATACCGCAGGCAAGGATAACGCCAACAATATCACCGATGGCATAGATGCCATTGTTACCCATCGCATATGGGGTTACCCTATCTTCATTCTGCTGATGTGGGTATTATTCTACTGCACATTCCATATCGGCTCCTATCCGCAACAGTGGATTGAGTCTTTGGTGGTATTTATAGGTAACTGCTTTGAGCAGTGGCTACCTGACGGCATTCTCAAAGATATGATTACGGAGGGTATTATCGGCGGCGTAGGCAGTGTCATTGTATTCCTGCCGAACATTATGATTCTTTACCTGCTCATATCATTTATGGAGGATTCTGGCTATTTAGCACGAGCAGCCTTCATAATGGACAAACTGATGCATAAGGCTGGATTGCACGGCAAGGCCTTTATCCCACTCATTATGGGCTTCGGATGCAACGTCCCTGCGGTAATGTCCACCCGTATCATCGAGAGCCGAAGCAGTCGATTGATTACTACGTTCATTATTCCGTTTATGTCGTGCAGCGCACGTCTTCCGATATACATCGTATTTATAGGCACATTCTTCGCTTCGCACTCCGGCACGATTATGACAGGTTTGTACCTGCTCGGCATAATTGTAGCGGTGGTAACGGCACGTTTGATGCGTCGTTTTATGTTCAAGATTGACGAAACGCCCTTTGTCATGGAGTTGCCGCCATATCGTATGCCGACATTGAAGGCTACGATGTCGCACATGTGGTCTCGTTGCGCACAATATCTGCGCAAAATGGGAGGTATGATTTTGGTTGCATCGCTCGTGATATGGTTCCTCGGATACTTCCCTCGCCAAGATGAAGGAGAGAGCGCAGCACAGCACTATGAAAACTCCTATATTGGTCGTATTGGCAAGATATGCGAGCCTGTATTTGAGCCGCTCGGTCTTAATTGGAAGTCGGGTGTGGCTCTACTGTCGGGTGTGGCTGCCAAAGAGATTATGGTAAGCACGATGGGAGTACTCTACTCAGGTGAGAAGGAACACTCATCTATCAAGTTGATACCAAACAGCGACGACATCGCCTACGCAAAGGCTCCTAAACTCCACGAACGCCTCTTCGCAAGCGGCGATTTCTCGCATGCATCGGTATTGGCATTATTGGTATTTACGCTTCTCTATCTGCCTTGTGTGGCAACCATTGCTGCCATAAGTTCAGAGGCAGGATGTAAGTGGGCTGTTGCCTCCATAATATATACGACTCTCGTTGCGTGGTTATGCGCATTTGCAGTCTATCGCATTGCGTTACTATTCTAAATCAAAGATTATGTGGCAGGAGATTATAGTCGGAATAATAGGCGTAGTTGTCATATTTCTAACAGGCCGATACATTGTTAGAAGGATACAGAACCCCTACACCTCGTGTGACGGGTGCGACAGCGATTGCAACAAATGCAAACAGGCTAAATTGACTTCAAGTAATCAGCGTAAAGAGTTGTAATTCTGCGCCAAGTAAAATTCTGTTCAACTCTCTTTCGCACGGCCTCCTTCTGATATTCAAGACTCTCCTTATTACTTAAAGTATAGGATATTTTTTCTGCCAAGTCCTCGACATTTTCAGCCTTGACCCATATACCGCTATCGGCCAAACCCTCTTTATTAGACGGAATATCCGAAGCAATGCAAAGGCGACCATAACTCATCGCTTCAAGCAGGGTTATCGCCAAACCCTCAATGGTTGAAGGGATACAGAATGCCGTTGCATGACGCAACAAAGTCTCCTTGTCGGCCCCATAGACAGCGCCCGTAAATACAATATCGGAAGTACCCTCTCCAAGCGAGTGAAGATATGATACATAATCGGGCAACTGGTCATTGCTTCCGGCAATAACGAGTTTATATCCATCAGTCTGCGCTTGCTTAAAGGCTTTAATGAGATAATCCGGATTTTTATCCTGCACCAAACGTCCAAGATAGAGCAGATAATGCTCTTTTTCAAGACCGTATCGTTGTAAAACATCGCTATCGGCGGCATTCTCATCCGGCATATTTACCGCCGTAGGAATCGTAACACACTTACGAGAGTATGCCTCGGCAAAGTAGAGACGTTGCTCCTCGCTTACCACTGCAATATTACTGTGCATAGCAGCCGTAACCCTCTCCATAAAGTGCATAATACGCTGCTGGAATGGCGAGTACTTTGTACGTTTCCACTCCAAACCGTGCCCCATCAACAGAGCCTTGCGTCCGAACATTCGAGGAATCCACGACCAAACAGACGGTGGCCAAGCATTATAATGGAAATAGTCCACCCCGCTCTCCTTGCACAATGCATGAAGTGTAGAGGAGAACGAAAGCAATATCTTACACAAGAAGCGACCGCCGAACGAACGGCGATAAACCACCTTGAAACCGTTTACCCACTCCTCGGCATTGCGATCGCTCTCGCAATAGACGATTGGCTCATGCCCCAACTCAACAAGGGTTGTCGCCAAATTGAGCATATAGTTCTCAATACCACCTAAAAGGTGTATATCACGTCCTCCGATAAACGCTATTTTCATTATCTATAACTACTTATTATACAGATATATATTCTATTTTTCTTCTCGTAATCCTTGAAGGTCATTATTACCGACATGATAGAACGGGACACATGAGGTATCAACCTTGCCTCCCGCCAAAACACGCAGTTTATTTTTAATAACCCACGGTAGAACTTGCGGCATATACTTCTTCATTACAGGCGATACTGAGCCAATCATCCAGCAACTCTTCGGGCAGTGTGCCACCTTATCTCTTACAGCCTTTGCCTGCTCGCTATTCCACAACTCCTCGAAGGTGTCAACATCATGCAGATTTCCCATTGTGTCATACCAGCACGAATGTTCCATTCCATTGCAAGGCAGCACGTTTCCGTGAGGATCTATAAAGAAGTTCTCGCTACCCGCCTCGCACGGCAACATACGACGACCACCCTTGATATAGTTGATAAGTCCCAGGTTGAAGAAGGCTCTAAACCAAGACTTTGGAGACTTCTCCTTCATCAATCGTTGAATTAACTCATCGAAGTCTGAGCAGACCTCGTCAACATTGGTAACCTTATTATCACTCTTGTGAAAATAGAAAGAGTTATGGAACGACGCTGTGGCAAACTGCATCTTCAAGTTACGATTCAGTTCGTACAGGTCAAGCATATCCTTCGAATTATTATTCGATACGGTAATACCAAAACCGATATCCTTAATACCCAAACGACGCAACTCCAACAATGTGCGCAGACCCTTATCGAAACCACCCTGACGACCACGAAGTTCATCATTCTTACACGAGAGTCCCTCGATAGATATACGGTAGCCGATTTGAGGATACTTCTTTGCCAAAGCAATTATTCTATCCGAAAAATAACCGCTGGTAGAGAACACGATACGATCCGTCTTTTTAAGCAAAACTTTAACAATCTCCTCAATATCTTCTCGAACAAAAGGCTCGCCTCCCGTAATATTTACGCTGCGCATACGTGGCAGTTTTTCGAGCAGTTCGGGCTTAAATTCACTCTCTGGTGATGTAGGGTTGTCCCAGATATTACACATCTTGCAGCGCATCGGGCAACGATATGTTACGATTATAGAACCATCCATAAAATGTTGTTGTGTCTAATATTTTTCTCAAAAATAAACACAAAAAAGCAAAAAAGCAAACTATAAGAGTTTCTTATTCGCTAAAAGATATTATTTGGATAGTAAACAAAAAAAACTCGCTTGACAATCATATCAAACGAGTCTCTCCAAGATGTGGAGGTGGTGGGAGTCGAACCCACGTCCAAACAAGGAGCCCGAAGGCTTTCTACACGTTTAGTCACCATTTAATCCTCCTATCCAGACACGGCAGGCAACAGCCAAATCTGAACCCCAGCCCCTTAATTTCGCACGATAACCGAGGCACATATCGCACTATCTCTTAATTGATGATACCCCATACAGACGGCCATTAAAGAGCGGAATGTCCATCCGGGATACTCGTCGTCGGATTACCTTGAATCCATCGATTAAGCCAATTTTCCTTGAAAATTAGGCAGCGAGTGCATAGCTGTTATTGCCATTTGTAGTTTGAGTGTTGCGATTTACGAGACCCCACACAATGCTCGACGTGCTTACAATCCGACTCTGCCTGCTGTCAAAACCGGTCACCCCCCTTATAGGGGTCGAAAACCAAAATATGGGCGGCAGAACAGCATTTATCTCTCCCTTCGATTGGTTTTCGGCTACAAAGGTAGTGCGAATTGATATTTTTTGCAAGAATCGTGCTATTTTATATTTATTTATTCACTCTAAAACTTTGTCGTCTTGATTAAAAAAGTTATCTTTGACAGATAAAATAGAGATTTTATGACAGAGCAGAATAAAAGTGTTGCCGAACTGAAAAATGTTTCGATATACCACTCGCCAAACCCTTTTGCCACCCTCTCGAAAAAGAGATATGGGGAGGAGGGAGAACTCGCTTTGGCCGACATTTCGCTACAAATCAATCGTGGTGATCTTCTCTATCTGATTGGTCGTGTAGGCAGTGGAAAATCGTCTCTCTTAAAACTTCTCTACGCCGAACTTCCACTATTAGAGGGCGAGGGAGTTGTAGCAGGCTTCGACCTAAAAAACATTCGACGCAAAGACATTCCAATGCTGCGTCGCAAGTTGGGTATCGTCTTCCAGGAGCAAGAGTTATTATCCGACCGAAACGTAAAGGAAAATCTACACTTTGTACTGCGGGCCACAGGGTGGAAGAACGAGTATCAAATCGCTCAGCGCATAGATGAAGTACTGCTTGAAGTGGGGCTCGAAAACAAGTTGTATAAGATGCCGTTCGAGTTATCGGGCGGAGAGCGTCAAAGACTTGTTATTGCACGAGCATTGCTCAACTCTCCCGACATAATTTTAGCCGATGAGCCGACAGGTAATCTCGACCCCGTAACAGCCGACAGTATTGTGCAGTTATTCCATCGCATCGCAACCGCAGGCACCGCCGTTGTAATGTCCACTCACAACACCTCTATTATCGAAAATTACCCGTCAAGAACACTGCTTTTTGCGCACAATAAGGTGCAAGAGATAGATATTGAAGAGTTAATGGGTGCTAAATCTTCGATTTAGTTTGGAAAGTTGAGAAAAAATTTATATTTTTGTACGTTTTTAAGAGTATAAGATTTTATTAGATAAATGAGTACCGAATTGGAAAATGTAAAGAAGGGTACGGAGGAGGAATATTCCGCCTCCAATATCCAAGTTTTGGAGGGTCTTGAAGCAGTCCGCAAACGTCCTGCGATGTATATCGGAGATATTGGCGAGAAGGGTCTCCACCACCTCGTATATGAGGTTGTAGATAACTCTATCGACGAGGCTTTGGCCGGATATTGTAACGACATCCGTGTAACAATCAATGAGGATGATTCCATCTCTGTTAAGGATAATGGTCGTGGTATCCCTACCGACTTCCATGAGAAGGAGGGAAAATCAGCTTTGGAGGTTGTATTGACTGTGTTGCACGCCGGTGGTAAGTTCGATAAGGGCAGTTACAAGGTATCGGGTGGTTTGCACGGTGTGGGTGTATCTTGCGTAAACGCACTCTCCACCCTACTCGTTGCAGAGATTCATCGTGGTGGCAAGATTTACAAGCAGTCATACAGCAAGGGTGTCCCAACTTCTAAGGTTGAGATTATTGGCGATTGCGAGGATCGTGGAACAACAGTGACTTTCAAGCCGGATGGTGAGATCTTTACAATTACTACCGAATATAAATACGAAATCTTGGCAAAGCGTCTGCGTGAGTTGGCATTCCTTAACAAGGGTATCCGCCTAACCATTACAGATATGCGCAACAAGGACGAGCAGGGCAACCCTCGTAGCGAGTCTTTCTATTCGGAGAATGGTTTGAAGGAGTTTGTTAAGTATCTGGATGCAACTCGTGGCGAGCCTATCATCGAGTCTATCATCTATCTCGACACTGAATCGAAGGGTGTGCCGGTAGAGGTTGCTATGCAGTACAACAACTCATTCTCAGAGAATGTTCACTCTTACGTAAATAATATCAACACCATAGAGGGTGGTACCCACCTGACAGGTTTCCGCCGTGCTTTGACCCGTACATTGAAGAAGTACGCTGACGAGTCGGGTATGCTCGCAAAACTGAAATTTGAGATTTCTGGCGATGACTTCCGTGAGGGTCTTACTGCGGTAGTATCTGTAAAGGTTGCAGAGCCTCAGTTTGAGGGTCAGACCAAGACTAAACTTGGTAACGACGAGGTTTCGGCCGCCGTTGACCAGGCTCTCTCTTCTGCATTGTCAAACTATTTAGAGGAGAATCCGAAGGATGCTCGTGCTATCGTACAGAAGGTTATTCTCGCTGCTACGGCTCGTCATGCTGCCCGTTCGGCTCGTGAGGCAGTGCAGCGCAAGACCCCGCTTTCGGGCGCAGGTCTTCCGGGCAAGTTGGCAGACTGTTCAAGCCGTGACCGCTCAATTGCTGAGATTTTCTTCGTCGAGGGAGACTCTGCGGGTGGTACAGCAAAGCAGGGCCGAGACCGTAACTTCCAGGCTATTATGCCACTGCGTGGTAAGATTCTCAACGTAGAGAAGGCACTCGAACACCGCATGTGGGAGAACGAAGAGATTAAAAACATGTTTATCGCCTTAGGTGTAACTATCGGCACCGAGGAGGATAGCAAGGCTCTCAATCTCGAAAAGTTACGTTACGACAAGATTATTATCATGACCGATGCCGACGTCGATGGTGCGCATATTGCAACGCTGATGCTTACCTTCTTCTTCCGCAAGATGAAGGAACTGATCGAGAACGGACATATATATATCGCTACCCCACCATTGTACTTGGTTAAGAAGGGTAACAAGGAGCGTTACTGCTGGACCGATGCCGAGCGTGATGAGATTTCGGCAGAGTTTG
>JAZOWW010000016.1:0-61310 GCA_045659425.1 Alistipes sp. | reverse complement strand
CGACCTGCAGTCTGATACTCAACGTGAGCAGTGTTGATGGTGATACCACGCTCCTTCTCCTCTGGTGCGTTGTCGATAGAGTCGAATGAACGAAGCTCAGAAAGACCGTTCTTTGCAAGAACAGTAGTGATTGCAGCAGTAAGAGTAGTCTTACCGTGGTCTACGTGACCGATAGTACCGATGTTTACGTGCGGTTTCGAGCGGTCAAATTTTTCTTTTGCCATAGTTGTAAAATGTATTAAATTTTAAAAAGTTACTTTTATTTTTTAAAGTTTTAAGTTCTATTGTACCATGCAAGCAATGCACCCTTTAATATTTTAAAGGTGCATTGCAAACATTTTACAAGAGCGGAAGACGAGGCTCAAACTCGCGACCCTTAGCTTGGAAGGCTAATGCTCTATCAACTGAGCTACTTCCGCATTTGCGCCTGCAAGTTACTCGCTCGGCTCTTTTTTTTATAGTGGGAAGAGATGGATTCGAACCACCGAAGGTAACAACCAGCAGATTTACAGTCTGCCCCATTTGGCCACTCTGGTATCTTCCCGATTCGGTTGAGTATCTCATTTAGAGCCGATGGAGGGATTCGAACCCCCGACCAGCTGATTACAAATCAGCTGCTCTGGCCAACTGAGCTACATCGGCATAATTCTCAACCGGTGTGCAAAGATAAGCGATTTTTTTTAACTTGCAAAATTTATTCGCAAAAATCTTATTTTGTTCAAAGAACCAATATATTTTGCGTTTCACCACTCTACAACCATTGGTAAAGTGCGCAAAATCGAGTGCAAAGATAGAATAGTTTTACGAAATATGAAACTCTCTGCCATTTTTTTGCAAAAAAAGTTGCAGTTTGCGCCCATTCCGCACGATACCTATATTATATATAAAGAGGAGCAATAGAAAAACATGACAAAACGACTAAAAAACAACAAATTCTTCCCATTATTACTAAGAAAGCACAGAAACAACCCCACGATTCTTGCGACAGATATTTTGAGTAAGGCACAAAAATAGTTTTAGTTATAGACATTCCAATGGAGAAATTATACACCCTCGGCCCTCTCAAAAAAAAGACATTCAGGAAGTGAGATAATATGCCACCCCTGTTTTGCCATAAAACAACAAAACGGGTAATGAAGCGCCTTTTAACATTCAAAAATCAATCATTTACAACTTTTTATTTGGCATTTCACATATATATGCGTATCTTTGCAGAATGATGAAAACTTTAACATACTATTGTCTATTTTCGGTTTTGTTGCTATCCATGATATTTGGAGGTGCAACAAACCTTTCCGCCCAAAACAGCGGAGGAGGAAAAGTTACAGTAAGTGGTATCATTACCTCGGCTGAGGATAATCAACCGCTCATAGGTGTTGCAGTCGTAGTGGTCGAGACTCTGCAAGGAGTTACAAGCGGTATCGATGGTTCGTATTCCATTGATGCGATTGCCGGACAGACCATCTCCTACTCTTTCCTCGGATGCAAGGAGGTTAAGTGGGTTGTACCTACGGGTGCGACATCTGCCAAGAACGATGTAGTGATGCACAGCGACACGGAGTCTATCGACGACGTTGTCGTGATTGCGTACGGTGTCCGCAAGAAGGGTACGGTAGCAGGTTCGGTAGCAAGCGTTAAGATCGACAAGATCGAGAACACTCCTACCGCCGCATTCGACCAGGCTTTGCAGGGACAAGTAGCCGGTTTGTCGGTTATGTCCAACTCCGGAGAGCCAAGCGCATCGGCAACGATGACAATCCGTGGTACCAACTCTATCAACTCCGGCACTGCTCCTCTCTACATTTTGGACGGAGTACCTATCTCGGCTAACGATTTTAACACAATCAACCCTGCCGATATTGAGTCTATTTCTGTACTCAAAGATGCATCGTCAACCTCTATTTACGGAGCCCGTGCAGCGAACGGCGTTATCGTAATCACCACAAAACGAGGAAGTAAGGCCGAGCGTCCACGCATCGACTATCGTATGCAACTCGGTTTCTCGCAGATTGCCAACGATAATAAGTGGGATTTGATGAATACTGCCGAGCGTATCGAGTATGAGAAGCAGATTGGCATGAGCGATGGTCAGGACTATAATTTCCTCTCCAAGACCGACGTGAATTGGCAGAAGATGGTATATAACTCTGCAGCATTGTTGCAGAATTACGAGTTGTCTATCTCCGGTGCAGACCATAACACCAACTACTACGTTTCGGGAGGTTATTACAACCAGGACGGTACGGCTCTCGGATCGTCGTTCCAGCGCTACTCATTGCGTGCAAACGTAGAGCAGAAGGCTGCCAAGTGGTTAAAACTCGGAACAAACACCATGCTCAACTACCAGGGTATCGAGCAGGCTGACGAGGGTGGCTATACCCTTGTAACCCCTATCTCGGCATCACGTTTTATGCTCCCATATTGGAGCCCATACAACGCTGACGGCTCACTTGCCTCATTGTCGAACGGCACCTGGAAGGGTAACGGACAAAACCCTATCGAGTGGTTGCTCAACAACCCTGTGAAGTATAAGAAATATAAGTTGATTTCGACTGTATTTGCAGAGGCTACACCAATTAAGGGTCTGACATTGCGCACACAGTTTGGTGCCGACTACTCTCACACCACAGGTTTTGCTCAATCATTCCCAAGTTATGTGGCAAACCAGGGTCAGGGATCCGCATCTCGCAGTTCGACCGACAGTTACACGCTCACGATTACAAATACTATCAACTACCGTTTTGACCTATACAACAAGCATAACTTCAACTTCTTGGTTGGTCATGAGGGTGTTGACGCTCACTACGAGGCATTTAGCGTATTGACCGCAGGCCAGAACAATGATCACTTGACAGATATTACCTCTGCTACACGTGCCACAGGTTGGGACGACACCACCGATTCGGACTACGGTTTTCTCTCGTTCTTCGGTCGTGGCGAATATAACTACGACAACCGCTACTTCTTCGAGGCGGCTATACGTGCCGACGCCTCATCACGTTTCGGTACCTCTCGTCGATGGGCTGCTTTCTGGTCTTTGGGCTTTATGTGGGATTTGCGCAACGAGCCTTTCATGCAGCCTTATGCACACTGGCTGACAAATGCACAAATTTCCGCTTCGACAGGTACGTCGGGTAACTCTTCAATCCCGAACTATGAGCATCTTGCGCTCGTAGGCGGAGGTTTGGACTATGTAGGCAACGCCGGTGTAGGCTTGGCACAGCCGGGTAACGAAAACCTCGGATGGGAGAAGCCATGGACAACAAATTTCGCCCTGCACTTCGGTTTCTGGCACAGACTCAATGTTGATGTCGAGTATTACTACAAACTCACTTCCGACATGTTGATGCAGGTGCCGCAGTCGTATGCCGTAACAGGCTTCGGATACTATTGGGATAACGTCGGCGAGATGCTCAACACGGGTGTCGAGTTGAACCTAAACACAGTGCTTGTTCAGACCAAGAACTTCAACTGGTCGGTAAATGCTAACGTGTCTTATAACTACAATAAAATCACCGAGTTATATAACGGAGTTCAGGAATACGAAAACTCAGGAGCCTACACGAAACTTATGGTAGGTCACTCACTCGGCGAGTTCTACATCAACCGTTACGCAGGTGTAAATCCTGCCAATGGTGACGCTTTGTGGTACACAAAGGACGGAGAGTTGACCAACAAACTCAACGACGAGGATAAGGTTGCAATCGGCAAGAGTTACATTGCTCCTTGGCAGGGAGGTTTCGGAACAAGCCTTTCGTGGAAGGGTCTCTCGCTCAGCGCACAGTTCAGTTGGGTAGCAGACCGTTGGGTACTCAACAACGACCGCTACTTCGACGAGAGTAACGGACGCTTCGCTTCATACAACCAATCACGTCGCTTGCTCGAACGTTGGCAGAATCCTGGCGATATTACCGATATTCCTCGCCATGGCGTATATACCGAGTTCGACAGTCGTCTGTTGGAAGATGCTTCATTCTTGCGCTTGAAGAATCTGATGCTCAGTTACTCTTTCCCTAAGAGTCTGCTCAACAAGAGCCGAGTATTGCAAGGTGTCCGCATCTATGCTCAGGCACAAAACCTCTTCACGGCGACCAAGTTCTCCGGTCTTGACCCTGAGGGATCGACCAACCTCTATGCAGCGCAGTATCCTATGGCCCGCCAATATACTTTTGGTGTAGATATAACCTTCTAAATCAGAGACGATGACTATGTTACGAAATATAAAGATATACATTACAATCTTGGCAACGATGTTCGTCGCAACATCGTGTCTGAACAAGGAGCCGGGTTCTGCTATTCCTCAAAAGGATGCAATGAAGACCTTCGATGATGCAGAGCAGACCGTAACGGGCATATACGCTATGCTCAAAAGCAGTGCTTTGTATAGTGGCAATTTGACATTGCTCCCCGATATTCAGGCAGACTTGGTATATGCAGTGGATGGCTACTCAAATACCTACGGAAGTTTCTGGTTGTGGCAGGTACGCTCAACCACATCGGAGATTCAGTCGGTATATGGCGCACTCTATAACATTATCTCGAACTGTAACTTCTTCCTTGACCACATTGGCGCAGTAATGGGCCGAGAGGTAGATGATAACAAGATCGAATCTCTCGAAACATACAAGGGTGAGGTTTACGCAATCCGAGCATTGGCATATTCGGAACTTATCAAGTGTTTCTGCGAGGCGTACGACCCTGCAACGGCATCGACACAACTTGGCGTTGTATTGCGTTCAAGTTACGAGAAGCCGGAGCCTATCAAGCGTGCCTCTTTGGAGGATTCATATCAGTTTGTGCTCGATGATTTGGCTGAGGCTGAGAAACTCCTTAACAAAGAGGATGACTGGTATAGCAGTACATATGCAACCCAGGCGATGGCATACGCCCTTCATGCACGTGTGGCCCTCTATATGCAGAATTGGGACGATGCGATAAAGTACTCCACATACCTGATTGACCATAAGGAGTTCTCGCTCTCGTCGGCCAACCAGATGTACACAGACACTATGACATATTTCGACTATATGTGGAATTACGACCTTGCAACCGAAATTATCTGGCGTATAGGCTTTACAGAAACCTCATACGGCGGAGCGCTTGGTCAGACATTCCTCAACTTTACGACGGACTATGCGAACTTCTATCCGGACTACGTGCCTGCACAGTGGGTATTGAACCTCTACGCAGGTGCCGACCAGCGTTACAACAGTTATTTTTACACATTGACCACCGGACACTCTCACGGTTTGCAGTGGCCACTGTTGATGAAATACTATGGTAACCAGGACTTTATTGCAAATAGCCTACTCTACCACGTTTCGATGCCGAAGCCATTCCGTTTGGCCGAGCAGTACCTGATTCGTGCAGAGGCTTATTGCCGCAAGGAGAAGTTCTCGGAGGCTTCAAAAGATATTTCGACACTCCGCCAGTCACGCTTCTCAGAGGGTGGCGCACTCAACCTCTCTGCCGACAACTTCTTGCAGCAGATCTCGGATGAGCGTGTACGTGAACTCTACATGGAGGGATTCCGCTTGCAGGACTTGAAACGTTGGGGCAAAGAGTACAACAAGGGAAAGAGCATTGTGCGCACACCGCAGAGCCACTCCCTCGATGAGGGTAGTTCTCTCTCCATTGAGTGGGACAATCCTCTCTTCGTATGGCCGATTCCTCGTCATGAAATTGAGGCTCCGGGGGCAGAGATTGCACCTAATAAGAGTAATTAATGAGAGGAGACAAAGATGAAAACAATGAAGATAATGAATATTACCAAGATTTTCACAAATCTGCTTCTTGCTGCGATTGTAGCAGGTGCAGTATCGTGTAATGAGCAATATGTTAACTATTCGGATGCTGAGTATGTGATGTTTGCGGATACGCTCTCTACACATACTGTTTTGGCAGACGGCTCATCTTTTAAGGTTAAGGTAGCCTCAACTGTTGCTCGCTCCTACGACCGCACATTCGGTGTAGAGGTTGTTGACCGAGGTAGCAACGCCATAGAGGGCACTCATTACAGCCTGCCAACCAACACCTTTACAATCCCGGCCGGAAAACTGACTGCGGAGGTAGAGGTATATGGCAAGTATGAGAATATTCTCCCGGAGGATTCGCTCGGTTTCTCGCTGCAACTCGTTATGCCGGAGAAACTCAAATGGCCTCTGGGCGAAAATAGCAACCGTACAAAGGTTGTAATGTACAAGAGTTGTCCATTCGACATCAACAACTTTACCGGTTATTGCGTGCTCTCATCAATGTTGCTCTACAACTATCCGGAGTTGACCAAGCAAACTTACCAAAAGTTGGTCAAGACAAAACTCCATCCAAGCGAGCCTAATACCATTATTTTGGAGGATTGCTTCTATACGGGCTACGACGTAACCATAAAGTTGCATCCGGAGGATCCAGCCAAACCGATGGTGACAATGGATAAAGATCAGGTACTTAGTGATGAGGAATCGGTTTTCGGCCAGATTTTGGGTGACAACCATATCCTCGGTACTCACAGCCCCTATTACGACAACTACTTCAACTCGTGCCAACGCTTTGCGGTATTATGGACACACGTATATGTAGAGAATATCGGAGTGTCGATTGGTACCGTAGGCCACTTCTACAACATTCTCGAATGGGTGACTGACGAGGAGGCCAAGCGACTTCAACGTGAGGAGGGATGGTAGTAGATAGTGATAACAAATCTTAAAATGTGAACGATATGAAAAAGATATTTAACATATTCAGCATAGCACTGCTTTGCGCAGCCATATCATTAGTTTCGTGCGAAAACACAAATGTCGATGATGATAACAAAGGTGGTACCGTTGAGTGGCCGACAGTAATTGAGGCGGAGGTGCTTGCAGGTGAGATTTACACGCTTAACATCAACCCTAATGTAGATTGGGTTTTGACCATTCCTGAAACTATGGCGGCATACTTCCAGATTCAGGATGGCGAGAATCAGGTCTATACACTGCGTGGTAAGGCCGGCGAGGCAACGGTAAAAATCAACGTCTCAAACATTGAGGACTTTGACCTCAACCGTGTTTGCGAGGTATCGCTTACAATGAAGGGCGAGACCCGTGTGATTGCCGTGCTTACCAAGGTAAAGATCGAGCGCTCGCTTAAAATATACGCTGCGCAACTCGAAGATAGTGCCTACGTATACAATCCCGATACAGAGTCTCCGCTAACGTTCGCTTACGAGAGTGAGGATATGACAGCAAACGCCTCTGCTGCAATGTTCTGGCCAGAGGGTATGGGCACATATATGGCTCGTGTAAAGGTGGAAGCCAATTTTGATTGGCTTATTGACGGCATGCCAAATTGGATTCAGCCGATAGAGGGCGGCAAAGCAGGTGTAACCGAGCTGTGGATTAAAGGCGATGCTGGCCACTACCCTACCGAGACTTCAGAGGCGACTCTCTCGTTTGTAGTAGCCTCAAATCCTGAGCTTGTAATGGCTACAATGCATGTTACCATCCCAAGTTCAAAAGATATCTTCATGCTTGATGGTTTTTCGAAGGAGTCACTCTTTAACCATTTGGGACACTTCTACAACGCAAGCGTTGGCGAGTATGTATATGAGGACGAAAACCTTGAAGACGATAAGGATGAAGGTTTTGGATTCGGTACAGGATATATTACTGCTATTGATGGCGTGAAGGTTTGCGCCGTAGCATTTACCAAGCAGTCAGGAGCCTTGACAGCAACCCTCAATCCGAAGTGGGTAAACCTCACTATCAGCGATTGGGATACAAAGGAGGCTTCGCTGATACAGAGTCGCACCATAGAGTACGGAGTTACAATCAATGATGGGGATGCCCGCACAGCCTCTCTCTTCGTGTTGCCTGCCGACATGGAGGCCGACATCAACTTGATGTGCGTTGAGGAGGGCGGAGTTGCAACAGGTGCCTTCACCGAGGCATATCTCCCATATTTGGTGACTACAATCAATCAGGAGCAGGCTCCGGGCAGTGTTCAGCCTAAGGATGAGGCTGCTATGTTGAAGGCCGGAGCAAAGTTGGAGCGTCTTGCCAGCGATTCGGAGGTGTTTGGACTCTTCCCTGACGCAAAGGAGGCTTATAGCCTTATTTACAACAACAACGACACCGTAAAGAGCGACGATGTTCTTCTCAACATCTCGAAAACCCTTACGGCTATGGGTTACTTCTACGTTCCGAAGGATAGCAATACCCCTGTTCAGATGGGATTCAGCAACACCTGGTTGACAATATCATACACCTCAACAGCCGGTCCAATCAAGGTGAATATGGACCCGTCAAAGAGTACGGCTGTAAAGAACGAGGCTACCGGAGATAAAGAGGGTTACATTACGCTGAAAGATGCAGAGGGCATCTTCGCCGTAATATTCTGCCGATACAATGAGGATGTCGTACTCGGAGAAGAGGAGACGGTCGAACCTGTAAATATTTCATTCTACAATCCAGAGGGGGCAAAGGGCAATAACTCAACGCTCGTTCAACTCACTGAGGGCGATCTCTTTAAGCAGTATAACGACAAATACGGAGTACCGGTGTACCACCTGACCTTCACCAAGGAGCGTGCAACAATGTCTATACTGACAGGATTGTACGACAAGGATGCAAAAACGCCATACAATGTCATGTTCGACAATGAGTCGGATAAGGAGTGGCTGACATACGAGCCCAGCGAGGACTACCAGATGGTAACGATGAATTCTAAACTCGGAAACGGCAAGAGTGGTGCATTAGTATTTAAGAATGCCGACGAGAGTTATAGATGTGTGTTGATTTGCACATTGCAACTGCAATAAGCGAAAGTAAGAACGTAACAATTATAAATTAAGGTTTCAAAGATGAAACAAACGAGATTTAGCATATATATGACTGCACTTCTGGCAACAGTCTGCCTCTTCGGTGGATGTATGTCGGATGGTGAGGTCGATTATCGTGAGCCTGACTACGGATACGTACAGTTCAAGTTGTACAAGGATGCCTCTTATGAGTATAACGAGGCTGCGCCTGCAACCGAATTGTCCGCTACACGTGCTATTAAGCCAACATTGGACTACCTGTCGGAGGCTTACAAAATAAAGGTTACTCTCAAATTTGAAGGCACAACCCTTGCACAGACGCTTAACCTTTCGGCTGCAAACGAGGATGCAGCGGAGTTCGGTCTGCGTAGCGATAAACTCAAACTGCTCGTTGGCAACTATAATGTCGTTGTATTCTCATTGTACGACAATGGAGACAACCTCCTCTATACAGGAACACCAAAGAGCGAAAGTTCCTTCACTGTAATTTCAGGAGGTCTTCACGTTCAAGATCTTACGGCCGACGTAACCCCTCGTGGAAAGGTGCGCTTTACACTGAAAAAGGATATGTCGGGACTTACACGTGCCGTAGAGAGAACCTACACATTCGATGAGATAAAGTTTGTCAATCTCACCGTTGGCCAAGTACTCTCTTCGGGAAGTGTCTCCAACCCAACCTCGTTCGAGAAGTTGCCGGCAAAGTTTTCGATGCACTTCGACGAGAAGGATGAGGTGAGCGACAAAGAGGGCTATCGTACCTCTTCAAGCCTTTGCGACACACTACTCTCTCTCCCTGCTGGAAAGTATCGCATCATCTCATACTCTGCCTTTGACCAAGACAAGTCGTTGCTCGAAACCAATACAAACCCTCCTCTTTCGGAGTTTGAGGTTGAGGATAACGTTACGACCGAGGCCGACGTATTGGTAAAACTATACGAGAGCGACGAGTATATCAAGGACTATTACGCTCTGCGTGAGATTTGGACCGCTTTGGATGGCGATAATTGGCACTACGTAGGTGAGAGTTATGCTACCGGCGCAAACTGGGACTTCAACCGAGACCCCGACTTGTGGGGCGACCAACCGGGAGTATGGTTGCACGCTAACGGTCGTGTTGCACGTCTGGATTTGAGCAACTTCGGCATCAATGGCCATATGCCTGCGGCAATCAAGCAACTTACACAGTTGGTTGAGTTGTACCTCGGAACACACAACGATGACACCACATACGGCTACGACTCTTCGATTCCTATGGATCAGAGTCTTGCCGAGAGAAATCGCAACCGTATGGATAATCACCGCAAGTATCTTGCATCTATCCACCCTGCGACACAGTTCTCGGAGCCTTGCGCACGTGCGCTGATTGAAAAGGGCATCCGTATCCCTGCAACAGAACTCTACGACAGTCTCTCCGAGAAGGAGATTCTCAATCCACAGACCGGTGAGCAGCGTCAACTCGTTCTGATGGATACCAACCATGGTAATATCATCAACCATTTGAAGTCGTTGCCGAAGGAGATTGGCGAGTTGAAGAACTTGGAGTATCTCTATATTGCCAACTGCGCAATCGAGAGCCTTCCTGAGGAGGTTGCACAACTCGAATCATGTACCGACTTGGAGATTTACAACTGCCCTTACATGAAGGAGTTCCCTGTGGCTATCGCTCAGATGCCGGAACTCATCTCTGTCAACATCTCCAACAATGCACAGTGGAGCAAGGAGGAGTGCTACAAGGGTATGGACGCATTGGCAACAGGTGCCTCTAAGGAGAAGATTCAGATTCTATACGCCCGCCAGAACAAACTATCCGAGTTGCCTGAGACCTTCTCGAACATGAAGAAACTCGGTCTGCTTGACCTTGCATACAATCAAATTGAGAAGATTCACCCTCTGGGCAAGGATGTCGCATTGGTACAGTTGTATCTCGATAACAATAAGTTGACTAACATCCCATCCGTAAAGGACGAGGACGGCAACTATTACTTCTGTGGATACAACGATATCGAGACATTCTCTGTAAGATATAACAAACTGACCAAGTTCCCTAATATCTTCTCTGCAAAGAGCCTCTACACAATCGCTTCGATTGACTTCTCGGGCAACGAGATTGACGGCTTCGAGGGCGAGCATGAGACTGACCCTGAAAAGAAGTTTAAGGGAGTGAAGGTACAGACGCTGACCCTTGCACAAAACCCGAAACTGACCAAGTATCCAAAGTGCTTGGCCGACACGAACTCTCTCGTTGCGTACATCATCCTCCGTGGTTGCAACATCCGAGAGGTGCCAAAAGGCTCGTTCACATATAAAAACTCTGTTGATTTGATGTCGCTCGACCTCTCATACAACAAACTCACAGACTTGCCGCATGAGATGCACGCCGGTAACCTTCCATACCTCTATGGCGTTGAGTTATCGTTCAACTCGTTCAGCAAGTTCCCATTCGAGCCGCTCGACTGTTCGGGACTTACCGTACTTGCACTGCGCAGCCAGCGTAACGAGAAGGGAGATCGTTGCTTGTCCGAGTGGCCGACAGGAATCGGCAACCACACAGGCTTGCGTGCGCTCTACCTCGGTTCAAACAATCTCGGAGTTGTGAATGACAGTATTTCATACCTGATTTACTATCTGGATATCAGCGACAACCCGAACATTGTCTTTGACGCATCGGATATTTGCTACAACTGGATGTCGGGAGTCTACTTCCTTATCTACGACAAGACACAGGATATTCGCAACTGTGATTATATGTTGGAATAAAATTGTAAGAGACTATGAAATTGAGAAACTATATACTCCTGTCGGCAATCGCATTGTTTGCCTTTGCCTGCACCTCGGACAAAACAGAGAATGAACCATTCTCTCCGGAACCAATCAGCCTCTCGTTTGGTCCTGAGGGTGGCGTCGAGACTCGCCGCATCCCATCGGATGCCCGCTGGATCGCATCTACCGACAATACTTGGATTGTTGTATCGCCTGCAAATGGTCGTGGTACAACCGAGTGTCAGTTCATCATCGACTCTACTCTTGTAAACAATACCCGTACGGGCGTTGTCCGCATCCAGAATCTGGATACATGGGAAGAGAAGGAGATTCGTATCACCCAGGAGGGCTTCCCATACTCTATTGAGGTGGAGAGCAAAGAGGTTGAGATTGAGAACTACAAGAACTACGGCGAGCGCTATTTCGATGTAAAGGTTCGCTCAAACGTGGACTTTAAGGTTAAGAACGACTATGGCTGGGTAAGTAACGAGAGTTATAAAATCAACCTCAACCGAGGCGTACGCCCTCGTGAGGTATCTCTGCGCTTCAACTGGGACATCAATACCTCGGACAAGGAGCGTATTGCAGAGATTATGTTCGAGCCTACCGAGCAGATTGAACTCGCCCGTCAGGACAAACTATGCATCCGCCAGAACGCTGCCGATCCTATCATTCCGGATACTCGTGCCGGCGACTCGGTGGCTATGCTCTGCATCTCTCGTGCCTTGCAGACACTCTCGCCAATCGACGCTTCGAAGAGTATGAACGAGTGGAACAGCGTAACACTCTGGGCAGAGGGCATGAAAGGTTGGACTAAGGAGAAGAACGGCCGTGTAAAGAAGGCAAGTTTTGCCTTGATAAATACCAAGGAGCCGCTGCCATACGAGGTACGCTACCTCACTGCGGCAGATGAGATTTATATCTTCGGTAATACGAATACCTTTATGCTCAATCTGGAATTGGGCGAAGATATTTGCGAACTTAAACAACTTCGTCGCCTCACGGTAGGTGCTTACGGCCTTATATCTCTTCCGCAGAGTTTGACCAAACTCGAAAATTTGGAGTATTTGGATATCTGCGCCAACAACTTCCAGCGTGTACCTGAAATTCTCACAAAGGAGAACTTCCCTAAATTGCGCACGCTGATTATGAACGCCAACCAGCGTAGCGTAGTCTATGATTTGAGCAATACTACCCGTACTGATTTGGGAGGATTCTATGATGAGCCTGAGTTCCCTGCACACCTTATCAAGTGGAATCTCGATACGCTCGTTATATCGGTGAACTACCTGCAAGGCAGTCTGCCTGATTTCCTTGATGACCCTGAGGTTGAATGCTACACGCAGGAGGATATCAAAAATTCAAGAGATACGTTGCCTCAGTTCCTGGTTGATAATAAAATCCGCAAGGTGATGACCAAGACCAAGCATTTTGCCATCAACTACAACCGTATGACAGGCAAACTGCCTGATTGGGTACTCTACCACCCAGCACTTGACATCTGGCTCCCATACAGTTTCGTATTTACACAGGAAGGTCGTGCCAAGAACGGAAAGCAGGCAGGATTCGACAACGAGCCGCCAAGTCTCTCCTATTACTATAACCTATACACCAAGAAGAAGCAACCAACCGGCGAAGAGGGTGTCGAATAATAAACAACTATGGATATGAAAAGAGTATTGTATATATTTTTATTTGTCACACTTCTTTTAGTCGGCGGATGCCAGGAGGGGGTAGTTGATTCTGCAATCAATACCGAAACGAATATGGTCGAGAAGCCGTACTCTGATGGCATTGTATTGGTAAAGTTTACCCCTGAGGTTGCCGATATTATCGCCAACTGCGCAGCGGCAGGCCAGATAACCATTACCCGTAGCGGAGTACCATCAGTGGATGAGGTACTTACAGCCATCGACGGTTATTCGTTGGAGCGTGTATTCCCTGTTGATTCAAAACGAGAGGAACTCACTCGCCAGAGTGGCCTTCACCTTTGGTATGCCGTTCATTTCGACGCTTCACAGCACTCGGTAGCCGAGGCTGCCAACCGTTTCTCGGCGCTCGGTCAGGTACAAAAAGTGGATGTAAACCACACCATCAAGCGTGCCTACAACGGCAAGGTAACCCCGCTTTCAAAGGAGCGTATGGAGAAGATTGCCTCAACAGCAACACGTGGCAACACATCTGACCCTCTGTTGGTCAACCAATGGCACCTTATTAACAATGGCGATCTCTTCTGCAAGGATGGCGTAATCAAGTCTATCAAGGGTGCTGACCTCCAATGCGAAGGAGCATGGGAAAAGTGCATGGGCGACGAGTCAATCATCGTGGCCGTTCTCGACGAGGGCGTCTGCATTGAGCATCCCGATCTCAAAAACAGCATTTGGGTCAATGAGGATGAGGTCAATGGCACCGAAGATAACGGATACGAAGGCGATATTCACGGATATAACTTCGTTAGAAATACGGGTACAATCACGTGGAATGATTACTTGGACTCGGGACACGGCTCACACGTAGCCGGTATTATCGCTGCCGAGTGTAACAATGGTATAGGCGTAGCATCCGTAGCGGGTGGAGATGGAACAAAGCCAGGTGTTAGAATCATGGTTTGCCAACTCTTCTCCGGAAACAGAGCCGCTGATATTATCTCGACTACACGTGCAATTAAATACGCAGCGGACAATGGCGCCGTAGTCCTCCAATGTAGTTGGGGCTATGTTTCCGGCACTGCTAATGCATACGATTGGGGTACGCCAGGTTTCGCCACACAGCAGGAGTGGGAGATGGGATCACCTCTTGAAAAGGAGGCGCTCGACTACTTCACTCACAATGCGGGCTCGCCAAATGGTGTGCTTGAAGGCGGTATCGCCGTATATGCCAGCGGTAACGAGAATGCTCCAAGCGCAGGATACCCAGGCGCTGCTCCTGAGTATATCTCTGTTGCAGCAACTGCCGCAGACTTTACCCCTGCCGTATATACCAACTATGGTACAGGCGTAACAATCTCTGCTCCCGGTGGTGACCAAGACTACTACTACGAGTATGTAGATGAGACTCATAAATACGGAGAGGTTGGATGTATCCTCTCGACAGTGCCATATCACATCAGCGAGAGCGGTTACGGATATATGGAGGGAACATCTATGGCTACTCCATGTGTATCGGGTGTTGTTGCACTCGGACTCTCGTACGCAAAGGAGTTGCGTCGTCACTTTACGGCTAAGGAGTTCCGTGATCTGATCTACTCGACAGCAACCCCTATCGACAGTTATATAACAGGCAAGAAGGAGTATCGTCGCTATGTTGCCGACGTAGGTCCTATTCAGCCTATGACTATGAATATGAACGATTATAAGGGTAAGATGGGCTACGGTCAGGCAAATGCAACATCATTGCTTGCCGCTATCGAGGCCGGAGCGGGTGCGCCAATGCTCTTCCCTAACATATACGTTGCCGTGAATGGTGTATCGGCAGTATCTCCTATGCTCTACTTCGTAGGCGGAGAGTCGCTGACATATACCGTAACCATTGCGGACACTACCATTGCTACCTGCTCGGAGAAGGAGGGCAAGTTGCTCTTCCAGGGCTTGAAGAATGGCGTTACAACCGCAACAATCAGCGCAAGCAACGGCACAAAGCAGGAGTTTAACATTACCGTTCGCAAAACTGCAAGCGGTAACGGCTGGTTGTAATATGAAACACGGATGCGGAGGTCTTATACGGTTGGTCGCAATCATCATCTTTGCGACTCTGCCCAACAGAATCTCTGCCCAGATAAAGATAGTGCCGCAGCAGCGCCTTATTGAGGCAGGCGAGAGCCAAACGGTTGAGCAAAGCAACATGCTGCTTACGAGCGGCGACAAACTCGACTTCGGAACTATTGAAGAACTCGGAGGAGCGTGGCTCGGCGAGATAGAGTGGCGCAACGCAGGCTCGGAGCCGATAGTCGTCACTCGCATAAACACCACCTGCGGATGCTTGCAGGTTACTACGCAGGACAAGGTTGTAGAGAGGGGCGGCAAGAGCCGATTCTGCGTCACCTACCACCCGAAGGGACATCCCGGATGGGTTAGACAAAGGGCGTTCGTATATACGAATCTCTCGGAGCAGAAGCCGACGGCTGTGCTGCACATTACGGGATTCGTCACTGCCTCGGCAGACCACAGCGGCAACTACTCCTACCAGCGAGGAGCGTTGCTATTAAGACAGGAGAGGGTTACATTTACCTCAGGCAAGCGAGCCATTGAACGCATCGCCTGCATGAATGGAGGAACACAACCCCTGGCCATTAGCGCCAACCCTGTCTTTACACCACAAAACATCTCGCTGCGCACCGAGCCTCAACGCTTGGAGGCAGGAGCAGAGGGAGAGTTGGTAATAGAGTACACACCTTCGCCACAAGATAGCGAGGGAACGATAAAGTTGATGCTTGAAGGGTTGCAGGTGCCACCAAGAGAGCGTACAATAGAGATAGTAATTAACAAAACGGAATAATAAAAATAAAGTTCAGATATGAAAAACAGAATCGCAGTTATCCTTATGGCTTTGACAGCACTGACATTTAGCAGTTGCGACAAACCGGAGGTACCATCAGCCTTCTTGGAGGTTACACCTAACAATATTGCCGGCACCTGGGTGCTGGAATCATTCTGTGGTGTACCGCAAGCCGAAGGGAACTATGTCTATTTGGAGATTCTCCGCAAAGATCGCACCTTCAAGATTTTCCAGAATACCGATAGCGCATATACCAGAGTTCTTACGGGCAGTTATAATATCTATACCGATAACGAGGCCGGCTCTGTTATCCGAGGCATGTACGACTATCAGCAGGGATATTGGGCCTCTCGATACGTTATCAAGAACCTGACTTCGACACAAATGTGCTGGGAGGCGCTGGACGACCCGACAAATGTATGCGTGTATGTTCGTGCCGATATTCCGAATGATATTTACTCGGCTTACGTTCCCGATGTAGAGGAAAAGGAGTAATCCTCCTTCCATGTAAGATAAACGCCCGTACAATGTTAGACATTGCACGGGCGTTCTATTTATAGGAATGCTACGACCTACTTGATGTGGCCATTCTTAATCAACCACTCTGCAATCTGCACGGCATTCAGCGCTGCACCCTTCTTAATCTGGTCGGCAACACACCAGAACGAGAGTCCGTTCTCGTCTGTCAAATCCTCACGGATACGACCAACATATACAGGCTCCTTGCCGGCGATGAACAGCGGCATAGGATACTGCTTCTCTGATGGATTGTCAAGCACAACTACACCCTCGGCAGCCTCAAATGCGGCACGAGCCTCAGCAACACTAATCGGGCGCTCGGTCTCAACCCAGATGCTCTCCGAGTGCGCACGCATAACAGGTACACGAATACATGTCGCCGACACACGAATATCGGAGTGCATAATCTTTCGTGTCTCGTTGAACATCTTCATCTCCTCCTTCGTATATCCATTCTCGGTGAATACGTCGATATGAGGGATTACGTTGTATGCGAGTTGGTGTGCGAACTTCTCCACAACAGGCTCCTCACCACGAGTCAAAGAGGCATACTGCTGCTCCAACTCCGCCATAGCCGATGCTCCTGCACCGCTGGCAGACTGGTAGGTTGCCACCTTCACACGACGGATGTGCGAAACCTTCTCGATAGCAGCCAATGCCACCACCATCTGGATTGTCGTACAGTTAGGATTAGCGATAATGCGACGTGGAGCATTGAGAGCATCCTCGGCATTCACCTCCGGAACTACCAACGGCACATCATTATCCATACGGAAACAACTTGAATTATCAATCATCAATGCTCCGTGCTTGGTGATTGTCTCGGCATACTCACGAGATACGCTTGCACCTGCCGATACAAGGGCGATGTCTATGCCCTTGAAGTCGTCATTGTGCTGCAAAAGACGAATCTCCAACTCCTCACCACGGAATGTTCGCTTCTGACCTGCACTACGTCCCGAACCAAAAAGTACAAGTTCGTCACACGGGAAGTTATGCTCTTCAAGAATCTTTAAGAACTCCTGTCCTACGGCGCCACTTGCGCCTACGATTGCTACCTTCATAATGTTTGGATTTTTATTTTAACAACTTATTATTTACTCAAAAAACTCATCCTTAAACTCTGCCTCACTCTGCGTAGTTCCGCTCAACTCGTCGCAAACCGGAAGTTGCCACATTGGAGGCATAACGAACTTGTCGTCACGACTCACACGACAACGCTCGTCATTATGCACCCTTTGCAGGAAGTCGCCGACAATAGGCAGAGCCATCACCGAACCCTCGCCTCGACGACGCAGGTGTATCGACTGATCCTCGGCTCCAACCCACGCTCCGGCAACAAGATTCGGGGTTATACACATAAACCATCCATCTCGGTTATCGTTCGACGTGCCGGTCTTGCCCGCTATATCGACACCATACATATTAAACTGCCAACCCATACGGCGACCCGTACCATCGGTTATCACATTTTGAAGCATCGAGACCATTGTCGCCGCCGTCTCCTTGCTTATGGCATCCTGCGAGTTAGAGGAGAAGGTCGAGATAAGGTTACCCTGACGGTCCTCGATATGTGTCACAAAGAGTGGCGAAACATAGACTCCCTCGTTGGCAAAGGTCGAATAGGCACTCACCATCTCGAATACATTCGACTCGAAAGTTCCCAAGCAGAGGGCATAAACAGGGTCTATAAAACTATGGATACCCATATTGTGGATAAAATCGGCCACGGCACCCGGTTGCTTTGCCTGCTTCATAATCCACGCCGAGTAGTTGTTGCGGCTATGTGCCAAGCCCCATTTGAGAGGATGCAAAACTCCGTCATACTCCACATTGCCCGCCTCCTTTGGCGACCACGCCGTACCGACAGCCGTCTCGATAGTCACCGGGAGATTTGGCACCGGCGTACAAGGCGACATACCGAGGTGGTCGATAGCAAAGGTATAGATAAACGGCTTCACGGTCGAGCCTATCTGGCGCTTACCCTGCTTCGCCATATCGTATTTGAAGTATTGGAAGTTCGGACCTCCAACATAGGCCTTCACATGTCCCGTTTGTGGCTCCATGGCAACAAACGACGCTCGCATAATCTGCTTGTGGTGTAGAATCGAATCCTTCGGAGTCATCAGCGTATCACGCTCGCCCTCGTAGGTAAATATCTTCATTCGACACTTCTGCTCGAAACTTGCAAATATATCTTTCTCACTATCTCCCGCCTGCTTCATATTGCGGAAGCGGTCGGAGTTACGCATTGCTCGACGCATAATCTGCTCCACCTCCTCCTCTTCGGCATCGATAAAGAGAGTCTTTGTCGTGCGCACCTGCTCATCCATCGCAGGCTGAATTACCGTACGCAACTGCTTGATAAGAGCAGCCTCGGCATACTCCTGCATCGAGGCGTTGATTGTCGTGTATATCTTCAAGCCGTCTCGGTAGATGTTGTACTCCGTACCGTCAGCCTTACGATTCTTATGGCACCAACCATAGAGCGGGTTCTCCTCATACTCCTTGCACGCCTGCTCGTAGTCCCACGCCGTATAGTAATTACGACGCTTCGGCGGCTGAGCATTCATAACCAGACGCAACATCTCACGGAAGTAGGTCGCCTGACCGTAGTTGTGCGACACGGGTCGGAAGTTGAGCGTAATAGGGAGCGACGAGATTGAGTCGCACTCCTGCTTCGAAATACCACCAGCCTCGCACACTCGTTTCAGCACAAGGTTGCGTCGTTTGAGTGCATTTTCAGGATTGCGCACCGGCGAGTAACGTGTCGGAGCATTAACTACTCCTACCAGCACGGCAGCCTCCTGCAAATTGAGTTCGTTTGGCAACTTCCCGAAGAAGGTCTGCGCCGCAGATTTGATTCCAAAGGCATTAGAACCATACTCCACCGTATTGAGATACATCGCCACAATCTCCTCCTTCGTATAGTTATATTCGAGTTTTATCGCCGTAATCCACTCCTTGAACTTAGCAACAATGAGTTTCAACGTGCGCACAATCTTATTGTCGCCTCTGGTATAATCACGAGGGAAGAGGTTCTTGGCCAACTGCTGTGTCACCGTTGAGCCACCACCCTGCGAGGAGCGTCCGAGCATAATAGTCTTGATTCCCACACGAGCCAACGACTGAAAATCGATGCCGGAGTGAGAGTAGAAGCGGGCATCCTCCGTCGCTATCAATGCCGCAGCAACAGGCGGCATCTGTCGCCCTGCAATCTCCAAACAGGCAGTTGAATCCTGCGGATAGAGGTCGGCATACTGCACATAAGAGCGGTTCTGCACAAAGAAACTGCCTATCACCTTTCCATCGTCGGCATATACCTCCGTTGCAAGATTGCTCTTCGGGTTCTCCAACTCCTCAAATGACGGCATTCGACCAAATACTCCTACGGAGGTCAGCACAAGCATTACCCCCATCAAAACAAACGGAGTGAGGCAGATAGTCCACATCCACCTTACAATCTTTCGATCTCTTCGCTCTTTGGCACTCTTACGTTTAGGTGCGGTACGAGGCTTTCTTCTATTTATATTCTTCTCCATAATTCTATCTAAAACGGAAGTCCGAGGCCTCCCGATATATACATTCCTTTTTTGCCGTGCGGTTTATATATCGACAACGTCAATGCGACAGTTCCTGCCGCAGGCATTCTGAACAGATTGACATCAAAGGTCAAGTCGCCACCATAGGCAAACAGACGGCTGCGTCGCTCGATAAGGTTTGCAACCTCCTGCTTATTGTCTGCCTCAAACTGCTGTTTATCAAACGATGCGTAATCGAAACCGAGATTGAGTCGTATTCGCTTGAAGTACAATACCGTTGGAATACCTCCCTCTGGATAGCAGAGTGGGAATTGGTAATTCACGGATGTTGACAGATAATTTCTGCTGGCTATATCTCCCGAATTAAAACCTCTCGGAATAAGAAGCGAGGAGCGGAACGAGAGCGTTGTCGCCATATAACTCGACTCAAAACCGCCGAATGTTGTCTGATACAATCCTGCAATACTCAACGAGTGATGCGGAAGTATGCCCGGCAGATAGAGTTTTCCGTACAAGGCTATCAATTGGCTAAAATCTCTATTTGCAGGATTGAGCGCATAGGTAACCTGCAACAAGTGTCCTTGTCTTGGCAGAAAGTCCTTATGCGCCATTCTGACGGTATTTTGATACGATGCGCTCAACTGCAACAGATGCACACCCTCTTTATATCCTATCTTGGCGATATTCGATAACTGTCCGGTCTGAATCATATTTACAATACTGCGCACCCTCGCAACCAATCCGTTCGAGTAGTTCCACGAGGCTGCAAGACCGACATATCGTGTTCTATATCCGAGTTCAAAGTAGAGAGGCAGCGAAGCCGATGCTGTCACATCATAGAACTTCGACAACCTCGGAGTATCAGGCAGCACCAACTCATATTTGCCCGACTCTTCATTCTTCACGTAGGTATATCCCTGATACATCCTCTGCGTACCTCCGTATGAGGCACTCAGACTCAAATTTACTCCCAATCCGTAATAGCGGAACGTTCCCTTATAGACCGATCCCTCGTCTTTATTCCAGCCCCATGTCAAAAATCCCTCCGCATTGGAGAGCAGACTCTGCGACATAACCGTAACACCGAGGTTGAAATCGATATGTCCCTGCGAAAGGGTAAACGGATCGTATGAGGCAGGCGCCCACGAATGGACATTGAACAGGTGGATAAACTTCGAGTATCGGCGAGACTTAAACTCTCTGCTTGACTCCTCCATATCTTTACCTGCGAAGCGCACCGTGTCGAGATTGATTAAATCCCACTTTTTGCGTGGCGGATTGACCACATTCTGCGGGAGCAGCGACCTCTGCACCCGAATCATATTATCTCTGTCAAGGCTCTGCTGTGCCAAATGGTAACCCTCCTTATCGTATGTGGTCATCAGCAGTCGTCCATCCCATGTAGGCATAGGCGAGAATGAGCCATATCGAGAGTTCGAGATTCGATACTCCTCTCCCGATGCCAAATCGTAGCAATGCACCTCATCCTTTCCCGACTCTATCGACCCGAAATATAGTATGCCATCCTTGGCCTGCAAATCCGAGATGGTAATATATGCCGCCTCGGTCAGTCGGGTGTACGAGCCATCTTGATTTACACGACCAAGCCACATACCCTCATCCGAGGTAGCGATGAAGTAGAGTCGATGGGTCTGATTATCGTAGGCCAGCGAGTGCAACTCAACCCCCTGCGGCATTGTCGCCAACGTACGTCTCCCCTTACGAAGCCCAAGGGCCACGGCGTATGTTCCGTTTGGTCGATACTCCACCCACGCCAACGAATCACAACCCTCGATAGCGGTCGGGAACTGCACGTTGCGATGGCTGAAAACGGTACGTGTCGTGCGGTTATCCAGATCGACGTAGCAAAGACGAGAATTAACACGTTGCTGATAGACCACACTGCGTCGGTACTCCGTCCACCAGATGCGACCATCCTTCAATATCGGGCGTGTCGATATTCTACCCGTATAGCAGATACGCTCCTCCTCACCGCTCTTTACGTTGGTCATAACCAAAGCCGTCGGTCTATCCAAATCCTCCTTCAACGAGATTACATGGTTATCGCCAAACGGCATAGGATAGCGATAGGTGGTATAACTGCGTTGCGCAGGAGTAGGGATGCGGGTCGAACTATCATTGGTCTGCGTCAACGGCTTCCAATAGTTATTCAGATCGATAAAGGTCTCACAGAAGAGTTTATTGGTGCTGGTATTATAGAATTTCTTCATTCCCACCGCCGTCGTCGCTATAACGTATGGGTTACGCACAGCGTAGTGAATGATTTTATCCCAGATATTTTCATCATATTTCGTATCGGCATACGAGGTTATCTGGTAGCCGAGTTGATAGTGGTCAGGCACATAATCTCGATATGAGCCGCAGAACCACTTGTCGCTATTCTTGCGCTTCAATATATCCTCGCCCAACGCACGATAGTGCATCGAAAAGGAAGGCTGCAAGGCTCGACCGTACGACGACATCTGCGTCTCGGAGATTACGGCATCGCCCTCCATACCCCACAGCGGCATAAATAGCAGACCTATCGTCTTACTCTGCTGACCGAGCAGATAACTGAACGCCCTGACCCAACCACGATTGATGTTGTTGTACTGCACGGCATGACGATACTCGTGCGCAGCCAACTGTTTGAGCCACGGCATCGAGTAACTTCGTATCTCTGGCGAGGAGATAATCTCCACACGCTTCGGCAGCCACATAACCATACCGTTGGAGAGGGCATTTTCGGGATGCACCACAAACGGAATTTCCATCGTGCCGTGTCGAAAACCAAAATCGACATTTGGCTTCACGGTCTTGGCGTAGTGCATCAATTTATGACCCAAATATTCAGCCGTATCGGGATAGATAACCGAGATTTCGTCACCCTTTATCCTCTTCCAGCGCATCGATTCAGGGTCGGCACCCCACGAGTAGTATTGCGCCGACACTGTACCACACACCAGAAGTGCGAGGAGTGTAAGGATATGTCTCAATCTCTTTGTCATCTCTCTATTCAAACTTCAAATATCTCCAACCTTGTGGCGTATAGCAACCTATCTTGTCGGTGCGGGTATCATAGTAGAGCGTACCCACAGGCACCGCCGTAGAGCCTAACTGCGCATTGTCGTAAAATGTCGTTGTTGGCGCCTCCGCAAAACCGCCCAAGGTAAACGGAACGAATGACACCGCCCAGCGACGACCGAAATCTACTCCCTCCTTTGCATCATCCGAGCCAAGTTTCACCCAACCAAAGTGGCGATTTTCTCTATATAGTTTTCGTGGTGAATAGACCTGAATACAGGCAATATCGGGAGCCTGCTTGCCGATAAGCATCGTCAAACGACAAGTCTCGGAGCCATTCCAACCCTCAAAGAGGTGGCCGCCATCTACGAACGTCGTATATGGCTTGTCGGTGTTGTTGTTCCAGCGACCCTTGCCGCCACGCACCGAGAGCATCGTTGTACTCTCCAACACACCCTCTACGGTATTAAATATCGGTTGCTCGGCAGTGTTGAATCCGTAGTTATAGCGCACATCCTGCCACTTTTCCCACGTTGCATCCACGGGCTTTGTGAGAGGAACTCGCTCTTTGACCTGCTTTTCAAGCGAATCCATCTTTACGGTCAGTTGCTCAATCTTCTGCACCAAATCTTTGCGAGAGAGCCTCTGTGCCGAGAGACTCAGACTCGATAGCAGCGAAATAGACAATATCAACAAAAAGAGCATTCTCATCCTTACACCTTCTTTGTTCGTGAATAACCCTTATTGAGAAGCAACTCAGTCACTCGGTCACGATGTTCGCCCTGGATGATAATCTCGCCATCCTTTACCGAGCCACCAACGCCAAGGGAGCGTTTCAGTGAACGGCCCAACTCCTCCAAATCCTCGTCAGAGCCGACAAAACCACGCACCACGGTCGCCACCTTTCCGGCACGGCCGTGCGTATCTCGCCACACTCGCAGGTTCTGCTTGCCCGCTTCGAGGGTTTGCTCCTGCTCCTGCTCGCCGGTGTTGTATGCGAAGTCGGGATTGGTCGAAAAGACAACACCCAATCGTTCTTTCCAGTCACTCATACTATCTCTCTTTTGCGTTGAAAACTATCTTTAATGTTTAATAAACATTAATCCAATATGCAAAAGTAATTATTATTTTGCAATACGCAGATAAATTCGGCTATAATATCATTCCACCTGAAAGAATTTTTATCGAACATTCAGGATTTCTAACCATAAAGTGCTATATTTGTGTATCGAAGAATAAACCTGCTTGCTATGGGAAAACGTGAAGAGGCCGCCGCACGTCGTCGCCAAAATATGATTGAGAAGATGCGCTCCAAAGCCCTTTTATCGGGCAAAGTCGATTTGGCAACGCTTCCTGAACCTATGCGTATAAGCGACGGCAAACGTCTGGTAAGGGTCTTTGTCGAGGGTTACGAGGATGTAGCCTTTTGGCGTGGCATATTCGACCACTTCATAAATCCATACCTGCGTTTCGAAATCTCCGTACCTACACGGGAAGACCTCCCGAAAGGTAAAAAAGTGCTACTCAAAGCCGCCGACAAGGCCTGCGAGGAGTTGCTCCTCTGCATGGATTCCGACTTCGATTATCTGTTGAGCGACGAGGACAAGACCTCTCGAATGATTATCGACTCGCCATTCATGTTCCACACGTACGCTTACGCCACCGAGAACTACCTCTGCTACGCCCCTTCGCTACACAATGTCTGTGTGAAGGCAACAAAGAACGATACCCGAATATTCAGTTTCGAGCAGTTTCTGGCAGACTACTCCCGCACGATATATCCCGTATTCTTATGGTATGTTTACTCGGCAAGCAAGCATACCGAAAATATCTTCACGTTAGCAGAGTTCAAGGCAACTGTGCGCTTGGGTTATCTCGACATCGAAAATAACGGAGCAAACACCATCGCCTGGCTGAAACGCCACGTCGATCAACGTGAGGAGGCTCTTCGTACGGCATATCCGGAGATGGCAAAAGATATGAAGCCATTTGCCGAATATTTGGAGAGCAAGGGAGTACGTCCGGAGTTGACATACCTCTTCATGCATGGCCATACGCTGATGGACAATGTCGTAATGATTGCCCTACAAGGTGTCTGCGAGAAGTTGCGACAGATGTCTGTCGCCAAGATTATAGCCTCATCAAAAGAGGGTATTGCTCTCAAAAACGAAATGAGCAACTACACCAACTCTCTGCGCTCGATTCGTGATGTGTTGCTCGACAACGAGAACTACACCTCCTGTCCGCTCTATAAGTCGTTGCAGGCCGACATACAACGCTACATAGACTGCACTATTTCAAAGCAGATTTCCCAGAAAAACGACAACTACGAAGGGTAATAAAGTCGAATTTCGCCCCTAAATATGGATTTTTACCATTAAATCGGCCCATATTCTCCCGAAGAAGGGGTCGGTATCACTATTATTTTGCACTTTTACACAAAAGCCCGATATTCGCTCTCGAAAATAATAAATCTCCGCTCTGTGAGTATGACTTGTGTGAATGATTGCGGAGATTTTATTTGACAACAGATTGTCCGCCCGGTCCTCTTCTCGGGCGTTGTTGGGTAGTAAGAGATTACTGCTTATGGACAAAAAGAATAATAATGTGTGTGTCGTCTGCACGGAGCCTTCCGTGCAGATTTTTTTTGGCAATCTCCTAACGAGCATAATCTACACTTGGCATGGATTTACTTCGTTTTATACGATGCTCTCTATGTGACAAATCTACCCCTCCCTACCGTTCTCTTCTTGCGTAGAATTTGACATTTTACACCGACAGACAGCAGCACGCTCCCACCACGACATTGACTTGCATTTAGCGCCCTGTTTTCTCCCATTTTACGCCTTTTTGCAAAGGAGAGAAGAACTTATCCACTCATAAGCCAATCTTCTCCATAACAAAAAAAACAATCGTCAAAGAAATAGTCCAACCAAAAGAGGTAAGGGCAAAAAACAACCGCTCCGCACGAATGTGCAGAGCGGCTATCAATTCGGTAGATATGCTACCTTTCCCTTGCGGGTCAGATTACATCTTCTTACCTACGTTGGTCTTCTTTGCTACCTTTGCAGCAGAAGCCTTAGCAGCAGCCTTTGGTGCCTTTGGAGCCTTAGGTGCCTTCTTTGCCTCTACAACAGTTGCATCCTCAACAGCGTCGGTTGCCTTCTTAGCACGTGAACGACGAGTCTTTGGTTTTGCCTCAGCAACAGGTGCAGCCTCTGGTGTTACACCGAGAGTATAAGCCTCGTTGAAATCAACGAACTCGATGATACACATATCAGCACCGTCACCCAAACGGAAACCGGTTTTAAGGATACGGGTGTAACCGCCTGGACGCTCAGCAATCTTTGGAGCGATTGTACGGAACAACTCGGTAACTGCCTCCTTCTGTTTGAGGTATGAGAATACTACACGACGTGAGTGAGTAGTATCTTCTTTCGAGCGAGTTACGAGTGGCTCAATGAACTGACGAACAGCCTTTGCCTTCGCAACGGTAGTCTCGATGCGCTTGTGGAGAATCAGGGACGAAGCCATATTCGACAACATTGCCTTACGGTGGCCTGCCTGTCTTCCAAGATGGTTAAAATTCTTATTATGTCTCATAATTTATTCTTTATCAAGTTTGTACATAGATACATCCATTCCAAACTTCAAATCCAAAGATGCCAACAAAGCGTCAAGCTCTGTGAGCGACTTCTTACCGAAGTTACGGAATTTGAGGAGTTCGTTGCGGTTGAGTTTAACGAGGTCGCCAATGGTCTCAACATCTGCTGCTTTGAGGCAGTTGAGTGCACGTACACTCAAATCCTTGTCCACAAGTTTAGTTTTGAGCAATTGACGCATATGCAACTCAGGCTCGTTAAGATCGTTCTCTGCACTTGTCTCATCAAAGTTGATAGTCATCTTATCGTCAGAGAAGAGCATAAAGTGCTGGATAAGGATCTTCGCAGCCTCCTTCAACGCATCCTTTGGCTTGATTGAGCCATCGGTCGTAATCTCGATGCAAAGTTTCTCGTAGTCGGTACGCTGCTCGACACGGTAGTCCTCACGGGCATACTTCACATTCTTAATAGGAGTGTGAATTGAGTCGATAGGCAGCACGCCAAACTCGCAGTTCTCAGGAGTGTTCTCCTCAGCAGGTACGTAGCCACGACCCTTACCAATGGTAATGGTCATCTGCATCTTTGTACCCGGAGCGAGGTGGCAAATTACCAAATCCGGATTAAGCACCTTGAACGACGTCAGGAAATTCGAGATATACCCTGCAGTAAGTTCTGTAACGCCTGCAATGTTGATGGAAGCCTTCTCGGCATCCTGATTCTCTACAGTACGGATGAAGCGAATCTGTTTCAGTTTCAGAATGATATCAATCATTCCCTCCATCACGCCCGGAACAGCGGCGAACTCGTGATCCACGCCGGCAACCTTTACTGTCGTGATTGCATAACCCTCCAAAGAAGAGAGCAACACACGGCGCAAAGCATTACCTACGGTCATAGCATAACCAGGCTCCAACGGACGGAACTCGAACTTGCCGAATGTTGCCGTAGAGTCAAGCATGATGACCTTCTCGGGTCTTTGAAACGCTAATATTGCCATAATATTACTACAGTTTATTTGTTAATTACTACTTAGAGTACAACTCGACGATGAACTGCTCCTTAATGTTCTCAGGAATCTCCTCACGCTCAGGCTTCTGAAGGAACTTACCGCTCATTGTTGCGCCATCCCACTCCAACCAAGCATAACGGCTGTGGTTAGCACCGGTAAGCGACTCGGTAATTACCTCCAAAGTCTTTGACTTCTCACGTACTGAGACTACATCACCCTCACGAAGCGAGTAAGATGGAATGTTTACAACATTACCGTTTACACAAATGTGACGGTGTGAAACAAGCTGACGAGCAGCTGCACGAGTTGGAGCCATACCCAAACGATAAACTACGTTATCCAAACGGCACTCGAGCAATTTGAGCAAGTTCTCACCTGTGATACCACCCATACGAGCTGCCTGCTCATAAGTGCGAGAGAACTGCTTCTCCAAAATACCATAAGTGTACTTTGCCTTCTGCTTCTCTGAAAGCTGTGCGCCGTACTCCGATACCTTCTTGCGCTTGCGAGCAAGACCGTGCTGTCCCGGTGGAACATTACGCTTGTCAAGACTCTTGTCAGCGCCATAGATAGCCTCACCGAAACGGCGGGCGATTCTTGTTTTTGGTCCTATATATCTTGCCATAATATTAACTGTGTTTTTGTTTGTTATTAAGTGTTGCTGTTACCTTGCCTTCGACATTATACACGACGACGGTTAGGAGCACGGCAACCATTATGTGGAAGTGGAGTAACGTCGATAATCTCGGTTACCTCGATACCTGCACCGTGAATTGTACGTACTGCACTCTCACGACCCTGACCAGGACCCTTCACATAAACCTTAACCTTACGCAAACCCATATCAAAAGCAACCTTTGCGCAATCTGCTGCTGCGGTCTGTGCTGCATATGGAGTGTTCTTCTTCGAACCACGGAAACCCATCTTACCAGCAGATGACCAGCTGATTACCTCACCGATCTCGTTGGTAATGGTTACGATAACATTGTTGAAAGTCGAGTGAACAAACGCCATACCGGTGTTGCCAACCTTAACAACCTTCTTCTTAACTGTTCCTGTTTTCTTTGCCATAACTCTCCAATATTACTTAGTTGCCTTTTTCTTGTTTGCTACAGTCTTCTTCTTACCCTTACGAGTACGAGCGTTGTTCTTGGTGCTCTGACCACGAACCGGAAGACCAAGACGATGGCGGATACCACGGTAGCAACCGATATCCATCAATCGCTTAATGTTCAACTGAACCAACGAGCGGCATTCGCCCTCTACCTTGATGTCCAACTCAGCAATCGCTGCACGAATTGCACCGACCTGCTCGTCTGTCCACTCCTCAACTTTAACATCGTAGCTGATGCCACACTTATCGAGAATCTTCTGAGCTGTGCTGCGACCGATACCGTAGATATAGGTCAAGCCAATCTCACCTCTCTTATTTTTTGGTAAATCTACACCGACTATACGTGCCATAAAATTTTCTTTTTCTTAATTGTTAATCGTTTTTTATTTACCCTTGGCGCATTTTGAATTTAGGATTTTTCTTGCAAATCACATAGAGTCTGCCCTTGCGCTTTACAATCTTGCAATCCTCACTTCTTTTCTTGATTGATGCTTTTACTTTCATAATTAAGCAATCTTTTGTGTTTGGTAAATTTTTATTTGTAGCGGAATGATATACGTCCCTTGCTCAAATCATAAGGGGTCATCTCCACCTTTACTTTATCTCCCGGAAGAATCTTGATATAGTGCATACGCATCTTTCCGGAGATATGAGCGGTAATCACGTGGCCATTGTCCAACTCAACACGGAACATTGCATTCGACAATGCCTCGATGATTGTACCATCTCTTTCAATAGCAGTCTGTTTTGCCATAGAGTTCTTCGCTTTTTTCTTGTTAAAGTGAATTTTCGATAATACCGAAATCCGTCAAAACATCGGGTCCATCCTTTCGGATTGCCACCGCAAACTCGTAATGAGCCGCTGGCTTGCGGTCACGTGTGCGGACTGTCCATCCGTCACGTTCGAACACCACCGCTCTCGAACCCATCGTAATCATCGGTTCTATACAGATGACCATACCCTCTTTGAGAAGTGGTCCTCTGCCACGCAAGCCGTAATTCGGAACTCCCGGGTCCTCGTGCATTTTTCGACCCAAGCCATGTCCCTCCAACTCACGCACTACGCCATAACCGAAACTTTCAACGTAGTCCTGCACTGCCGCCGATATATCGCCTACACGATTGCCGGCCTTTGCCTGTGCTGTACCTCTATAAAGAGCCTCTTTGGTAACGTTTAACAGTTGACGCACGTCATCTGCTATTTCTCCTACGGCAAACGTATATGCCGAATCACCAACAAACCCCTTCATAAACGTACCGATATCGACCGATACGATATCACCCTCTTTGATTACGACCTTATCTGACGGGATACCGTGTACAACCTGCTCGTTGACCGAAATACAAGCCGAGGCAGGATAGCCTTGGTATCCGAGAAAAGATGGTGTTGCACCATGAGAACGGATGAAATCTTCAATGATCTTATCCAACTGCTTCGTAGTTACGCCCGGTTTAATGTGGCGACCTACCTCGGCAAGCGTCTTGCTTACCAAAAGGTTGTTCTCACGGAGCAACTCTATCTCTTCATCTGTCTTCAGATATATCATCTTCGACTCTTTGCTAAACTTTTTAGTGGCGACCCTGAATACGTCCGGTCTTCATAAGACCGTCATAGTGACGATTCAAAAGGTGGCTCTCTATCTGCTGCAGAGTGTCAAGAACTACACCTACCATAATCAGCAACGATGTACCTCCGTAGAAGTATGCAAATGCCTGCTGAATACCGAGGAACTTCATAGCCAATGCCGGCAAAATTGCCACAACAGCCAAGAAGATTGAACCCGGAAGGGTAATTCTTGTCAAAATGTTGTCGATATAGGTAACAGTTGCCTTGCCAGGCTTAACACCTGGGATGAAACCGCCGTTACGCTTCATATCGTCAGCCATTTGTTGAGGATTGATGATAATCGCTGTATAGAAGAAAGTAAACAGGATTACCAACACCGCAAGCGTAATGTTGTACCACCATCCGGTCATATCGGCGAATGCGCCGGCGAACTTAGGTGCTACGTTAGCAAAAAGCATAGGAATAAACATCAGTGCCTGTGCAAAGATGATAGGCATTACGTTTGCCGCATTCATCTTGAGCGGGATGTACTGACGAACACCGCCATACTGCTTGTTGCCAATAATACGCTTTGCGTACTGTACAGGTACCTTGCGGACTGCCTGTACCACTGCAATATTTGCCATAAATACCAAGAAGAGCAATACCAACTCGATGATAATCATAATCATCGAACCGGTCGAGGTGTTCAATCTCGCACTCAACTCTGCGAGCAAGGCGTGCGGCAGACGTGCCACGATACCAATCATGATGATCAGTGACACTCCGTTACCGATACCCTTGTCGGTAATCTTCTCACCCAACCACATAATAAACATGGTACCGGCGATGAGGATAACCGTAGCGTAAGCGGTAAAGCCGAATGAATTGCCATAGACGAACGCCTGTGGTACCTGGTGATAGAGGTTTGCTACATAGGTAGGACCCTGCAACAAAAGTACACCAATGGTAAGCAGACGAGTCCACTGGTTCATCTTACGACGACCACTCTCGCCCTCTTTCATCATCTTCTGAACGGCAGGAACCATCATGCCGAGCAACTGGATGATAATTGAAGCGGTAATGTACGGCATAACTCCGAGTGCAAAGATTGCTGCGTTGGCAAATGCACCACCAGAGAATACGTTAAGCAAGCCTACGAGGCCGTTGCTCTCCATCTGGTTTGCCAAAGCCGAGCCCTCACCCAAGAGGTTAGGGTTGATACCCGGAATTACTACATAACAACCCAAACGATAGATCAGGATGAGGAGTACGGTGTAGCCCAAACGCTTACGCAAATCCTCAATCTTGAAGATGTTTTTGATTGTCTCTACAAGTTTCTTGTTAGTAGCGAGCAAAGCGATAACCGCCAGCAAAATCACACCAACAATAAGATAACTTTTCATTTCCATTTAGGTTTTTAGCCTGTTTTACAATTTCACAACGCTACCACCAGCGGCTACAACTGCTGCCTCAGCGCTCTTAGAGAAGGCGTGTGCAGTTACTGTCAAAGCCTTAGTGAGAGTGCCGTTGCCGAGGATCTTAACACGGTCGTTGCCTGATACGAAACCAGCAGCAACCAATGTATCGAGATTTACCTCTGTCAACTCGCTCTTTGAAGCAAGTTCTTCGAGTGTTGAAAGGTTAATCGGCTTATACTCTACTCTTTTAAGGTTAGTGAAACCGAACTTAGGAAGACGACGCTGAAGCGGCATCTGACCTCCCTCGAAGCCCATCTTACGTGAGTAACCAGATCGTGACTGAGCACCCTTGTTACCACGGGTTGAGTAACCTCCGTGTCCCGAACCTGCACCACGGCCTACTCGCTTATCGTGGTGTGTCGAACCCTTTGCGGGTTTAAGATTATTGAGTTCCATTTATTATTCCTCCTTCTTAGTCGTTACAAACTTCAACTTTTACAAGGTGCTTCACACGCTCAACCATACCCTTAATGATAGCTGAGTCGCTGTGGCTTACGCTCTGGTTGATCTTACGAAGACCGAGAGCATCAAGGTTCTTGCACTGATTTGCGGTAGCGCCGATACGGCTCTTAACCTGTGTAATCTTCAATGTTGCCATAGTTCTTCAAAAAATTAACCGTTAAACACCTGTTTGAGGGAAATACCACGTACCTGTGCAACGCTGTATGCATCACGCAACTCGCAGAGTGCACCTACGGTAGCCTTTACAAGGTTGTGTGGGTTAGAAGAGCCCTTGCTCTTTGCCAACACGTTCTTGATACCTACCGACTCAAGCACTGCACGCATCGCACCACCGGCGATGATACCGGTACCCGGAGCAGCCGGACGAATCATTACGAGCGAACCGCCGAAACGAGTCTCCTGCTTGTGTGGAATAGTTCCGTTAATAACTGGAATCTTAACAAGATTCTTCTTTGCATCCTCAACTCCCTTTGCGATAGCAGAGGTAACCTCGGCAGCCTTACCAAGACCGTAGCCTACAACGCCGTTCTCGTTACCAACTACAACAATTGCAGAGAAGCTGAATGTGCGACCACCCTTGGTTACCTTAGTAACACGGTTGATTGCAACGAGTCTATCCTTCAACTCGCCAAGGTCGCTTGTACGTACTTTCTTTACATTTGTATTTGCCATATCGCATTAGAATTTAAGTCCGCCCTCACGAGCAGCATCAGCCAACATTTTTACACGACCGTGATAGAGGTAACCGTTACGGTCAAACGATACCGTTGCGATACCCTTCTCGATTGCCTTCTTAGCAGCCAAAGCGCCTACCAAAGCAGCAACCTCACACTTATTCTTTCCGGCAGTCTCCGCTGCGAGCTCCAAAGATGAAGCAGTTGCCAAAGTAACACCGGCAAGGTCATCGATAAACTGTACGTAGATCTGCTTGTTGCTACGGAATACAGTCATACGAGGACGTTCAGATGTTCCGCTTACGATTTTACGTATGCGCATCTTGATTCTCTCTCTTCTTTCAATCTTATTCAATGACATAACTTACTCTGTTTTACTATTTAGCATTTGCAGACTTACCTGCCTTACGACGAATCTGCTCGCCAACAAACTTAATACCCTTACCCTTATAAGGCTCTGGCTTACGCAATGAACGAAGTTTTGCTGCAACCTGACCTACGAGCTGCTTGTCTGCACTCTTAAGGGTTACGATAGGGTTACCCTTCTTCTCGGTAACTGCGGTTGCAGTAACCTCCTTTGGAAGTTTGAGGTATGTATCGTGCGAATATCCGAGACTCATCTCCAATACGTCGCCCTTAACCTCGGCCTTGAAGCCGACACCTACCAACTCCTGTTTGATTTCATAGCCCTTAGATACGCCCACAACCATATTGTTGATGAGAGCACGATAGAGACCGTGCAATGAGCGGTGACGTGGCTGATTTGTAGGGCGGGTAACAATCACTGCAGGTACCTCATTGCCGCTCTCTTTGTTAACGGCTGTACCAACCTCAACAGTAATATCTGAATCAACCTTCTGACTCAGTGTCCCAAGTGGCCCTTTCACGCTTACCGTGTTGTCCGGAGCGATTGTTACCTCGACACCGGCAGGCAAGATTACAGGTAATTTACCAATTCTTGACATTTTGTTTTGGTTTTAAGATTAATAAATGTAGCACAATACCTCGCCGCCCACGTTCTCACGAACTGCCTGTGCGCCGGTCATAATACCCTTCGAGGTAGATACGATTGCGATACCCAAGCCGTTCAATACACGTGGCATATCAGCCACTGATGAGTACTGGCGCAAACCTGGACGTGATACACGCTTCAAATCCTTGATCGCATTAACCTTGGATACAGCGTCCCACTTAAGCGCAATCTTGATGACAGAATGACCCTTCTCATCCTTGTCAAACTTGTAAGCAAGGATATAACCCTGCTCGTAGAGAATTTTGGTGATAGACTCTTTAATTTTTGAGCCGGGAGCTTCAACCACCTTGTGATTGGCTTTCACCGCATTTCTAATTCTCGTCAAAAAATCCGCAATTGGATCTGTCATAGTTGTAAAGAATTAAAAGTTAAAAATTAAAAATTTGTTTGTTTTTTGTCTCAATTCGACCAGATTTCACAACCGAAAGGCAGACATCCGGACCTTTCGTATCCCGACACCTCCCTTGACTTTCGAGCGGTAAAATTTCACAACCCCACCGTCGTAACCCCAACAGCACCAAGCACTTGGCACAATCAGCGGTTGTTCACATCATGGTCGTCTCTCGACGTTTACACTCTTTCGAGCGTGCAAAGATAGGAATTATTTCTCACATAAACAAGCATTTACACTATTTTTCATATCATTTCCCACCCAGGTAAGAGTTGGTCCCTCTACGAATGTGTAGCATTAAGGCCTTTCCGCCGTAACAGAATGAGAGAGAATGACATCCACCACTAGTAGTCATAATAATTGCATTGTTTATATAGAACAATGATTGATTAAGGCCCGGAAAGGTCAATTAACATCGAGCGTATGCCAGAATAGCAGCAAAGTGAGCGTTAATAGCACTTATCTTTATCAGAAAATCCATAGTGTGCCGCTATTTCTGGGCGTTGCGACGGAGCGGAAAGCGGAGCATACTATACGTATGTGAGCATTTACGCTACAAGCAAGGTACGGAAAGAGTAGTGCAATGCCTCTTAACAATGAAAATCCATAGTGTGCCTTCTGGGTGTTGCGACGGAGCGGAAAGCGGAGCATACTATACGTATGTGAGCATTTACGCTACAAGCAAGGTGCGGAAAGAGTGGTGCAATCCCTTACAACAATGAAAATCCATAGTGTGCCGCTATTTCTGGGCGTTGCGACGGAGCGGAAAGCAGAGCATACTATACGTATGTGAGCATTTACGCTACAAGCAAGGTACGGAAAGAGTGGTGCAATATGGATTTTCATAAAAAAAGGTGCATTCCCGAAGAGAATGCACCTTTGAAATAGGTCGAAAAACGACTACCAGCTAGCCTTCTTAACGCCAGGGATAAGACCGGCAGAAGCCATCTCACGGAACTGGATACGGCTGATACCGAACTGACGCATATAGCCCTTTGGACGACCGGTAAGTTTGCAACGGTTGTGCTGACGGATAGGATTCGAGTTGCGTGGCAACTTTGAGAGAGCAATCCATGCCTCCTCGTGATCCATCTCACCTGCTTTAACAGCCGCAGCAATCTCCTCACGCTTGTGTGCGTAGCGGGCTGCAAGTTTCTCTCGCTTTACCTCGCGAGCCTTCATTGATTCCTTTGCCATAGACTATTGGTTCTTTTTAGCGTTTTTGAATGGCAAACCAAACTCACGGAGAAGAGCGTAAGCCTCCTCGTCGGTCTGTGCCGAAGTTACGAAAGTGATCTCCATACCGAAGATCTTGGTGATCTTGTCGATATCGATCTCAGGGAAGATGATCTGCTCGGTAACACCGAGAGTGTAGTTACCCTGACCATCGAAACGATCATTGATACCCTTGAAGTCACGGATACGAGGAAGAGCAACTGCGATGAGACGCTCCAAGAACTCGTACATACGGTTCTGACGAAGGGTTACTCGAACACCGATAGGCATACCCTTACGGAGTTTAAAGTTCGAGATATCCTTACGTGACTTGGTCTGAACTGCCTTCTGACCGGTAATAACGGTGAGCTCCTGCTGTGCAATATCGATAAGTTTCTTATCAGCAACAGCCTGGCCCATACCCTGGTTAATAACGATCTTCTCAAGTTTAGGACACTGCATAACGCTTGTGTATCCAAACTCCTTCATAAGGGCAGGTACGATCTGCTCCTTATACTGTGTTTTAAGTGATGGAATGTAAGCCATTATTTAATCTCCTCTCCTGATTTTTTAGCAAAACGTACTAATTTTCCTTCTGCATTAGCCTTGCGACCTACACGAGTCGGCTTGCCGCTCTTAGGGTCGAGGACCTGCAAGTTAGAGATGTGTATCGCAGCCTCCTGCTCAACGATACCACCCTGAGGATTCTTTGCGTTTGGTTTAGTAGCCTTCTTCACGAGGTTTACGCCCTCTACGATTGCACGCTGCTTAGCAACCTCAACCTTCAAGACTTTACCCTGCTGGCCCTTGTTGTCACCGGCGATTACGCAAACTGTATCCCCTTTCTTAATATGCAATTTTACTGACATATCTGTAACTGTTTTTTATTATTACAATACTTCAGGCGCAAGGGAGATAATCTTCATATACTGATCACGAAGCTCACGAGCTACAGGACCAAATATACGAGTACCACGCATTTCACCCTGGTTGTTGAGAAGGACTACGGCGTTGTCGTCGAAACGAATGTACGAACCGTTAGCACGTCGAATCTCTTTCTTTGTTCTTACTACTACTGCCTTAGATACAGCACCCTTCTTCACGTCTCCGGATGGGGATGCGCTCTTGACAGCCACTACGATCTTATCGCCGATTGATGCATAGCGGCGCTTTGTGCCACCAAGCACACGGATACAAAGAACCTCCTTTGCACCGCTGTTATCAGCTACTACGAGTCTGCTTTCTTGTTGTATCATAACTACTTCGCTCTTTCAATGATTTGTACTAATCTCCAACGCTTCGTTTTGCTCAACGGGCGGGTCTCCATAATGCGTACTGTATCACCATCCTTTACAGTCTCGTCCAAACACTCGGCTACAAACTTGGTAGTCTTGTTTACGAACTTACCGTAGATTGGATGCTTAACCTTACGAGCGACTGCCACTACGATGGTCTTCTCCATCTTGTTGCTGACAACAGTACCGATACGCTCTTTTCTAAGATTTCTTTCCATAATCGTTTCTTACTTTTGGCGCAGAACTGTCAGCATGCGAGCTATATCTCTGCGGGTTTTCTTAATAATAGAAGGATTCTCAACAGGAGAAACGGCGTGCTGCACCTTCATAGATGCGAGGTTTGCCTTCTCGGCAGCGATACGCTCCTTCAAATCCTGAACTGATAAGTCTTTAATTTCAGCTGTTTTCATATTTCAAATCCTCCTTTTTACAATGCTGTAGTTTCGTCATAGTCACGACGAACAATAAACTTTGTCGTAATAGGCAACTTCTGTGCACCCAAACGGAGTGCCTCCTGTGCTACCTCCATTGGTACACCCTCTGCCTCGAAGAGAATACGTCCAGGGGTAACTGGTGCTACGAATCCTTCTGGGTTACCCTTACCTTTACCCATACGAACCTCGGCTGGTTTCTTGGTAATTGGCTTATCAGGGAAGATTCGAATCCAGATTTGTCCCTCACGCTTCATATAACGTGTAATCGCCTGACGGGCTGCCTCAATCTGACGGCCGGTAATCCATGAAGATTCCAGCGCCTTGATGCCAAACGAACCGTATGCAAGTTGGTTACCTCTCTGAGCAACACCCTTCATACGACCTTTTTGCATTCTTCTAAATTTGGTCTTTTTTGGCTGTAACATAATGTTTTTGCTTTTAAAAGGTACTACTTACTACTTGTTATTACGTCTTTTCTTTGGAGCGCCGCCCTTGCGACCGCCCTGCTGTGGGCCACTCTGCGATGCTGCACCTGCCATCTCGAACAAGTCACGCTTGCCATACACTGTACCGTGGCAGATCCATGTCTTGATACCGAGGATACCTACCTTAGTGATAGCCTCTGCCAAGCAGTAATCTACGTCAGCACGGAATGTGTGCAATGGAATACGACCCTCCTTTATGGTCTCAGAACGTGCCATCTCGGCGCCGCCTACACGACCAGAAATCTGAATCTTGATACCCTCTGCGCCCATACGCATTGCAGATGCGATAGCGGTCTTGATTGCACGGCGGTGAGATACACGGCCTTCGAGCTGACGTGCGATTGACTGACCAACGATAGTTGCATCAATCTCAGGACGCTTTACCTCGAAAATGTTAATCTGTACCTCTTTGCCGGTGAGCTTCTTCAACTCCTCCTTCAACTTGTCAACCTCAGCGCCACCCTTACCGATGATGATACCTGGGCGTGCAGTTGAGATAGTTACTGTAACGAGTTTCAAAGTACGCTCAATGATAATCTTCGAAATACTTGCCTTTGCCAAACGGACATTCAAGTACTTACGAATCTTTGCGTCTTCTACCAATTTCTCTGAGAAATCTTTACCACCAAACCAGTTGGAATCCCAACCTCTGATGATACCGAGACGGTTTGCTATTGGATTTACTTTCTGTCCCATTTGTTTACTTGTTTTCTTCGGTTACCATTTTGTCAACTACTATCGTAACGTGATTGGAACGCTTGCGGATACGGTGAGCACGGCCCTGTGGCGCAGCCTGAATACGCTTCAACATACGACCACAGTCAACGGTAATCTCCTTAACGCAGAGTTTCACGTCCTCGAGACGCTCGTTCTCGTTCTTTGCCTCCCAGTTGGCAATAGCCGACTTCAAGAGTTTCTCCAATCTGATAGATGCCTCCTTCTTTGAGTAACGAAGGATACCCAATGCCTTATTAATCTCTACACCACGGATAATGTCTGCTACCAAACGCATCTTACGTGGAGAGGTAGGGCAATCGCGCATAATAGCGATGGCTTTCTGCTTCTTTTCAGCCTTTAATTTCTCGGCTCTTATTGCTTTTCTTGAACCCATTGTCTACCTATTTTTTCTTGTTACCTGCGTGACCACGGAAATTACGAGTAGGAGCGAACTCACCGAGCTTGTGACCTACCATATTCTCTGTTACATAAACCGGAATAAACTTATTTCCGTTGTGGACAGCTATCGTCTGACCTACGAAGTCAGGCGAAATCATACTTGCTCGTGACCAAGTCTTGATTACAGACTTATTGTTGCCCTCGTTCTGTGCGACTACTTTCGCTTCGAGTTTCGGGTCAATGAATGGTCCTTTTTTTAATGAACGGCTCATTATGTACTCTTTTTAATTATTTTTTCTTTCTTGAAATAATAAACTTGGCCGATGTCTTCTTAGGATTACGAGTCTTATAACCCTTAGCCAACAAGCCCTTACGTGAACGTGGGTGACCTCCTGATGCACGACCTTCACCACCACCCATTGGGTGATCTACTGGGTTCATTACAACACCACGGTTGTGAGGACGGCGACCGAGCCAACGCTTACGACCAGCCTTACCAGACGACTCGAGGTTGTGATCTACATTAGATACAACACCCACAGTTGCACGGCAAGTTACGAGTACCATACGAGTCTCACCTGAAGGCAACTTGATGATGGCAAACTTGCCCTCACGTGCCAAAAGCTGAGCATACGAACCGGCAGAACGCGCCATCTGCGCACCCTGACCAGGGTAGAGTTCAATATTGTGGATAAGTGTTCCGAGTGGAATCTCTGCCAATGGCAAAGTGTTACCTACCTCAGGTGCTACACCAGAACCACTGATTACGGTCTGACCTACTTTGAGGCCGTTTGGAGCCAAGATATAGCTCTTCTGACCGTCTGCATATACTACAAGTGCGATACGTGCTGTACGATTTGGATCGTACTCGATAGTCTTTACAGTTGCAGCAACACCATCCTTTACTCGCTTGAAGTCAACCAAACGGTACATCTGCTTGTGACCACCACCAATGTAGCGTACGGTCATCTTACCAGAATTGTTACGACCGCCGGTGCTTTTCTTTGCTTCAAGCAACGACTTCTCCGGCTTGTTTGTGGTGATCTCCTCAAACGTACCGATAATCTTATGTCTTGTGCCGGGAGTTACCGGCTTAAACTTTCTTACTGCCATCTCCGTTAGATATTACTGTAAAAATCAATCTTATCTCCATCCTTCAAGGTGACAATAGCCTTCTTGAAGTTATTAGCACGACCCTCGAGCAAACCTGCCTTAGTGTAGCGGCTCTTGAGCTTACCCATGCAGTTGATAGTGTTAACGTCTGTTACCACTACGTTGTACATCTGCTCAACGGCGTTACGAATCTGCAACTTGTTAGCTCGTACATCAACGATAAAACCGTAGCGATTCAACTTTTCGCCCTGAATCGTCATCTTCTCGGTTAAAATAGGCTTAATGATTACTTCCATTTTTTCCTCCGTTTTTTAAGCTAACATTACATTCAATACATTTTCTGCACCCTCTACCATCACTACGGCCGATGCGTTCATTACCTCATAAGTGTTGAGGTTAGAAGCCAAAATGGTCTTAACCGATGGGATGTTACGGCATGAGAGCTGAAGGTTCACGTTTGTTTCCGGCAAAACGACCAAAACCTTCTTGTTTGCCACGTTGAGAGCTGATGCCAAAGCAACTACTGACTTTGTCTTTGGAGCATCGAGGTTGATGTTCTCAACAACGGTGATTGCACCTGCCTGAGCCTTGTAAGTGAGTGCGCTACGACGAGCCAATCTCTTCAATTTCTTGTTGAGTTTGAAGCTGTAGTCACGTGGTACCGGACCGAAAATACGGCCACCTCCTGGGAACAACGGGCTCTTGATGCTACCACAACGTGCACCACCTGTACCCTTCTGTCTCTTCAACTTGCGAGTTGAGCCTGCAACCTCGTTGCGCTGCTTCGCTTTATGAGTACCCTGACGCTGGTCAGCCAAATACTGCTTAACGTCGAGGTAGATAGCGTGGTCATTAGCCTCCACGCCGAAAACCGCATCCGAAAGAACTACCTTACGACCGGTCTCCTGTCCTTGTGCGTTCAATACTGCTAATTCCATACTACTTCTCAATAGTTAAATAAGAACCTTTTGCACCCGGAATCGAACCCTTCACCAAGATAAGGTTGTTCTCAGGTATTACCTTTAATACTTTCAGGTTAAGAACTGTAACCTGCTCGCCACCCATCTGTCCAGGCAAACGCTTACCCTTGAAGACACGTGACGGATAAGATGATGCACCGAGGGAACCCGGCTTACGCTGACGGTTGTGCTGACCGTGGGTCTGACCACCCACACCACCGAAACCGTGGCGCTTTACAACACCCTGAAAACCACGACCCTTAGAGATACCGGTTACGTCAACCCAATCCTCCTCAGAGAACAAATCAACGGTGAGAGTATCACCAAGGTTCACTTCTGGCATACCCTGGAATTCAGCCATCTTGCGTTTTGGGGTAGTGCCGGCCTTCTTGAAGTGACCTAACAAACTGTTGCTGGTGTGCTTTTCACTCTTGTCGTCATAGGCAATCTGTACTGCCTCGTAAGAATCCTTCTCGACAGTCTTGATTTGCGTAACCACACACGGACCAGCCTCAATTACAGTGCATGGTATGTTCTTACCCTCGGCACTGTACACGGAAGTCATTCCGATTTTTTTACCAATTAGTCCTGACATTTTTCTGTCTAATTACGTTTGTTAATAAAAGTGAATTTGTTTTGTGTTTATATACCTATATATATTTATATATACGCATTTTGGGCCTTCGGATGAGGAAGCGGTGCGATTTTTACACCGCTTCTTCGCCCGAGATTTATATTCGGTCTTTCAAGTATTAGCACTTGATCTCTACCTCAACACCCGAAGGGAGTTCGAGCTTCATCAAAGCGTCGATAGTCTTCGGAGTCGAAGAGTAGATGTCGATGATACGCTTGAAAGTGCAGAGTTGGAACTGCTCACGTGCCTTCTTGTTAACGAAGGTCGAACGGTTTACAGTGAAAATCTGCTTCTGCGTTGGGAGTGGCACCGGACCGCTTACCAATGCATCAGTGCTGCGCACTGTCTTTACAATCTTTTCAGCCGACTTATCAACCAAGTTGTGGTCGAAAGACTTTAACTTAATTCTAATCTTCTGGTTCATATGCTTCTTTACGTTTACTCTAAATCCTTCTTTTTACCCGATTTCTCGATAATCTCCTTTGCAAGGTTTGCAGGTACCTCCTCGAAGTGTGAGAACTCCATTGAAGAAGTTGCACGACCCGATGAAATTGTACGGAGAACTGTTACATAACCGAACATCTCTGACAGTGGCACCTTAGCCTTAACTACACGTGCAGTACCCTTAGACTCCATACCCTGGATCTGGCCACGACGCTTGTTAAGGTCACCGATGATATCACCCATGCTCTCCTCTGGAGTTACAACCTCAACCGACATGATAGGCTCCATGATTACCGAGCCTGCCTTTGGAGCAGCCTGACGGAAACCGTTACGACCACAGATTTCGAATGAGAGCTGGTCAGGGTCAACTGGGTGGAACGAACCATCCTTCAAAGTAACCTTCATTGAGTCGATAGTGTAACCTGCGAGTGCACCGTTTGCCATAGCAGACTCAAAGCCCTTCTGAACAGCAGGGATGAACTCACGTGGAACGTTACCGCCCTTAACCTCGTCAACGAATGTAAGACCTGGTTTGTCGTCATCAGCAGGACCGATCTCGAAGATGATGTCTGCAAACTTACCACGACCACCGGTCTGCTTCTTAAATACCTCACGGTGCTGGATAGTCTGAGTAAGAGCCTCCTTGTAGTTAACCTGTGGAGCACCCTGGTTAATCTCTACACCGAACTCACGACGGAGACGGTCAACGATAATATCGAGGTGCAACTCACCCATACCAGAGATAATGGTCTGGCCACTCTCCTCATCGGTACGAACGGTGAAAGTTGGGTCCTCCTCAGCAAGTTTCGCAAGAGCGATACCGAGTTTATCGAGGTCCTTCTGAGTCTTAGGCTCAACAGCCAAACCGATAACCGGCTCAGGGAAGGTCATCTGCTCGAGTACGATTGGTGCGTTCTCAGCGCAAAGAGTATCACCGGTGTGAATCTCCTTGAAACCTACTGCTGCACAAATGTCACCGGCAGTTACGCACTCCATAGGATTCTGCTTGTTAGCGTGCATCTGGTAGATACGGCTGATACGCTCACGCTTACCGCTACGAGCATTCAATACGTAAGAACCAGCATCGAGTTTACCTGAGTAAACACGAACGAAAGCCAAACGACCTACGAATGGGTCGGTAGCAATCTTAAATGCCAAACCGCAGAATGGATCATTCTCGCTAGCGTTACGCTTCTCGGTCTCCTCTGTCTTTGGATTCACACCCTCAACAGCCGGAACATCCAGTGGTGATGGGAGGAATGCCATGATGTAGTCGAGGAGTTTCTGTACACCCTTGTTGTGGAATGACGAACCGCAAAGCATTGGCACGAGCGACATGTTCATGGTTGCAGTACGGATTGCTGCGATCAACTCATCAGGAGTGATTGAATCTGGATCCTCGAAGAACTTCTCCATCAAAGCGTCGTCAGTAGCGGCAACCTCCTCGATGAGTTTGTTACGCCACTCCTCAGCCTCAGCCTTCATGTTTGCAGGAATCTCACGCAACTCGAAGTTATCACGAACGGTCTTATCGTCGTAATAGTAAATCGCATTATTATATATAAGGTCAATCAGACCCTCGAACTTATCCTCAACACCGATAGGCAATACCACTGGAAGAGCGGTAGTACCGAAGTGCTCCTTAATCTGTGAGCAAACTGCGAGGAAGTCCGCACCTGTACGGTCCATCTTGTTAACGTAACCGATACGAGGAACATTGTACTTATCAGCCTGACGCCATACAGTCTCAGACTGTGGCTCAACACCACCTACTGCACAGAATGTAGCAACAGCACCGTCCAAAACACGGAGTGAACGCTCTACCTCAACGGTAAAGTCAACGTGTCCCGGGGTGTCGATCAGGTTGATCTGATACTGGTGATCCTTGTAGTGCCAGAAAGCGGTAGTTGCAGCCGAAGTAATGGTGATACCACGCTCCTGCTCCTGAACCATCCAGTCCATAGTGGCTGCACCCTCATGGGTCTCGCCAATCTTGTGGGTTTTACCCGTATAGAAGAGAATACGCTCGGAAGTAGTTGTCTTACCGGCATCGATGTGAGCCATGATACCGATGTTTCTTGTATATTTAAGATCTCTTGCCATTGTGAATCTCTCCTATAATTAAAATCTGAAGTGTGCAAATGCCTTGTTTGCCTCAGCCATACGGTGCATCTCCTCCTTACGCTTGAAGGCAGCACCCTGCTGATTGTAAGCATCTACTATTTCGCCTGCGAGCTTCTCGGCCATTGATTTTCCGGAACGCTTACGTGCGAAGAGTACAAGGTTTTTCATCGAAATAGAAACTTTGCGCTCCGGACGAACCTCCATTGGTACCTGGAATGTCGCTCCACCGATACGCTTCGATTTTACTTCGACTTGTGGAGTGATATTCTCAAGGGCTTGTTTCCAAACCTCAAGTGGAGATTTATCAGCATCCTTCATCTTCTTGCCTACCAATTCCAACGAATCGTAGAAAATGGTGTAGGCAATACTCTTCTTGCCATCCAACATCAAGTTGTTCACGAAGCGGGTTACTGCCACGTCGTTGAACTTCGGATCAGGAAGTAGAGTGTGCTTCTTTGGCTTAGCTTTTCTCATTGTTTTCTTTCTTCGTTAAATGTTTTCTAAAATTCATTTTTTACTTCTTACCTGCCTTTGGACGCTTAGCACCGTACTTAGAGCGACGCTGACGACGACCATCTACGCCTGCTGAGTCGAGTGCACCACGAACGAGGTGGTAACGTACACCTGGGAGGTCCTTAACACGACCGCCACGAACGAGTACGATTGAGTGCTCCTGCAAGTTGTGACCTTCTCCTGGGATATAGGCGTTGACCTCCTTGCCATTGGTCAATCTTACACGTGCTACCTTACGCATAGCCGAGTTAGGCTTCTTAGGGGTGGTAGTGTACACACGGGTACAAACACCACGACGCTGAGGGCACGCTGCGAGTGCAGGGGACTTTGACTTGTCCTCCATCTGCGCTCTGCCGTTTCTTACTAACTGTTGAATAGTTGGCATTTTAAACCTTTAATTTGTTAATACTCACGGGGATTTCAACCCCAAATTTCTATTTCGTTTGTGCCAAAAGGCCTGCAAAGATAGGCATTTTTTTTGTTTTACACTATATATATGAAAAATTTTTCACCTTTTTAGTGCTGATTTTTCAGTTATTTAGCCCATTTCGGGCTTTGTTTTAATTCTTTTTTCTTATAGATTTTCCAATAAAATAACTCTCGTTTATAATAAAATTTGTAACACGTTGATTTCCAGTGTTTATAAATTTTGCAAAATGCCCAAATCTGCAACACTTCGCAACAAACACAACATCTCCAAAATTTTTCTATTTTCCCTGTCGATTTTCTCCTCACAACCATCATTTTACGGACCAAAAGAGAATGCTCCGAAAACAGCCTACCAAAAGCCGTTTTCGGAGCATCGCCCTCTCGTTTATCGACAATCCGACTACTCTTGTTTCTTGAACGAAAAACTCAAAATATCAGGCAACGACACACGCCAAAAAGCCCAATTATGAACACCGTCACGAACACGGAATTCGATAGGCACGCCCACTCGCAACATCTCGCCAAAGAAGCGGATGTTTACATCGATCAAATGGTCATCGTCACCGCAGTCTGCCATCCAGCGCACTGTGCGTAACTTCTCTAACTCTTCCGCAGATGCCTTTTGCAAAAAGGCAACAGGAGAGGTCTCAGCAACAGACCAGAGCCATTCGAACGTCGTCGTCGGCTTCTTCACTCGGTGATAGTGGTCTAAAAGTCCGCTGGTCGAGTAGCAGGCACTAAACATATCGGGATGTCGCTGTGCATAGACAACTGAGCCGCCTCCGCCCATCGAAAGTCCAGCAATCGCACGGTTCTCTTTCGTTGCAATAGTCTTAAAAGTCTTATCGATATACGGAATAAATTCATCAAAGAAGAAGGTCTCGTAAGGCCAACCTTCAACATTGAAATATCCCATATTTTTGCCGCCTTTCTTACCATCTACACCGCTTGCGTCAGGCATCACGACAATCATCTTCGGAATACGACCTGCGGCAATCTCCTCATCAGCCACACGTGGCAACTCACCACCACCGTCACGGTTCCATGAGAAGTGGTTGCTGAACGCTCCGTGCAACAGATACAAAACAGGGTATCGCTCATCACCGGTATCATAACCCTCGGGCAGGTATATTGAGTAAGGTTTTTCGACACCAAGTACCTCGCTCTTTATTGTCAGATGCTCCAAACGGCCCTGCGCAGAGAGCGACGCAGCAAAAACTCCAAAAAATACAAACAAAAGAACAACTCTTTTCATATTACATATCTTTATATTTCAACATATTGCAAATATAATCAAACATTTCTAAAATCACGCTATCCTTCGAGAAAAAATTCGTTTTTTTACTTAAAAATTAACTCCGAAAAGTACAAATATCAGTCAAAAAAAAGACTCCGAAAAGTACCGTTTTTCGATCCTTTTCGGAGTTCATATTTTATCGTATATCAATATAGAAATTTACTGTTTTTTGAAGACAAAACTCAAAATTTCAGGTAGCGCCTCTCTCCAAAATTTCCAATCATGCACTCCGTCACGAATTCGGAACTCTACCGGCACCTTTGCACGATGCATTTCGGTAAAGAAACGCAGGTTTGTATCGACCAAAAAATCATCGTCGCCGCAGTCCATCATCCAGCGTACGGTACGCAACTTCTCCAACTCCTCAGGTGTGGCATGTTTGAGATATTCCGTAGGAGAATTGTGAGCCACCGACCATATCCATTCGATGCCGTAACGAGTAGGGTTCTTATAGCGATAAAGGGGGTCCAAAAGACCGCTGGTCGAGTAGCAGGCATTGAATATTTCAGGATGTTTCTGCGCATAAACAACCGAGCCGCCACCGCCCATTGAAAGGCCTGCAATCGCACGACCCTCCTTTGCGGCTATCGTTCTGAAATTCTTATCAATATACGGAATAAACTCCTGGAAGAAGAAGGTCTCGTACGGCCAACCCTCGACATCGAAGTAGCCCATATTTTTACCTCCTCGACGCTCACCCAAACCGCTTGCATCAGGCATAACGACAATCATCTTTGCGGCACGTCCTGCCGTAATCTCCTCATCAGCCATTCGGGGCAACTCTCCGCCACCATCTCGCCACCACGAACGATGTGAGCCATAGGCTCCGTGCAGAAGATACAAAACGGGGTAGTTTTCGCCGGAGGTATCGTATCCGTCAGGCAGGTAAACCGAAAAGGCCTTCTCGGCACCGAGAATCTCGCTCTTGATGGCCAATTGTTCCACACGGCTCTGCGCCTGCACTGCCGCAATCATGGCAAAAGCCGAAAGGAGAGTAGCAATTAATCTCTTCATAATGGGTCAATTTTAGTTTTGCATTGACGCAAAGTTAACAAATCTTTTACAAAAAAGTCTTCGCTTTAATAATTTTAATTATCTTTGCGAATCAGTATGTGTGCGCACATACGCATAATGCAGATATGCACGAGATGCAAAAGATTGAATAACAACGAAAAAATAAATAAAAACAGCAGATAATTATGGAGTACAATTTCAGAGAGATTGAAGCCAAATGGCAGAAAGAGTGGAAGGAGCGAGGCGTATATCGTGTAGATGTTGACGCTTCTCGCCCTAAATTTTACGTTTTGGATATGTTCCCTTATCCATCAGGAGCGGGTCTTCACGTAGGCCACCCTCTCGGCTATATTGCTTCCGACATCTATTCACGCTACAAACGTCTTTGCGGCTACAATGTCTTGCACCCAATGGGATACGACGCATTCGGTTTGCCGGCAGAGCAGTATGCTATCCAGACAGGACAGCATCCGGCAGTGACAACAGAGAAGAACATCGCCCGCTACCGTGAGCAGTTGGACAAGATAGGCTTCTCGTACGATTGGGAGCGTGAAGTGCGCACCTGCGAGCCGGAGTATTACAAATGGACACAGTGGGCATTCCTCAAAATGTTCGAGCATTACTATAACCGCACCGAGCAGAAGGCAAAGCCTATCGAGGAACTCGTTGCGCACTTTGAGAAGTCGGGAACCGAGGGTGTAAACGCAGCCTGCACAACCGCCCTCTCATTCACTGCCAAGGAGTGGTCTGCAAAGAGCGAGGAGGAGAAGGAGCAGGTGCTCCAAAACTACCGTCTGGCCTTCCGTGCCGACACCATGGTAAACTGGTGTCCGCAGTTGGGTACCGTGCTGGCAAACGACGAAGTAAAGGATGGTCTCTCTGTTCGTGGAGGATTTCCTGTTGAGCAGAAGCGCATGAAGCAGTGGCTGCTCCGTGTAACTGCATATGCACAGCGCATGTTGGACGGCCTTGAAACTCTCGAATGGAGCGAGTCGCTCAAAGAGATTCAGCGCAACTGGATTGGTCGCTCGGAGGGTGCGCAGGTATTCTTCGACGCAGAGATGGCCGACGGCTCAACCCGCAAACTCGAAATCTTCACAACCCGCCCCGATACAATCTTCGGTGTAACCTTTATGGTTGTTGCACCGGAGCATGAGTGGCTTGCAGATATGACAACCGCAGAACAGAAGGCTGCGGTCGAGGAGTATATCGAGCAGACCAAGAAGCGTTCCGAGCGTGAGCGTATCGCCGAGACCAAGCGTGTGAGCGGTGTCTTTACGGGCGCCTATGCAACCAATCCGTTCACCGGAAAGCGAATTCCTATCTATGCATCAGATTACGTATTGGCAGGCTATGGCACCGGTGCTATCATGGCAGTCCCTGCACACGACTCTCGTGACTACGCATTTGCTCGCCACTTCGGTCTTGACATCGTTCCTGTTGTAGAGGGTGGCGATTTGAGCATCGCTTCGTATGACGCAAAGGAGGGAGCAATGATAAACTCCGACTTTCTCAATGGTACAGATGTTAAGCAGGCTATCTATAAGATGTTCGAGGAGGTTGAAAAGCGTGGCCTTGGCAAGCGCCTCGTAAATTACCGTCTCCGTGACGCAATCTTCTCTCGCCAGCGCTACTGGGGCGAGCCATTCCCAATCCGTTATGACGGCGACATCGCTCGCCCACTCTCGGAGGAGGAGTTGCCACTCTGTCTGCCACCAATCAAGGACTTCGGCCCTACCGAGCAGGGAGAGCCACCGTTGGCACGTGTAGAGGGTTGGGAGTATGAACTCTCGACAATGCCGGGCTTCGCAGGTTCATCAGCATACTACTTGCGATATATGGATCCTCGCAACAACGAGGCACTCGTATCGAAGGAGGCTAACGAGTATTGGCGCAATGTCGATTTGTATATCGGCGGTATCGAGCATGCTACGGGACACCTTATGTACTCTCGTTTCTGGAACATGTTCCTCTACGATTTGGGATACGTTTGCGAGAGCGAGCCATTCAAGAAACTCGTAAATCAGGGCATGATTCAGGGCCGCTCGAACTTCGTATATCGCATCGTCGGAACAAATCAGTTCGTATCGCTCGGTTTGCGTGACCAATATCAGACACAGGAGATTCACGTCGATGTAAACATCGTCAAAAACGACATCCTCGACTTGGACGCCTTCCGTGCTTGGCGTCCTGAGTTTGCCGATGCAGAGTTCATCCTCGAAAACGGGCAGTACATCTGCGGCTGGGCAGTCGAGAAGATGTCGAAGTCGATGTACAACGTCGTAAATCCGGACTTCATCGTCGAGCAATACGGCGCAGACACCCTGCGTATGTACGAGATGTTCCTCGGTCCGTTGGAGCAGTCCAAGCCTTGGGACACGAACGGTATTGACGGTGTTCACAAGTTCCTCAAACGTTTCTGGCGCATGTTCCACACCCGCACTGGCGAGTGGGCCTTGAACGACGAGCAGCCGACAGAGAAGGAGTTAAAGACTCTACATAAGACAATCAAGAAGATTCGTGAGGATATAGAAAACTTCTCATTCAACACCTCTGTTGCTGCATTTATGATTTGTGCCAACGAGTTGGGCGAGTGCCACAAGCGTGCAATCCTCGAACCGCTCACCATCCTCATCGCTCCGTTTGCTCCGCACATTGCCGAGCAGTTGTGGGAGATGATGGGACACGAAGAGTCTATCTGCTATGCATCTTACCCTATATGCGAGGAGAAGTTCCTCGTGGAGAGCAACTTCGAATATCCGGTTATGATTAACGGCAAGTTGCGCCACAAGCAGGTATATCCTCTCTCTGCTACTCCGGCAGAGTTGCAGGCCGACATCGTAACCAAGGAGGAGGTACAGCGCTGGTTGGAGGGTGCAACTCCAAAGAAGATTATCGTTGTTCCCGGCAAGATTATTAACATCGTAAAATAATCGACTATGAAACAAATTTTGGCAATCATCGTTGCTGCTCTGATATTCGGTTTTACAGCCTCGGCACAGACTCCTTTCGTCTTCTCTTTGGAGGAGTGCGGTGCAGATGAGGTTGTTGTCAACTATTGGAACAATGCAACAGCACCACACTCAAACGGCATAACCGAGCCGGAGAGCGTTAGCGAGGGCTTTAAGCGAGAGTTGTTCAACACCTCGCAGACCGACTTCTATGTCTTCAAGGCAGACCCTAAGATTGCAACAGGCCAGGGAGTGGTTCTCGTTCCTGGTGGCGGATATAGAAAACTCAGCATCAAGTTCGACGGATTCAAGGTAGCAGAGTATCTGCGCAGCATTGGTGTTACCACCATTGTCGTAAAGTACCGTCTGCCAAACGGACACCGTGAGGTGCCGCTCGAAGATGCACAGGCAGGTTTGCGATATATGCGTACCGAGGGAAAGGCGTGGGGCGTTGACCCTGCACAGGTAGGTATCTTGGGATGCTCGGCAGGCGGACACTTGGCGGCCCACACATCGACATTTACCCCCGATGCCGAGAAACCTGCTTTCACGATTCTGGTATATCCCGTAATCAGCGGTATGACTCGCAGTCCAAATCACGGCACCTTCGGCAATCTATTGGGCAAGGAGCGCACAAATGCCGAGCAGGAGTACTACTCGCTCGAAAATCGAGTGACGGCAACAACACCTCCGACATTGTTCCTGCTTGCTGACGACGATTTGCGAGTATCGACCGTAAACTCGATGCTCTACTACAAGCGCTTGCGTCACTTTGGCATCCCCGCTGCAATCTATACCTTCCCTTCGGGAGGTCACGGTTGGGCAGGTCACAACGACTACAAATATGCCGAGCAGTGCAAGGCGGCAATCAAAGATTGGTTGGAGATTCAACGAAAATAAACTACCCCGCTATGAAAAAAATAAACTACCCCGCTATGAAAAGAGTTTTGCTCCTCTCTATTGCTCTCTGCGCAGTGTTTACCATCTCTGCGCAAAATACCATCACGGTAGAGACCGATGCAGACGAAGTTGTTCGCTTATGGGACAACTCCACAGCCAAGTACTCTAACGATATGGATAAAGATGAACTTCTCAAAAAGAAGACAAAACTATACAACACCTCCTCGGCCGAACTCTACATCTTCACTCCCCCAAAGGAGAAGGCTACGGGCTACTGTATGGTCATCTACCCTGGTGGGGGCTATACATACCTGAGTTTTCCTCTCTCTTTCCCTGTTTGGTGTCGAGACAACGGTATTACCGCTGTGGTTGTAAAGTACCGTCTGCCAAATACCGGACATGCGGATGCAATGCTCGAAGATGCTATCGGCGCAATCGACTATATGCGTAACAATGCCGAAAAGTATAACATCGACCCGCAGAAAGTCGGCGTTTATGGCAACTCGGCCGGCGGACACCTTGCTGCGTGGGTATCAAACATCTTGGAGGATGAGAAGAAGCCATGTTTCGCAATTCTCGTCTATGGAGCAATGGTTCGTGACGGCACCTTCAACCGCCACAGCACAAACATCCTGCTCGGCGGAAAGGGCGTATCAGCGTCTATGGCAGAGACATACTCTACACCTAACCTTGTCTCGAAGACAACACCTCCTACGCTGTTGTTGCTCTCGGACAACGATTTAGTTGTTCGTTCTACTACCTCAACAGCCTATTATAAGGCTCTCAAACGCTATGGTGTTCCCGCTTCAATGCACATCTACCCTTCGGGTGGCCACGGCTGGTCAGGCAAGACTAATTGGGAATACCGAGAGCAGTGGCTCGGCTCTGTAAAGGATTGGATTGAGAACCTCGAAGAGTATAAAAACAGAACTAAAAAATAATAACCGATGAAGAAACTTTTGATTCTTATGGCATTCGCAACTCTCTATACCGCAGCAACGGCACAAGAGAGCGTACAGATTGAGTCTTCGGCAGATGAGGTTATAACCCTCTGGAATAACGAGACCGCTCCTCATTCAAGCCTCGACACACATCCTGAGGTAATTAAGAAGAGAGGCAGCGGCTATAAGGTTTCTCATACTACCGAAACAGTATTCTACCTCTTCAAAGCGAAGAATCCTACGGGACAGAGCCTCATTCACTTCCCTGGCGGAGGCTATATGAGCGTAAACCTCAACTTCGGCATGGCCGAGTGGTTGCGAGATCAGGGCATCACTACCCTTATCGTAAAGTACCGTCTGCCTAACGGACAACGAGAGGTTCCGCTCGAAGATGCACGTGCCGCATTAGCATACATGCGAGAGAATGCCGAGCGTCTGGGTATCGACCCTCACAAGGTAGGCGTAAGCGGCAACTCGGCAGGTGGTCACCTCGCTGCGTGGTGCTCAAACGTTCTCCCTATGGAAGAGCGTCCAAACTTCTCAGTGCTTATCTACCCTGTCATCAATGGTTTGATTTGGTCAGGCAAGGGCCAACAATATACGTTACACGCCCTACTGGGAGCATGGCGCACATCGCTCGACTTGGAGCAGCACTCTGCCGACCTGTTGGTTACAAAGGATACTCCACCAGCGCTACTTTTGCATAGCGACGACGATGTTACGGCTGCGCCAATCAACTCAATCCTCTACTACAAGGCGCTCAAACACTACGGCATAAAGGCCTCTATGCACATATACCCTTCGGGGGCTCACGGCTGGATTGGTCGAGAGAATTGGGTCTATCGCCAACAGTGGTTGGAGACTATGCGCAATTGGATTTTGCTCAACTAATTGACTCATAATTGACAACAATAGACATTGTACAATGAAACGAATCGTAATACTTATAGCTATTGTAGCCTGCACAACGATTTCGGCATCGGCACAAAGGACGCTCTCCTTCCAGGGAGCCGACGAGACCGTGCGCTTATGGGATAACTCTACAGCACAGTACTCAAACTATCAAACCAAGGATGAGGCGTGGAGAAAAGGCAAAAAGGGGGTTATGATAAATACCTCTTCGTTCGAACTCTATATCTACAAAGCAGACCCTGAGAAAAACACCGGTATTGCAGTCGCAATATATCCGGGCGGAAGTTTCACAAGCCTCCACCTGAACTCCTCCATTGCAAAATGGTATAGTTCGCAAGGTATCACGGCTGCTATCGTAAAGTATCGCCTGCCTAATGGTCATAAAGAGGCAATGCTCGAGGATGCAATGGGCGCCGTACGTTATCTTCGCACACGAACAGACCTTGGTGTCGACCCTAAAAAGGTAGGCGTTTCAGGCTCATCGGCAGGCGGATGTCTTGCAGCCTGGGTCTCAAATGTAATGCCCGATGACGAGAAACCTGCATTTGCAATTCCACTCTTCGGTTCAATGGTTCGCACCGAATTCTATACAACACCAAAAGCAAATGCTGCTCTGCTGGGTAATGATTTCTCTTTCCAGGAGACCGTGGATATCTCGGTGCACAATATGGTCACACCGACAACTCCGCCGACACTGCTCTTGCTGTGCGATGACGACAGAGTTGTTCTGCCATATAGTTCGACAGCCTACTACGAAGCATTGTTGCGTCATGGAGTAAAGGCCTCTATGCGAATCTATCCGAATGGCGGACATAGCCTCAAACAGCACAACACGGAGTACAAAGAGGCCATTATCGATTGGCTCGACTGGTTAAACCTCTTAAACAAATAAAATGGATAGCGCTATGAAAAAGTTATTATTTACAATAGTTCTTTTGTCGACGTTTGCTAATACATCGGCACAAAAGGCAATAGCCGATATCCCTTGCAAGGCCGATAAAATCATAAAGGTTTGGAATAACGACAAGGCTCCACACTCGAACGAGGAGACCAAAGATGAAGGTCGTGACAAGAACGGCCATCTGATCAACACCTCCGAGACTCTATTCTTCCTTTACAAGGCGGCAGAAGATGTTGCTACCGGACAGTCGGTAGTAATCCTTCCTGGTGGAGGTTATGGAAAAATCTGCATCGAACGCGAAGGTTTTCAATTGGCCGAATACTTCAAGAGCATTGGCGTTACAGCGTTAGTTGTAAAGTACCGACTCCCTAACAACGGACATAAAGAGGTGCCGCTCGAGGATGCTCAGGCTGCATTGCGTTACCTTCGCAAGAATGCCAAGAAGTTAGGTATAGACCCAACAAAGGTGGGTATTGCAGGCTCCTCGGCAGGAGGCCACCTTGCGGCATACACCTCGACCTTCACTGCCGACGAGGAGAAACCGGCATTCTCGGTACTCTTCTATCCTGTGATATCTGCAGCAACATGTATGACGCATCAAAATACATTCTACCGTTTGTTGGGCAAGCATCATGCAGCATATGAGCGAGAATACTACTCGCTCGAAAACCGTGTAACCCCAACAACTCCTCCTGCAATCTTATTCTTGAGCAATGATGACAGAGTAGTTCCTCCTATCAGCTCGATTGTCTATTACAATGCTTTGAAACACTATGGCGTAAAGGCATCTATGTACATCTATCCGGAAGGAGGACACGGTTGGGTTTGTGACAACAAATTCCGCTACCACGACAACTGGCAATACCAACTTAAAAAGTGGTTGGAGTTGCTCAATAAATAGATTTAGAAAACCAAAAAAATAAAAAATAATGAAACGTTTTATTGTAATTATTGCAACTATCGCTATGGCAACAAGCGTATCGGCACAAAAGACCATCACCCTCTCTTTGGAGAGAAGCGGTGCAGATGAAATCATCACCAATTTCTGGAACAACAAGAAGGCTCCACACTCAAACGAGGAGAGCCGTGACGAGAAGATCAACGAGCGTCTGCACTTCACACAGACCTCGCAGACCGACTTCTACATCTACAAGGCAGACCCTGCAAAGGCTACCGGTCAGGCTATCGTAGTACTCCCTGGCGGAGGATACAGCAAGGTCTGCATCGCTCACGAGGGCTTTGAGATGGCGAAGTATTTCCAGAGCCTCGGCATCACAGCCGTTGTTGTTAAGTATCGTTTGCCTAACCGAGGCCACAAGGAGGTACCGCTCGAAGATGCTCAGGCAGCATTGCGTTTCCTTCGCAAGAAGGGCAAGAAGTGGGGTGTTGATCCTGCACAGGTAGGTATCTGCGGAAGTTCGGCAGGTGGTCACCTGGCAGCCTACACTTCAAACTTCACAGCAGACAAAGAGAAGCCGGCATTCTCGATTCTCTTCTACCCTGTTATCACAGGTGCAACATGGGAGACTCACCAGAATACATTCGAGTACTTGCTTGGTAAGGCTCGTACACACAACGAGCAACTCTACTACTCGCTCGAAAACCGTGTGACTCCAACTACCCCTCCAACCATCTTGTTGCTCAGCGACGACGACTTGACCGTGCCAACAATCAGTTCCGTACTCTACTACGAGGCATTGAAGGCAAACGGCGTTCCTGCAACTATGCACATCTACCCTTCGGGTGGTCACGGCTGGGCAGGTCACAAGGAGTTCAAGTACGACAAGGAGTACAAGGATGCATTGGCCGACTGGTTAAAGATTCAAAGTAAAAATGCAAATAAAAAACAAAAGTAACAGATGGCAGAAAATTCAATTTTAACACGTCTTGACGGTCTGAAAATCAAGTACGAGGAGTTGGGACAGAAACTCACCGACCCAGAGGTAATTTCGGACGTTAAGACTTTCGTTCAGTACAACAAAGAGTATCGTGAGTTGGAGCCAATCATCGAGACCTCAGAGCGCTATCGCAAAGCGGTCGCTGATCTTGCTGATGCCAAAGATATTCTGGCGAACGAGAAGGATGAGGACTTCCGTGAAATGGCTCGTGCCGAGGTTGCCGAGTTGGAGCCGATGATTGAGGCAATGGAGGAAGAGATTAAACTCCTACTCATTCCGAAAGACCCACAGGATGCGAAGAACGCCGTATTGGAGATTCGTGGCGGTACGGGTGGCGACGAGGCTGCTTTGTTTGCCGGCGACCTGATGCGTATGTACACCAAGTACATTGAGTCGATGGGCTGGCGTTACGAGGTGACTTCCTTCTCCGACGGTGCTGTTGGCGGTTACAAGGAGGTTATCATGAAGGTTACCGGCAACAACGTATATGGAACGCTCAAATATGAGTCGGGCGTACACCGTGTGCAGCGTGTCCCACAGACCGAGACTCAGGGTCGTGTACATACCTCGGCAGCATCCGTAGCGGTACTTCCTGAGGCTGACGAGTTCGATGTTGAGGTATCTTGGAACGATATTCGTAAGGATATATTCTGTGCATCGGGTCCGGGTGGACAGTCGGTAAATACAACCTACTCGGCAATCCGTCTGACACACATCCCGACAGGTATCGTCGTGCAGTGTCAGGACCAGAAGTCGCAGTTGAAAAATACCGAGAAGGCCTTCGAGGAGTTGCGTACCCGAATCTTCAACTTGGAGTATCAGAAGTATCTCGACGAAATTGCATCGAAGCGTAAGACTTTGGTATCTACGGGCGACCGCTCTGCGAAGATTCGTACATACAACTATCCGCAGGGACGTATCACCGACCACCGTATAAACTATACGATTTATAACCTCGGAGCATTTATGGATGGCGATATTCAGGATTGTATCGACCACCTGATTGTTGCCGAGAATGCCGAGCGACTCAAAGAGTCGGAGTTGGCTTAACGAAGAACTTTTTAGGATATGCGACGACACCTTCTTATGTTCGTGAGCCTTTTATGCGGCGCTATCGCCTCGGCACAGCAGGACACACATCCGCTCTACATCGTCAACGGGCGGGTGTGGCAGAGTGTCGCACATATTCCTGAGGAGAATATCGAGAAGATAGAGACCCTCTCGGCCAACGAAGAGAGTGTTGCCAAGTATGGCGAGCAGGCCAACAACGGAGTGGTCATCATCACGCTCTGCTACGACCGTGCGGCACGATTTCACAAGGGCGAGCCATTCGCCGACTACATCGCTTCGCAGGTCAAATGGAAGGCAAGCGATCCCGCAGCCCGTTACGTCGTGCGCTATACCATTGAGACGGACGGTAGCCTGACACTCGGTGACGAGTTGGAATCGACCGACAGAGTGCTGCGCAAACGAGTAATCAAGGCGATAACGAATGCTCCGTCGTGGCAACCAGCAACAAAGGCTGGCGTACCGGTCAAGAGCGACTATGTACTCTCGATACAGTTGCCAAAGGGCAAAAGTATGCCACGTGAACGATATATCGTATTGATGTAGCATGGAGAGCGTGGGATACATATCGTTGTTTGAGTTGCAGAGCCGCATAGGCTCCGTGCTTGAATCGGCACTACCACAATCGCTATGGGTTTGTGCCGAGATTGCCGAAATTAAGGTTAACTATTCGGGTCATTGTTACTTGGAGTTGATTGAGAAGCAGAGTAACGGTAACGCAGGAGCGGTAGCCAAGGCGCAGGCCAGAGCCGTAATCTGGAAGAGCCTATATGCCACCCTTGCGCCCCGCTTCGAGAAGACAAGCGGCCGCCCGCTGATGGCAGGAATGAAGATCTTGGTGCGTGCCACAATCGGATACCACCCCGTATATGGATTGAGTCTGCAAATATCGGACATCGACCCTACTTATACGTTGGGAGAGATGGAGCGACAGCGACAACAGACCATTGACCGCCTGAAAGAGGAGGGGGTATGGGATATGAATCGCAGTCTGCCAATGCCGACAGTGCCACAGCGCATCGCCGTCGTATCAAGCGGCTCGGCAGCGGGATACCAAGACTTCTGTCGTGAGATTGAGCGTTCACAATACAGAATCTCGCTGACGCTCTTTGAGGCTGTGATGCAGGGAAATGCAAGCGAGCAGAGCGTCGTGGCGGCACTTGGTCGCATTGCCGAACGAGCCGATGAGTTTGACGCTGCCGTAATAATCCGTGGCGGAGGCTCTACGGGCGATTTGGATGCCTTCAACGCATACTTGATATGCTCGTACGTAGCACAATTCCCGCTCCCCGTGCTGACGGGTATCGGTCATGACAAGGATGTGAGCGTGGCCGACCTTGTGGCGGCAAAGCCGCTCAAAACCCCGACCGCCGTAGCGGCGTGGTTGGCAGGACGAGCCGAGGCGTTCGATGCCGACTTGGAGTATATGGCTGTGCAACTGCGAGAGTTGTGCGCACAAACAGCCCACTCGGCAGAGTTGCGATTGCAGCGTATAGGCGCAGAAATTCGCAACATGGCACAGATGGCTGTGGCTACCGAGCAGAAGCACCTGCAACACCTCCGCCAAATGCTGCTCTCTGCCTCAGGAATGGCCTTGCAGCGAGAGACACGACGCATAGAGAACTACGAGGCGCTGATTGAAAATTTTGCACCCGAACGACTCTTCCAACTTGGCTTTGCGTTAGCAAAGATTGAGGGTCGGGCAATTCGCAGCGTAGAGCAGGTAGAGCGAGGCGACAAGATAGAGATAACACTCTCGGACGGTAGCATAACGGCCGAGATATTGGATAAAGAGTTGAAAAGATATGGCAAAGAAGAGTAACGAAATCTCTTACGAGGAGGCAATGGCCGAGGTTGAGCAGATACTCTCGGAGTTGCAGCAGGAGGCGGTCAATGTAGATACGCTCTCAGAGCGTGTAAAGCGTGCCTCGGAACTTATCACTTTGTGCCGTGCGAAACTACGCAAGGCAGAGGGCGAGGTTACAAAGATTTTTGCAGAGTAAACAACGTAAAAGTGGCAAAAAAGATGGGTATTATTGCAAAGGGCATACGATGGGCATTGAACGCCATACCCCGTCCGTGGTTACAGCGCATGGCGGGCTTGGCCGTTCCTCTGCTCGGCGTAGCATACGTCGGCCGAGGCAGAGTGTGTCCTGTATGTAATGCTCACCGCCGAGAATTCCTGCCATACGGATATGTGACATCACGCAAGGATGCTCTATGCCCGAGATGTCTCTCCTTGGAGCGTCACCGCCTGCTATGGTTGTGGCTGACACGTGAGACGACACTCTTTGCCGACCACCCGACGATATTGCACATCGCACCGGAGGTCAACCTGATGAAGCGACTCAAACGCCACTATAAGGCAATGCCCGAGCGATATATCACGGCCGACTTGGAGAGTCCGTTAGCCGATATGCACTTCGACGTGCAGGAGATACCGATGCCTGCGGCGAGTGTTGATGTCATCATCTGCAACCACCTACTCGAACATGTCGAGAGCGACCGCAAGGCGTTGAGCGAACTATATCGAATATTAAAACCCGGAGGCTGGGGCGTATTGTTATCCCCCGTTGACCACGAGCGAGAGCATACCTTCGAGGATGATTCGGTCACAGATCCGAGCGAACGTGCCAAAATATTCGGGCAATATGACCACCGCCGCATATATGGTCGAGATTACACAGAAAGACTATCTGAGGCGGGCTTTATTGCCGAGGAGATAGATTATAAATCGAACTTTACGAAGCAACAATGCGAAGAGTACAGTCTGGGGGAGGATTATCTGTACATCGTTCGCAAACCAGAAACAGAGGAGGAATAAGATTATGGAAGAGTTTATCATAAACAAGCATCTTGCCGAGCGATACGCCGCATTTAGAGCAAAAATAGCCGAGATGTTCTCCACCACAACGCAAGAGTACGTTGACCGTGCTTTGGTCTATGCCGACCGACATATCGGCACACTGAAACGATATAACGGAGAGCCTATGCTCGACCACGATGTTGAGGTTGCCCGCATCGTTGCCACAGAGGTAGGCTTGGGACGAAACTCTACCGTTGCGGCCATCATACACGATGCCGTGCGTATCGTTGCCAAGAGCGAGGAAGATGGCGCACTGAACGATATGCTCAAAGAGATTAACGAACTCTTTGGACAGGAGGTCGTAGGCATTGTTGTCGGCCTGGCAAATATCTCGGAGTTGAAGATGAACACACAATCGGAGCAGGCTTCCGACTTCCGAGATATGATTGTGGCCTACTCGGAAGATCCTCGTGTCATCCTCATCAAACTTGCCGACCGCTTGGAGGTTATGCGTTCGATAGAGATGTTTCCCGAAGCAAAGCGTCAGAAGAAGAGTTGGGAGAGCATGAACCTCTATGCACAGATTGCGCACAAACTCGGACTCTACAACATCAAGAGCGAGTTGGAGGATTTGGCACTCTCGCAACTCGAACCTGCCGATTATCGCCACATCTGCGACAAGTTGGCCGAGAGTGAGCAGGAGCGTCTGCGTTTTATCGAGCGTTTTATCGAGCCGATACAGAAGGCTCTCGATGCCGCAGGCATCCGCTACCACATAAAGAGCCGTACCAAATCCATATACTCAATATGGAACAAGATGCGTAAGCAGAAGGTGCCTTTTGAAGGTGTCTATGATATATTTGCACTCCGCATCATTATCGACTGCCCGAAGGAGCAGGAGAAGATGCAGTGCTGGACGGTATATTCCATCGTAAGCGATTTCTACACGCCGAATACCGAGCGTATGCGTGACTGGATTACCATCCCCAAGTCCAACGGTTACGAGTCCCTGCATACCACCGTATCGGCAGGCGACGGCAGATGGGTGGAGATACAGATTCGTACGGAGCGTATGGACGATGTGGCGGAACTCGGTATCGCCGCACACTGGCGCTACAAGGGTGTAAATCAGGGCGCACAGACCTCGGAGCAGTGGTTGCAGCGTCTTCGTGAGTTGATGGACGAGACGAAGGAGGATATTGCCGAGCGCTTCGATGCAAAGCCTGTGTCGAACGAAATTTTCGTCTTCACGCCAAATGGCGATATCCGCAAACTTCCGGAGGGAGCAACAATCCTCGACTTCGCCTTCGACATCCACACCAACCTCGGCTCAACCTGCGCCGGCGGTAAGGTAAATGGTCGTGCCGTACCTATTCGTGAAACCCTCAAAAACGGAGATATTGTCGAGATTCTCTC